>BNGT01000082.1 GCA_016860565.1 Candidatus Mesenet longicola | reverse complement strand
TAAAAATGTCACATTATGGAAAACAAAATAGAGAGTTATTTGAGGCATCATTAGATGCAAAGGTATACATATATACCGAGTAAAATAGGCTGCTGTGGCAGGTTTAGAGTCATGCTAAAATTAAAATAGAGAAAAGTTCGTACAGGTTGCTATGGTGGACCATTCCAGCCTCTCTAAACTTTTTCTCTGTTTTACCCTTCAATTCTATAAAAAGCGCTATAGTAGTATATACTGATAATAGTATAGAGTAAAAAAGTTCTCACCCTTCAGAGAAAGAGGGAAATAATAACAGGTAAAGTGCAGTAAATATAATATTTTGGGTTGGCACTAGCTTTAGTAAAAATATATAAATCTTTAGCAATATGTAGATTAGCAACACGTAAAAATGCTTTATATTATTGATTTCTATAAAAATCAGAACTTAGTCTTATCTTTTATTTTTTCCCTATATCATCTCTTATGTTTAGAGTTTCACTACTGTTATTACAAATTCAAATTTTTACCGTTATATTTTTGCATACTGTCTACGTTGAATATTGAATCTGTAATTTGTTTATTATTTAATCTTTCTCCAATTTTGGGAAATACGGTACTGTATGTCAGATATTCCTTAGTTTGCTTTTCATCTATCTTTTCCAGTTTTGCAGTTGTATCTTTGATATCCTCAATTATGAAGTTTTTAGCATGAACTAATAGTGATGTTTCTTTAGGTAAAATAGCAATAATAGGCCTTGATATAATAGGGGTATTTTCCTTGAGTTTTCTCTTATCAAGACCTTCAATCAATTTCTTTTCTTGTCTTATAAGCTCGTTATCTAAATCCTCTTTACTTAGATCTAAATACTTAAGCAACTTTTTAAACACAAATAAACCCTCATTAAATCTATCGGGTCCAAGTTCAAATTTGTTGTGATGCACCATTATAGTTTGAATTTTCTGTAGAAACTCTCCAGGGCTTTTTTTACTAAACTTAGCAAGATTTTCAGCTTCTATGAACTTCAAAAGCGCACTGTATGAAGTAGATTGATGTGTGATGTCCATATCACAACGCGTATAGTTTGGACCACTTGGCTCAAAACAAATAATATCTGGTATCCCTATATCTTCACCATTTTTGCCTTGATTAACCTTCTTACAATTGATTTCATTCCATAGTACTGCATCAGTTGCTTGTTGGGCTTCGTCAGTTAAAGATCTAGTATCTCCTGAATATTTAAATATTACATCTTCTTGCTCGGGATTTATTATCCAACCAGT
>BNGT01000081.1 GCA_016860565.1 Candidatus Mesenet longicola | reverse complement strand
TCTTCCACCATATTCTCCTGACTTTAATAAAATTGAACCTCATTGGTTTGTTATCAAACACAGCGCTAGGAAGAACATCCCTCTGTTCAAGTCTTTTCGTCATGCCGTTGATTCTTCTTTCTTATGAATCCTTCAAATTATTGTTGGATATGCTATATATGGTTAAACAAATAACACAAAACTTAAGTATAAAGTGCCACAATAGTTCTGACGCCACGGCAATTGCATGCTTACAGTAAGAGCTAGTTTTTTTATAAACTATATGATCTACTAAGTTTTATTTAACTATCTAGAAGCTTGCTGAGCAGGACTTTCAACCTGTATTGCTTGCAGGAGTGAATTTGCTCCCTCATTTGAAGGTGATACTACCGCTTTTGCTTTATCTGCTAATTCTATTGTAGCCTGCGCTACTTTACTTGCAGCACCAATTAGCTGATTACTCTGTAATCCATTTTTAAGCATTTCAAGCGTTTGTATTGCATTATCAAGTTCTGATTCCAATTGTTCTCCAGACTTTGGTGTTTCTTGTGATTTATTGTTAGCTTCAACCTGCTTTTTAAATAAAGTGTTTGATTTCAACATACCTACAGTTGAACCATCTCCTGAACACTGAGGATTCTGTGATCCATCACCTTGCGTATGTTGTGATGAAGTTGATGGCTCTGCACGTACCTTCACTTCTCTTTGTTCTGATGATATAAGTGCTTTCCTTTCTTGTCCAAATGAGGTGCATTTTCCATCTAATGCTTTTTGTATTTCAGTTATGTTGGCATCAGAGATTATCATTTCTCCAATGGTATAAGTACTTGGTTGGTCATTTTCTGATGATTGAGATTGCGTTTCCGTTGCTACAAGAGATATGCCTTCTTCCTGTCCTTTTTCGTTAATATAACACTTACCATTATGACGTTTTTTTCGATAACAGCAATAACATATAAAGCAAAGAATTATCACTCCCGTTCCTGCTACTATTGCATCTATCGCTCCCGCTGAAATACCGCCTTCATCAACATCTTGCTCAGGTTTACTGGTGGTGGCGCTAAGGTTAGTATTGGTAATGGAGGTATTAGTACTATTATTATAGCCTATTGCTGGAGTGGTGTTTGTAAGCAATGAAGCTAAGATTGTACCGAAGATTGTCAGTCCAGCAGCAACATCGATAGGTTTAAAACTACAGTTAAAAGGGGATGGACTATTATTTACAGGCTTTTTATGACTTAACCCATCTGTAAAGTAATGTCTATATCCTATAGCGGTGGGAATTTCTGTAAGCGATGTTAAGAAATCTATTTTTTTAAGAGGTTTACAACTCTCTAATTTAACTTTAGTACTATTTCCGCTTTTTTTAGTGTAAACTTTGTTATATACATATTTTGTTATTATCTCAAAAGCTCTTGATTGAGATTGACCACACTCAAATGTCAAAATTTCGTCATTAACTTTTAAATTCCATCTCTTACTCTCTGCAAGATATGAAACTTTCATTGTGTTACCAGCAGTGTCAGTTATTTCAAATCTACTAAAACCGGCGTATACATTACTGTATTCATAAAACTTCTCAGCCTTAAAACTTAATTCATTTTCAAATTTTTCTAATTTTTTTTCAATGAAATTATTAATAATATTAATATATTCTTGACTACTAAAGTATGGTCGTTTAGGATAACATACCTTTTGCTCAGGCATTAAACCACTTCCTGGGCTCACCGTGCCAATTTCCTTCAGTGTATCAGTGATGCTTTTAGTTTTATTTTTTATTGAGTTCAGTGATTCAGTTAATGCTGCTTTTTCTGTAATTGTTGATTCTGTAGGACTGCTCTCTGTTATGCCAGTTATATCAAGCTGAGAGAATTCAGGCCTATTTTTGTATCCTCGAAAACGTTCTATTAATTCTTCCACTTTAAAACTATAGCTCTTCTCATAATAATCCAAACAAGTTAAGATATGGATTTATGGTAGTGGGGTTTGTATGCCAGCAGCGTATAGTTACGACTTAAGGAAAAAAGCAATGGAAGCATTGGATGAAGGAGAAAGTAGAGCAAATGTTGCCGAGAGATTTAAAATTGGAAAAACGACTCTATATGAG
>BNGT01000080.1 GCA_016860565.1 Candidatus Mesenet longicola | reverse complement strand
TTATCAGCAAATCTCCTATAATACTGCTAACAATTTCTGCACTACTACCTTTAAATAATTCGTATTCATCATCATAATCTTCATCATAATTAGGAATGTCATAGGGCTTAAACTGCCCATATGCTGTAGTGTTATAGGTTACACGTACAATACCATCAAGAACATACCTTATTCTTTCAAATATCAAATTTGTTACAGTGCTATCCTTATAAGATGAATTTAACCTTATTCCTCTCTTCAAATATTCATCTACTAGACGCTTAATACGTTTTAAAGCGTTCTCAGTGCAATTTATACTAGGGTTATGTATATTCTCTTTACGCTCTTGGTCATTTTGTGCATCTACCTCCTCCATCTTTTGATAAAATTCATGGATCAAATTCTTTTCATTTTCAGTTAATGGTACTTCCAACTTCATTAAAAATGAATCTTCTGGAAGAATATCATCTGAACTATAGCTTGAATCTTCCTGAGAACTCCAATCATTAGAGTCAGAATAAGTTTCTTGCAATACAGATTCAATACATGACCTAGCAGTTTTTTCTGCTTCTATATCATATTCATCTTCTTCATTTTTTAGAGCAAATTGATCATCCTTTTGACTTAAAGGAAAGTTTCGTATTTCTTGTAAAAATCGAATATCATCAAGAGCTTTTGGGCTATATTCACTGCCAGTAACACTAGAATTAATAGATTGCTTATCTTCTTCTTGATATTCCTTCACGTTATGAGGAAAGTGTGGCAAGCCGTCATCTGTTCCTATACCACTTTCAGGAGTGAGTTGATTATGTTTTTCTGAATGTTTTGGGATTGAAAGATATCTCTCACTCTGAATAGAATCAATTAAATTCTGATCCGGCCAATCATCAGGAAGCTGCTTTTTTGCTACGTCTTCTTCATCATCTAATTCAATCGGTGATATCTTTATATTAATTGGTGTAATTGGCATACTTCTTGTTTAAATGCACTATACAAATAATAGCATAATTCTGGTAAAATTAAGATTATTTTAAGGAATAGTTAATGCTTTCTTCTAAAACACAGACAACAGGAGCATGATCTGATGGGTTTTCTTTTGCACGCATTTTGTTATTGATGTAACACTTCTCTAACCTATCTGTCGCTTCTGGTGATAATAAAATGTGGTCTATTCTCATACCCTTATTTTGCTGCCATGAGCCTTCTCGGTAATCCCACCAGCTAAACTCTTTACTTTCTGGGTTTGTTATTCTAAATGCATCACAGTAACCTGAATGAAGTATGGCAAAAAGCTTTCCCCGCTCATCTATATTAAAACCTATCTTATCTTCATTAGCATAATCGTCATGTACATCTATCTTATTTGGTGCAACATTGTAATCACCACCTACTATGGTTATTTCCTCTTTTCCAAACAAATCATGTAAACGCTGATATAAGCAGTCAAAAAAATGTAACTTATACTTAAATGCTTCAGAATCAATGCTCTGGCCATTTGGTACATATACACTCGCAACTCTTAGATTAAAACCATTACATTCAATCAAACACTCTAAATAACGTGCTTCTTCATTATCAACAATACTTGTGCTTAAACTATCCTCAATTACTGGATATTTTGATAATATCGCCACACCATTCCTAGCTTTTTCTCCATGCACTATACACTTATACCCTAGTTGTTCAATTTGCTCATAAGGAAACTGCTCATTTGTACATTTTATCTCTTGCAGCATTATAATATCAATTTCATCTTCAGTAACAAAGCTGCAGAGTTGATCGATCCGTTTACGTATAGAGTTAACGTTCCAAGTGGCAATTTTTAGCATAAATTTAATACAATTACATCACTATCTATAATAACCCTTTTTCTTTAAGACTAAAATATCTTTTAGGGGTTACTATTACGTGGTCCGTAAGTTCAATATCCATATGATAACATGCTAAAGAAAGTTTTTTTGTAATATCTATATCATTCTGCGAAGGTCTTACATTGCCGCTTAGGTGATTGTGACTTACTATAATTGATGTTGCTCTTAAAGATAATGCTCTTTTTATAATGTTTCTAATGTAGAGTGGTGCCTGATCTACTGTTCCACATTTTTGTAGCTCATCAGCAATTATGCGATATTTTTTATTTAAGTATATTACACGAAAATTCATCTTGTCATACATGCCCACACTAACTTTTAAATAATCTATTAGTTTGCTCCAATTACTAACTATGGGCAATGTCTCTATTTCTTCCTGTAATATCCGTTTTAAAACTTCTTTCACAGTTAGAATCAACTACACCAAATTCCAAGCAGAGGTTGGGATACGCTATTATTACTCATCCATTTCATCCATGGAAAGGACAGAGTTTTCAAATATCATCATTAAAGAGCC
>BNGT01000079.1 GCA_016860565.1 Candidatus Mesenet longicola | reverse complement strand
TCTCCTGACTTTAATAAAATTGAACCTCATTGGTTTGTTATCAAACACAGCGCTAGGAAGAACATCCCTCTGTTCAAGTCTTTTCGTCATGCCGTTGATTCTTCTTTCTTATGAATCCTTCAAATTATTGTTGGATATGCTATAACTTAAATGTCTCCCTTGAAAGTTACTTTCTTCTCCTCAACAGCTTTTTCTACCCTTTTGTCAGCATCATATCTTCTGTTTTTGAGTTGTTTCTACTGATTAACTATTCCTACTGAAGGTGTTTCATTTTTCTCACCTCTTTTACTAATGTATTTTTTCCAATTTGCCGTTCACCTGAGAAGGTAATCATACATCGTTTTCCATGATGTTTTAGCTCCATTACCTCTTATATACCTTATTGCATTAATAATTGTTCTAATATTATACTTTCTTCTATAGCTCTTTGTGCAACTTGTGGCTCTAAAATTTTCCATTCCTTGTCATTTTTGGATACAAATTACCATCCTATTTTTTGCTTACCTTATTCTTTTCTTTATCCCTTTTTAAGATATATTCTTATATTTCGCACTACAACAGGTTATTACTTTTTTATACTAGAGTAAGGATTTTTGCTTTTTTTAAAAATTAGTTTAATTGGTATTCCTTCCATATAAAACGTTTCTCTTAAGCTATTGAGCAAGTAACGCTTGTAGCTTTCTTCAAGGTTTTCTGGTGTATTGCACATTATGACAAAGGCTGGTGGTCTTATACTGATTTGAGTTATATATTTTAATTTTACCGATCTTCCTTTAGCTAAAGGAGGACTGTGTTTTTGGATAGCAGCTTCAAACCATCTATTAAGCATTGCAGTACTAATCCTTTGGTCAAAGAAGGTATAAAGCTTAAGGCATTTATCTATTACTTCTGTGCAGCGAACATTTTTAAGTGCCGAGGTTGTAATGATTGGAGCGCTGAGGCTAAGCTCATATTGTTTTATGAACTTAAGTAATTCTTTGCGATCGTTGCTGTTAATTAAATCCCACTTATTTAAAACTATAATCAGTCCTCTATCTTCATTCAGCGCTTGCGCTCCTATGTGAAAATCTTGATGTTCAATGCCAAATACCGAATCTAAAAGCAAAATCACTATATGTGAGCGCCTTATGATATCCAAGCTATTTTTTACAGAAATGGCCTCTAAATCATCTATAATTTGTGTTTTTTTACGAATTCCTGCAGTATCGATAAGAGTAATTGAATGACCATTATGATTATAAATTGTGTCTATTGGATCGCGTGTTGTTCCTGATTTTTCATCAGTAATAACTCTATTGCTACCAAGTATACTATTTAAAAAGGTAGATTTACCCACGTTTGGGCGGCCAACAATTGCAATTCTAATATTAGTACTGCTGCTATTTTCTAGTTTATTTTCTTTGTAGAACTGAGATATAATTGGGCTCAATACTTCATATAAATCTGCCATACCTAAGTTATGCTCGGCAGAAATGTATACAGGACCTAAGAAATCAAAATGCTGCAGATAATTAGCATCACAAGATTTTTTACTTTCACACTTATTTGCTATAAGTATTATGGGTTTTTTGGTGCGTTTTTTTAACCATTTAGCGAGCTCTTTATTCTGCTCACTCAAACTAGCATCGATTAAGAAAAATGTTAAATTGGCTTCATCAATTGCCAGTTCTAATTGTTCCATTACTTGTTGCGAGAAGGTAATTTTCTCATCCCAACCGCCTGTATCAACTAGCTTAAATGAGAGATCACTAATTCTCCCTATGCCTTCACGCCTATCTCTAGTGACACCAGCGATACTACTTACTATAGCTGATTTGCGACCAATGAGCCTGTTGAATAAGGTTGACTTACCAGCGTTTGGTAATCCAATTATTGCAATTTTAAAAAACATAATTTATAGTGGTGCTAAATATGATTGTATTGTGCCGTTACCAAGAGTTGAACTTGGGACCTCGTCATTACCAATGACGCGCTCTACCACCTGAGCTATAACGGCTACAATACTTTAGGTTATTTGTAGTTATGGAAAAGTCAAAAAGAAATAAAGAAAACAAAAAACGTCTAGCTGTAGCTTTAAAACGCAACATAATCAGAAGGAAGCAAAAAGAGCATAATACAAAATACAACAAAAATTTAGTGAAGTAATGTAATTAAAAATTACATTACTAATTATTCACTACATAATTCTTACTACTTTCTTCTACTTCTACATCATTAAGGGAAGTACTAGGGTTACCAGTATTACGAGCATATTCATCCATCAACCGATCAAAATTATCAGATAAATCTTTTATATGATCTTCAATTGATTTATCTAGATTTCGTTCAAAATTATGTATTATAAAGTTAGTAGCATCAGTACTATAAGTTTTATTAATATTAGCTCTAAGAACCTGTCTTGAAAGAGATTAAGTAGATAATTTAGAAAGCATAGA
>BNGT01000078.1 GCA_016860565.1 Candidatus Mesenet longicola | reverse complement strand
GATCATAGGCAGTGATTTAATAATTAAAAAGGCATATGATGAACTAAATAGATTTAACTGGTCTGAAAAAGAATTTATTGCCTATGAACAAGAGATAAAGCGTATTCTTGACGAACAGGCTGTCCTCGCTCAAAAACTTGATGATGCTACTCAAAAAGGAAAAATTGAAGGCAAGATTGAAGGCAAGATTGAAGGCAAGATTGAAGTAGCCAAAACAATGCTAGCTAATAATGTTGATGTGGGTACTATTGTCAAGTTTACTGGCTTATCTTTAGATGAGATTGCAAAATTGGAGGAGTAATAGACTACTTATATGAAAGTAGCCTATCTTTATACTTTCCACATAATTGAGGTGATTTTCATTAACATATAAATATTAATGCATTTATGAAAAGCTCTTAACTTGAGTAATATTACAACCCATAACAGAAATATTATTTGTACTAGACACAACTTGATCTGACAGATGAGAATTAGAAGAATTTAAATATACTATCAGAATCCTGATTTAATATTTTTCTGGAAAGCAATGTATCAAGAAAAGTTTGCATAGGTGTTTTACCATAGCAATGTTTGCCTGAATGAGGCCTCGTCTCATTGTAAGAACGCAACCAATGATCAATATCAATCTGTAGATCTGGCAAAGAATTGTAAATCTTCTTTCTAAAAACGATATTGTAGCACTCGTCTTGCATGGTTTTATGAAATCTCTCACATATGCCATTAGTTTGTGGAGTTTAGTTCTAGAATGATCGATATGCCCAAATAAAGCTGATAATTTCCGGCTTACCACAGTATTCCGTACCTCTGTCAGTTAGAATGCGTAATAATGGTATCTTCTGCTCATCGAAAAATTCTATCATTAAGAAGGTCTGCAGCCGTAATAGCTGTCTTATCTACTTAGCAAACGAGAATAGGTATCAATAAAGGTCTGTTGATAAATTCGTCCATTGATATTACCTACATAATTTAAATAACCTAATTTCACCATCTTTTGTTCTTTAACTTTTTCTAAAGCTGTAATTCTGTTAGAATTATTCCATCTTTTTGCTTCTAGTGCTTTAAGTCTTTTCTTAAAAGTCTCAACTGACCCATACATCCACCTTCAGAATTCCCCTTTTTCTTAGCTCATTCGCTGCTCTTTGTTGTCCATATGCTGGAAATTCTATTGCTATTTTCTATATCCTCTGATACCCTATTTGCTAATAGTGGTTTTTTCTTACTTATTTCATGTAATTCCACCATTATCATACAGCTCCTTGAATCTGTAAAACTTGAATAGCCCATATGCTTGTGATACATTTCCTAGTTGTTTCGCTAACTCTCTAGTTTTGGTTTTAGTATTTTTGTTTGTATTGTTCTCATTTCTAACACTCCTTTCTTATTTTGTTTTTAACTTACTTATTCTAAGTGTCAGATCAAGTTTTATTTAATACATCTTAAAGATAATGCTCTTTTTATAATATTTCTAATGTAGAGTGGTGCCTGATCTACTGTTCCACATTTTTGTAGTTCATCAGCAATTATACGATATTTTTTATTTAAGTATATTACACGAAAATTCATCTTGTCATACATGCCTACACTAACTTTCAAGTAATCTATTAGCTTGCTCCAATTACTAACTATGGGCAATGTCTCTGCCTCTTCCTGTAACATCCTCTTTAAAATTTCTTTCACACATAATATAGCAATTGCCATTGTATCATTTACACCTTCTACGTTCTTTAAGTCATAGATGTTGGCACTAAAGATTTTAGTAATACTACCCAGCTTACCCATTAACCTGTATATGGTTCGTCTAACATTTGATTGTGCCTTATACAATATAAGCTCCATGATTTCACTATTTGACATACCTTCACCGCTTGTTATAAAAAACTTTGAATGTAGATATTGCTGTCTTTTATCCTGAGATCTACTTTGAATGATGTTTACATTGCTGTTCATTTCTTCTCTATGTTAAGTAATTAAAATATTAACATCTGTTAAGAATAAATAAATTAATTTATGCTAATATCATATAATCTCAACAATAATCTACAATGCACACTTTCTTGGGTAAGAAGATTAAAAAGTATCTAAAATATCGGTGTTTAAATAGTGAAGATAAGACTCTTTTTGCCATATATGATATCCCACAAGGAATGCTCATAGATTATGACCTAGAACAGGTATTGCTCGATCATTTTCAATTGTCTTACATATATTCAATGACTAGGTTTGAACTTCTCTTTTATTACATAAAACGTAAGATCGACAATAAACTGATCGATAATAAGTGTTTAAATCACGAAAATAATAACTTTAAAAATATCATATGCTTACTTGTCTTATCCAATGATGTAGAAGAAAATTTACGCATGCAGCTCATTCACTTTAGCCAAGACCAACTATAGCCATTCTTTTAAGGATCCGAATGAGATAAAATAAAGATTTAGGAGGCAAGCACCGTACAGTTATGATTTAAGGAAAAAGGCAATGTGGATGAAGGAGAAAGTAGAGCATCTGTTGGTCAGAGGTTTAAGATAGGAAATTGTATGAATGGCAGCAAAGACGTAAGGAAACAGGGGATTTTCAATCAAAAAAACTTGGAACTGGAGGTTATAATCATAAAATTACTGACTGGGGTGCGTTTGCTGAGTTTGCGAAGAAACATGGTGGAAAAACACTATCGGAAATGGCTGAACTCTGGGGTAATATTAATTTTCGCACAATACATAGGGC
>BNGT01000077.1 GCA_016860565.1 Candidatus Mesenet longicola | reverse complement strand
GCCTAGTTATTACGGCAGATGTTCACAGTGCAAGCGTTCAAGATAGTGATGGTGCTCTAGATCTTTTTATTCGAGCTAAAGAAAAATCTCCAAGGGTGCAGAGGTTTTTTGCTGATCAAGGATACAAAGGTAAACTACAAAGTCGCTGTTTATTGGAGAAAGGATGTTTATTAACGATCACCAAAAAAGCAGTAGATACTACAGGATTCCAGGTTATTCCTAAACGTTGGATTGTGGAAAGAACTTTTGCTTGGCTCTCCAATTTTAGACGCATGAGCAAAGATTACTAGCATTCTCCTCTTACTTCAAAAACTAATATCTTCTTTAATATGATTACTTCTATGCTTTCTAAATTATCTACTTAATCTCTTTCAAGACAGGTTCTTAGATTTTTAGGTTGTTCTTTAAATTTTATCTCTTTCTTTATATCCGTAGATCTTTTTTTTTATGTATTGTGCGAAAATTAATATTACCCCAGATTTCCCCTTCGTAAATTCAGTCTTATGATTAATGACTGAAAATCTCCTGTTTCTTTTGCTGCCATTCATACAGAGTTCTATTTTAAACCTCTGATTTTCTCTTCCATCCACATTGCCTTTTTCCTTAATCTTTATCTCTTACCTCATTCGGATCTTTTATGGTTGGGATATATCACAGATAAGATGATAAGTGTTAAATTTCTACTGATGTTTTAAATTAAAATTAGTTTTCTGAAAAAACTTCCTATGTATACGCAATGTTTACGAAAATTTGCCAATGTTTTTCTGCTTTTTATCGAAGGGGCTATGCAAGAGATTTAATGAATGACAACTTGTCGTCTAATAATAGCTTTATATTTATAGCTATTTTATTTGCAAGTGAATTAATATCTTCAATATTTGAGCACTTTGATAGTACATAATTAGCTAGATCATCTTTATTTTCTGGTCTGCCAATACCAATTCTTAAGCGCCAGTAATTTGAACCGATAAAATTATCTAAGGACTTAATTCCATTATGCCCTGCTGAGCCTCCTCCTTTTTTAATTTTTACACTACCTGATTTTAAATCAGCATCATCATGCATAACAACTACATTATCTAGTGGTATTTTATAAAAATTAAGGATTTGCAGCAAAGGTTTACCTGAATTGTTCATAAAAGAATAAGGCTTAAGTAACATAACTTTGTCTGAGTTGATCGTTCTAACTGATAATAAGGAATCAAATTTCTTCAAAAATGAGGAAAAAGACCAAGCTTTAGCGATAACGTCAATAACAATAAAACCTGCGTTATGATAAGTATGTTGATACTCATTACCAGGGTTACCAAGCCCAACAAGCAAATGCATTATGGCTGCTGTGTTGCCTCTTTTTTACTAGAATCAGTGTCATCAGTATCAGTAGAAGAAATTGCTAAAATTGTAGTATCATCTTCCTTTAATTCCAATTTTATATTTTCAGGAAGTTTCATCTCACCTGCATGAATTGATTGACCTATCATCTTCCCTGATAAATCCACTTCTATAAACTCTGGTATGTCTTGAGGAAAGCACCTAACTGTAATTGTGCGATGCAGTATGTTCAGTGCCCCTCCCAATTTAATTCCGGGACATTTACTTTCATTAATAAAATGTAGAGGTACATCCACCTTAATTTCTTTTTCTGTATCAACAAATTGAAAATCAACATGCTGGACCGTATCTTTGACAACATGCCGTTGGATATCGCGCATTAAAGCGTACTCATCTTTGCCATCTATATTCACTTTTATTAGATGGCCAGAAAGGAACCCAGATTTATATTTTTTTACAAATTCGCTCATAGATAGAGCTAAATTTATAGAATCTCGCCCTTTTCCATATATCACTGCTGGTATTTTATCCTGCTTACGTAAACGCCTTACTTCTCGTTTTCCTTTTAAGGAATCATCCCTTGTTTGGGCATTTATTACTACTATCTCTTGCTGTACCATCTCTTGTGCTTAATATAATTATCTATAGTTAATTTCTTTCTTATTTGATTTTTTGTCAATGAATTTATTATTTGTACGTAAAATCGTACATTAAGATCTCTTAAGGTAAAAAGTTTTCAATTATAAAGTTGGTATTCTAAATGTTCTGTATTGCAATGGCCTTCGAAGATCATACCATTATTCAAAGCTGCAATCATACTTGATTCTTTTTTCCAGATTTTAAAGCTTTCTGACAATATCCTGTATTATCGATTCATCTTAGACTTTTAGGTTGCTATAATTTCTTTAAATTTCATCTCTTTCTTTATATCCGTAGATCTTTTTTTATGTATTGTGCAAAAATTAACATTATCCCAAATTTCCCCTTTGCAAATTCAGTCTTATGATTAATGACTAAAAATCTCCTGTTTCTTTTGCTGCCATTTATACAAATTAAACCTATGATCTTCATCCACATTGCCTTTCTTCTTAATCCTAAATCTTTATCTTATCTCATTCTGATCTTTAAAGGTAGGGCTATAGTTTAAATTAAATGATTAGTATGCATCTAAAAGTGATCCAGGTTAAAAGTAGCTAATAAAGTTTTTAAATCCTTAGAATTGACAGCATAGTACCATGAACGCAGTTAAAAAAATATAGAAGTTAAATATATTTTTATACTATACTACTTATACTAAATCTCATAAACAACAAGAAAACAAATTACAGAGTTTTCTTTTCGTAATATTGCAAATGAATCTGCATACTCAAGTAACTTAATGGACCATATTCTTAATGATTTTAAATATTGCCATAACA
>BNGT01000076.1 GCA_016860565.1 Candidatus Mesenet longicola | reverse complement strand
CTCGTATAGATGACAGAATATTCTCTTCCAATTCTTTATAGTCTACTAATCCAATATAGTTATTTGCTGTTTTTTGACTCATATCTCCATTTTTTATATTATTTAAATATATTTATTCTCGCTTTGACACAGTTTGTCGAACACTCCCATCTAATACTAAAATATTAAAGCTCAAGGCGAGGGTGTTAATCTGCTCACCTCATTACATAAAACCATGCAAGTCATTTTTAGAAATTTTGCCAGATCTACAGATTGATATTGATCATTGGTTGCATTCTTACAATGAGCCAATCAGTTGCTACACACCAATGTAAACTTTTCTTGATATATTGCTTCCCAGAGAAATATTATATCAGCATCCTCATTTAACTATTTAAATCCTCCTAATTGTCATTTGTTAGATTAAATTCTGTCTAATACAGATAAAGATATTAATCCACCTATTTAATTACGCACCTAGGACAAGCTATAAGCCGGGTTCTGTTTTTGTGGCTATTCATCTATGATAAGTTTTGCAACTTATCTTTAGCGGCCTACCCGGGTAAATATGAGGAAAAACATAAAACTTACCCTTATTTAACCTTGCTCCTGATGTTGGTTACTTCAGCCACTACATGTTGCCATGAGTGCGGTGTGCTCTTACCACCCCTTTTCACCCTTACCTAAATATAGGCGGTATTTTCTGTAGCCCTATAACTAGAGTTACCTCCGATGGACATTATCCATCACCATTTTTCCTTGGAGCCCGGACTTTCCTCTATTACTCAATCATTGCTGATAAATAACAGCAGCCACACACTTGCCCTAGGCCATTATATTATAGAGATTTATAGAATAAAATCAACTTTATTTAAAAAATATTTATATTGATATAATTTATATTTAAAAATATAATCTAAATTTAAATTTATTAATAAATATGCCTATACAATCTGTATTACTCTGTGGTGGTGTGGGAAGTAGGTTATGGCCCATCTCTCAACCACCTAAACAATTTTGTAAAGTATTTAGTGATAACACTATGTTGCACAATACCTTATCTAGACTTCACAAGAGTTATAATCCCCCAATAATTACAACAAATATTACGTATGAATCTCTAATAATTAAGGAATTAGACTCTGTTTGTTTGCAAAAACCAACAGTAATATTAGAACCTGCTCAAATTGGAACGGCTGCATCTATATTGCTTGCTATAGCAGATTGTTGTGATGACACTATTATTGTAGTGCTACCTACGGATCATTATATAGAGAATAAAGTAGATTTTCAAAAATGCTTAGAGCAAGCAATTACAATAGCAAAAAGTAATGATGCTGTAGTAATTATCGGCAAAAAACCCAATTATCCTAGTTCTGAGTTTGGTTATATTAAGGCTGTCTATAATGATACTATAAGTTGCTACAGTGTAAATAAATTTATTGAAAAACCTTTAAATATTCCTTCTGAGGAATATTTTTGGAACTTAGGTATTTTTATATTTAAAGCAAAATATTATTTTAGCGAAGTTACAAAACTTGCGCCCAATGTTTATAAAACATGTATAGAAAGTAGGAAAAACTCAACAACACAGAATAATCTAGTGTATTTAAAAGACGAAGATTTTATGCAAATTCATCCTGTTTCCTTTGATTATATGATAATGCAGAAGACAAAGAAAGCTTTAATGATAGAAGCTACTTTTGATTGGATAGATGTTGGAACTTGGAATGGTATATTGTCAATTGTAGAAAGATTAATTAAAAATCATTTTAGCAGCTCAGTGCTTTATTATATGAAAGATGTAGTATCAGATAATATTGCAGTAAAAGAAAAAGTAGTAAAGCCATGGGGATTTTATAGTGTAATTGCAAAAAGGGAAAATTTTTTAATAAAATATCTTCATATTAATCCTGCAAGAGCTACTTCAATGCAGCTACATAAACATAGAGATGAGTACTATGTAATACTATCTGGCACTGCATGTATTACACTAAACACTAAGATACACACTATAAACCAAAGTGCAGTAATTGAGATTTCTAGACTGAGTATACATAGAATAGAAAATAAAAGTAATGATAATGCTCTACAAATTATAGAAATACAAATAGGCAATTATATCTCTGAAAATGATATAATAAGACTATTTGACAACTATGGTAGAGTTTAAAACTCATATTTTTAAAAATAATTACTTTTATAGTTAAACTAGTATATAATTAAGTTAATTTTTAAGAGAAATTAACATGATTTTATACATTGATGGTAAATCTCATAGCAATGAAAGTGATATATTGGGTGCTATAAAAAATCTCCCTTCCCCATTTCTTGATGTCATAACTGATTTTGATGATAAAATTTACACTATTTTTTTTCAAGAAAAAACAGAATTAATGATAAAGAAGCCTATCACATAAATCAAGGTGATGTTGGTTTTATAAGTAATGGTAAAATTGGTACAAGCAATGTTCATGATTGTGTTGCATTAATTATTCAAGATAAGAAAAGTAAAAAAACAGCTTTAGCTCATATAACTACATCAACAAATCAAAAGTTTTTACCAAATATTTTATCTTATATGCCAGTAGGTGAAAAGGAAGTGATTATGGTTGGTGGTCAATATGCTGAAGGAGTGCACAATGTAAGCAATATACTGAGTGTTTTAGCAGAATATTAACATGATATATCAATTGATAAGTCTTATGTTTGTAATACAAGATGTATTCACGATAAATCATGGGATTTTTATCAAGCTTGTTATATGTACCAAACACAAAATAATCTAACAAAGAAGAATTAGGAGGATTTAAATAGTTAAATGAGGATGCAGATATAATATATTTCTGAAAAGCAATGTATCAAGAAAAGTCTGCATTGGTGTGTAGCAACTGATTGTGTAATTATAAGAAAATATCAATCTTCTAAATTGTACTAAACAAAACATGAAGTGAAC
>BNGT01000075.1 GCA_016860565.1 Candidatus Mesenet longicola | reverse complement strand
TTTCTGCCACTCATATAGAGTCGTTTTTCCAATTTTAAATCTCTCGGCAACATTTGCTCTACTTTCTCCTTCATCCAATGCTTCCATTGCTTTTTTCCTTAAGTCGTAACTATACGCTGCTGGCATACAAACCCCACTACCATAAATCCATATCTTAACTTGTTTGGATTATTATGAGAAGAGCTATAATTGCTCTGCTTGAGAGCGTTTTATGTGAATTTTTTGCTAATCTTCCCAGCTCTTCTATTATGCAATGTAACTTGTTTTTTTATTAATAATGAAAATTGGTATTAGATATTGCCTTCAAGATTAAGAAGAATACCCCGATAGGAATTAAACACACTATTAAAGGTATTATGAACAAGCTTATCACTAAATATCCTACAAGAGCCAACAGAATTCTCTTTAATTTTTGCGATTTTTGTTCATTGATTGGCATATTTACTATTGCTAGCATATTAGCTTAGATTAATATATTAATGTTATTAATATGTTATATTTTTACTTTTGTTAAGTAAATTTTAATTCATATTCTATTAGTATATTAATAAATACATTTTATCTTATTTTAATGACTATGCTTGTTTTATAGTTTTTTCTGCCACACTCCTAAAAGAATTTAAGGAGCTATATTATTATTAATATATTCCTTAATTTGTTTTAAATCTTGCCATGCTAGCCGTTTTTGCATAGGTTGGCGGAGGAGATATGCTGGATGAAATATTACTGCAGTTGTAATTTCCATATCCAAATATTGATTAGTGTATATATGAAATTGCCCTCTAAGCCTTGATATGCTCTTAGTTTGGTCAAGCAAGCTATAAGTTGCTGTACCACCAACTAATACCAGGATCTTAGGTAGCACAAGTGCAATATGTTTTTCGACAAATGGTCGACACATTTCAAGCTCTAAGTCCGTTGGCCGGCGGTTACCAGGAGGACGCCAGAACATAGTGTTGCTTATGTAAACTTTAGTGCGATCAAGCTCAATTGCAGCTAACATTTTATCAAGTAAATCACCACTAGCGCCACAAAAAGGTATACCTCTCAAGTCTTCATTCATGCCAGGTGCTTCTCCTATAAGCATGATTTTTGCCTGTGAATTACCGTCAGCAAAAACTGTATTGGTTGCCATTGCCTTCACTTCACAACCATTAAATGATTCTATTGCTTTTTTTAATTCTTCAACACTAGTACATCTATCTGCTATTTTTTTTGCCTCTACTACCCAATCACTTGGTAACATGTACTTCTGCTCTACAACTTTCTCTTCTTCCTGTACTTGCTTTTTATCTTCTAGGACATAATCAATACCTGAGTCTCGGTAAAATTTTAATAACTCTAAATCTTTATCATTCATATCATTTATTGTTTATAATACCTTTTGATTTTTTGAGCTTTCTTTACTGCCATATCATACCTTATTTTTGATAAATGTTTAAAGTATAAAATGCCGTTTAAGTGATCAATTTCATGTTGAAAACATCTTGCAAGCCACCCTTGAACTTTTACTATTTGCCCCTTACCATAGTAATCAAGATATTTTAAAATTAAATACTTAGGACGGCTAATTTCATTTCTCTGCTCAGGAACAGATAAACATCCTTCATTTAATGAGATTGATTCACCAGAAAGCTCAATAATTTGCGGATTAACAATGCAAAAAGGTCCACCTGTTGAGTTATAGCCATCTACTCTATTTTCTAAATTATCATATTCTTCAGGCACATCAGCAATGAAGATTCGCTTATGTACTCCAACTTGTACTGCAGCTAAGCCAAGACCACCTTCATGATACATAGTTTCAAACATATCATCAACTAGCTGCTTAATTTCATCATTAACTTCCATCACTTCTTCAGAACAAAGATGTAATCTATCATCGGGAGCAATAATGATGGGTAATATAGACATTTTTTTCTCTATTTTACATTATTTTGAAAGAGATATCATCAGCAGTCAATAAATTAATATAGTTAAAGTAATCCCTTTTCTTTAAAGCTAAAGTAACCTCGTGCAGTAATTATTATATGATCAATTAAAGTTATATTCATACTCTGACAGGCATAATTTAATTGCTTTGTAATTGCTATATCACCACTTGATGGATGCTTGTCACCACTGGGATGATTATGAGATAAAACAATTGAAGATGCACTTATTGCTAAGGCTCTCTTTATCACTTCCCTAACGTATAACGGTGTTTGATCTATTGTACCAATGTCTTGAAGATCATCAGCAATAACATTGCACTTTTTATTCATGTAAATAATACGAGATTTTTCCTTACTTGCTTGCCCTATACTAACTTTTAAATAATTAACTAGTTTTTGTGAATTATTAACTATAGGAAGCTCTTTTACGTCTTCTTTAAGTATTCTAGCCAAAGCTTCTTTAACACACAAAATTGCAGATATTGCTGAATCACCTACCATTTCAACACTTTTTAAATCGTCTATATCAGCATTAAAAACACCAGCAAAACTACCAAATCGCTTTATTAACTCTCTCGCCATTGGTTTCACATCAATTCTTTGGTAGGCTGAATACAATATTAACTCTAAGATCTCGTAATCAAGTAGAGACTGACCTTTACTTAATATACATTTTTCTCTTAATCTCTTTCTATGCCCTTTCTGATAATCACTACTTTTTAACATTGAATTATTAATATCTTAATGTAAAATTATATTAAGTACTAAATAACACTATATACTACAAGTAAAAAATATGCTAATTTACATAGCTAGATGCTCGCCTTGAGCTTTAGTATTTTTAGTTTATTTATAAACACACAGTACGTTTAATTTAAATATCATATAGTATTTTATACTAAATACAGATATTTACAGGTGAAATAGCTATGATCAGAGAAACATAAATTACGTAGATATTATAAGTAGTAATATTACATCTTATATATTCTATGCCATCCAACAATATATCAAAAACAAGAATTTGAACAATTAAAAAAGGATCTATTTACTATTGGTAATTTCAGATGTACAGAAACATATTGCAGAGCAAGATAAACATTTTTGAGTTTTAAAACTTGCTTTAGCTATTGATGAAACCTC
>BNGT01000074.1 GCA_016860565.1 Candidatus Mesenet longicola | reverse complement strand
AGGAGATTGATAACAAACTTAAAAGTGTAGCATACAAAAGTGTTATAAATAAAAGCAAACGAAGAGATGATTTTGAAGTAGCAATAGATAATGGTCATTTTTACATAAAGTATGAAAAGAATAGCATAGTTGAACTAACAAAGGTTATAAACAATAAAATTATAGAAGATTTAAACTCAGAATATAAGTTAAACTTAAAAGTTGGCATACTACAAATTGGCAGCAGTGTCATTAGAGTTGAAAAATTAGGAGAGCAAAGAAATTACACAGATATTCCGGAGGGTATAATTAAAATGTCTTTTACTGCAGAAATAGAAGGTAAAACTGAGAAGATCAGCATTCTCTTGCATCCTGATGAAGAAGATAGTAGTAAAATTAAAGTAGAGCTTAATGAAGAGAATCAAGAGAAATTTGACAAATTAAAGGACAAATCAAGCTTAGGTAAAAACTGCTTTTTAGGGGGAAAGAGTATTATAAAAGCTATCCAGGACAAAGAGTTCACTAAATATGAATCTTATAAACCGACTACTCCAGCTATCACACCTACTCTTTTGGAGCAAATTTCAGTTAGTAACATCTTTGACAATTTGAAAAATCAATGCACCCAATTTCAGAAATATCTTTTTGGTGGTTGAGTTTTACAGAAGCATCAATATATTAATATTATAATAAAGAATAATTGAGTTCATTACTATATTGTTATAGTATTAGTATACTCGTAGTATGAAGGGGGGACAGATGCAAAACAATAAGCCAAAGCCAATTGATTTCTTTGATAAGCCATTTCAAGAACAGGTAAAAACTATAATAAAAATAGGGGATTTAAGGTCATTACAAGCTTTGATTGGAGTGAGAAATGCTGCTGCTCTTTCAAGGTATTATGCTAGTTTCTTTGTTACTAAAATAAATATAATGTATGCGAAACATCAGGGTACACTTAAAGTTTATGAAAAACTTCTGGAAAAGTATCTTGATAAAATAACGAAAGAAAGTTGGGTTCCAGCACAAGTCATTCAACATTCAGATAATCTGTTTAAAGATTGCGTTTCAGAAAGTGAACGTGAATTGCTAAAAGAAGTAAATTTTTTACCTGCTATTGGTGGCAGTAAATTAGGTGATTTAAGTGCCTACGTTAGAGAAACTAACATAGAAAGTTTATGCACAATGGACGATAGGCAAATAATTGAAATCCATAGGCATTTTGTAGAAAACTCCCATATAGAAGAAAGGTTAAAACTAGATCTAAAAAATAAAACTCCTCGTGAGGCTGTAGTGTTTTTAGCACAGAAAGAAAAAGTATTAGAAGCACAATTGAAGCCCTTAGAGGGAGAAATAAGATCTTATGAAGATGTATTAAATAAGATAAAGCAAGGTTTATTCTTGGGTAGTTGGCATAAAAGGTTAGTATATCAAGTGTTGGAAGAAGCACTAGCTAATAAAGGACATCCATTTCATAGTGAGGCTAATCATTATTACAAAGCTAATTCAGATGTTTTGAGTGAACATAGTAAAGATTCTATTATGAAGGATTTAAGAACTTTATGGAATAAAGAATTAGTAAGAAGAACATTAGAGAAGATAGTACAGAAGAAAGATGTGGTAATTACAAATGAAGATTATAGAAAGGACGCAATACATGGGTTATTAGAGTGTATAGATTTATGGTCAGAATATATAGTAGATTCTGCTTCTAGAGGTTTTGATCTGATCAGGAAGCGTTATGGTAATTACAGTATTAATGATAAACTGGAAAGCACAGATGATATAAAAAAATATATAGTAAAAGAGTTCTCTGCAGCATTGTTAATAGAAGAAGAACAAAGTGTGCTAAAAGAAATGTTATTATATGCAATAGAGCAAAAACAAACTGATGTAGCATTATTGCTTATATGTAATGAAGTTGATCATGAAGGATGTAAGATAAACTTACCAAAAGAGCTAGCACCATTAGAGATAAAGCGTCTATATAAAGATATGCCTGAGATGATATATAAAGACATACCTAAACCAGTATTAAGTTTAAAGGAAATAAAAGAATACTTTCCTGATGAAGATGTAATGAACCAGATAGCAAGTTGTATTTTGGAGCAAGAAGAGAGATTGACTGTAGGGACACCAGAGTCAACAGAAGAAGAAAAGAAAAAATTAGTCAACAAAAACATAAAGGAAATTTTAGATGAGTATCCATTCTATATAGTTTGGTATTATAAATTTAAGACGAAAAAATCTAAGTTAGAAAAAGTAAAAAGAGCAATCAGTGTAGTGGAAGAGTTAGATCAGTCTTTTGAAGAGAGTGCAGGTTGTGCAAGCGCTGAACCATTTTTAAAAGAATTAGGAGGAATAGAAAAAAAAGATGATGTTAGATTAAACAGGAAATTCTTTGAGAAGTTACATGAAATAAAAAATGATGAATCAGGGAGTATGTTAACATTTGAAGAATTGGCAGGAGAAATCATTGGTAGCAAAAAAGAGCATATAAATAATGAGAAGATAAAAGCAGCTAACATTGATCTTTCTATAAAAGACATAAATACTGGTTTGGAAAATACTAAATTAAAAGACAATCTGAAGTACGCAAACACACAGAATCAAAGTATGGCAACACGACTAACCTCAGCAGAATCTAAAGCAGAACAAGAAAGAGCTGCAAGGGAAGAAGCAGAGGCAGAGAAGAGAGCTATCACTATAATTTTAGAAGAAGCAGAAAGGAGAGAAATATTTCTCAAAGATGCAAAGGAATTTTTCATTGCACAGTTTAAGTTAGTAGTGTTATACGAAAATGTAAAAAATAAGTTTCACGATGAAGCCCATAAGTGTGTTCAGTTGAGGAAAGAACTAACGGAGTGTGAGGTCATCGTTGATTGTGCAGCTCAAAATCCTGAGGAAATGAGTAAAGAAGATATTTTTGAGAGAAAACTAAGTTTAATAAATGAGCTTGAGAAGCTAAACAATAAAATAACAAAGTTAGATGAAGAATCTGCTAAGGAAAAACCAACATTTGAGAATGAAAAGATTGAAGAGTTTAAACGTGATGTATTGGCAAAAGTAGCTAAGGCAAAAGGAGACGCTAAGCACTTTGAACAAATGTTGCAGCAAGAATTGGAAAAATTGCAAAGAGTAGAAGAAGAAAAACTGCAAATGCAGGTTGAAGAAATGCCAGGTTCTAATATAAGTGCAGCGAAGGTACAACCTCATCAAACTATTGCTTCTAAGATTGCATAAAGAAAAGATATGGAAGTGGGGGAATTTATAACACTGCTTGAGCAGATGAAGCTGAAAAATAGTGTATATAAAGATCTAAAGTGGCAACAAAGTTATATCCCTCATCATAAGCAAGAAATGGAG
>BNGT01000073.1 GCA_016860565.1 Candidatus Mesenet longicola | reverse complement strand
CTGTAGATCTAGCAAAATTTCTAAAAATGACTTGCATGATTTTATGTAATTAGATGAGTAGGTTAACACCCTCGCCTTGAATTTTTAGTTTATTTATAAACACACAGTACGTTTAATTTAAATATCATATAGTATTTTGTACTAAATACAGATATTTACAGGTGAAATAGCTATGATCAGAGAAACATAAATTACGTAGATATTGTAAGTAGTAATATTACATCTTATATATTCTATGCCATCCAACAATATATCAAAAACAAGAATTTGAACAATTAAAAAAGGATCTATTTACTATTGGTAATGTAAGTTCTTCAGAAATATATTGAAATTTCTGAGTTTTAAAATTTGCTTTATAAGCGTTTGCTCATACCACCTGCTTTAGCTGATTGTTATTGATATTTTATCTCCATTTTGAAACTTCCTCTTTATAAAGAAGAAGTTTTTTGTAAATTAAACTACACCTACTTCAGCTCTATCTTGTATCTGCAAATTACTTCTAATACATTCTGCCCTGGCTTCAAGGAACTCATATGATGATTTTGGAAATGCAGCACGTATAGCACTTTGCACATGATATAATGCAAGAGCAGTAAAAAATGTTGCAAGGATTAAAAGTAAGATTTTTCCATCTAAACCCAAGATTTGGTTATCTGATACTTTGCTATACTCCACAGCTAGCACATAGAATAGCCCTACCCCAAAATATGCAAATGGTATAGCAATAACTGAACTGACAAACGCTTTCTTGTAACTCTTAGCACCAAGTAATTCTCCAATGACGCTTCCATACTCAATATAATCCACTGGTTTCTTACCATAATTATCTTTTATGTCTGGATTAGCAGCTGCTCTTAAAAGCATTTTTACAAGGTGTATATACCTTTGTTCAAAAATTTTGACTCCTATAGTAAATTTATATCGATATTGACATAATCTATGTAATGGTGTTTGACCATTTTTATCTTGTATATTTGGATTAGCATGCTTTTCTAACAGAGATTGTAATATATTGTCAAGTTCAATACTAAGATAATAATTAAAAAGACAATGTAATGATGATTCACCATTATTGTCTATGATGTTAGGGTTAGCTCCATTGTTTAAAAGCAGTTTTACAGTATCATCTGTACCTTTTTCTAATGCATAATGCAATGGTGTTTTACCATGTTTATCCGTTGCATTTAAATAAGCATACTTTTCAAATAATTTATTATTAAGTAATTTATTTATAAACCCCGCATAATCACAAGAGGCAGCACGGCACACTAAATTAGACAATTCCTCTATGGATTCCTGACCACTTAGTGAAATTTCATCTAATTCTTGCCTTTTTTCCTTATAAATCTCACTTATTATGTCATAGTAACTCTCATTTAGAAATTGATCAACTTTCTCCTTAGAATCACTACTAAGTAATACATATGCTTCTCTTATCTCTTGAAATTTTTTTGTTGCTTCCAAGTTGTTTTTATTTTTATCAGGATGATGTCTCAAAGCTAATTTTCTATATGCTTTTTTGAGTTCTTGTTTACTAGGCTTGTCACCTGAATCAAACTCTAATACTTCTAAAGCCTTCTTTTTTGTAATACGCAATATAACATTTCCCCCTCAGCAAATCATTATTTAAGTGTATATTACTATAGATATAATACAAATCCATTGAAAAAAATGTTTTTAATTAGCCTGATTTCTTTTTTATCTAATCTTTAGGGAACTCTGCAGCATTGGTATGAAATTAAACATCAAGAATTGTTACTAACACAAGACTCTTTTTAAGAACAAAATTTTAGCAAAACCACACCTCTCTCCAGCACCAACAGCATTTTATTTATTTACTCTTACTTTATTCTCAAAACCGTAAAAAGGACCTATGTTTTAGAGAAAAAAGGTTAATAATATTACATTATGGAGAATGAAATATAGAGTCATTTGAGGCATAATTGAATACCAAAGTATACATATATATATAGTCTGGTATTTCTATATTTTTACCATTTTGGCTTTTATCAACCTTCTTACAATTGATTTCATTCCATAGTACTGCATCAGTTGCTTGTTGGGCTTCGTCAGTTAAAGATCTAGTATCTCCTGAATATTTAAATATTACATCTTCTTGCTCGGGATTTATTATCCAACCAGTGACTAAAGATTTATGATGGTCAATTCCAGATCTACCAGAACGATGATCTGCTGGAATGCTAATAAAATTCACTGTTTTTTCTGCTTCATTGGTAACAGAAATCTTCGTATACCATTCCACTTCTTCTACCTGGCTAAACCCAAAATTTTTAAGTAATCTCTTATCTCCCATAGGAACGAATACTTTCGGTTGAGGCCAACCTTTTGCTTGGTGATGCTTTAATAACTCTTGTAATGAACGTTGATCTATATGATCGCGATGATTATGTGAAATTACAATAACATCAATTTTTAGGTGAGCACTTTTATGAGATGCTGTCTTGGCTGGATAAAGTAAACTATTTAAGTCATGAAAGACCGGATCTATTAAAATATTAAAATCAGGAACTTGAATTAACAAAGTTGCATGGCCTATATTTTGAATAACATATCTTTCATCTGATTGTAAACTTTTAAAATCGTCAAATTTATAAATTTTATTTTCATCTTTATCTTCTTCTTATTTTTTATAGCTTGCGGTACTAGTGGGCTGAGTGCACCTCTTAATATTCTTTTGATCTGCGTCTCTTTGAAAATCTTAGCATCATTTGAAGTACTTTTATTATTAGGATTTGTAATATACATGCCATCAGTTTTTTCAAGGCGTTTAAAGTTTATGCCACTAAACTTTTCTTGCAACTCATCTATATAACTATGGTTAATGTTAATCTGATGCATTTCTCCCCCTATCTTGTTGTTTGTATCAGGCATATATCTTCATCTGCAAATGAACAGCACTTGCATTGTCCAATGCTGAATTAGGTTTTTGCATTTGAATAAGTTCATTTTTAATAAGAGCTGAAATAAAACCATCATTCTTATTGCTACAATTATGTATAGCATCATTAATTAATTTTGTTTTTTTTTCATCAGAAAGATCTTCTTTTTCATAAACTCTTTTTGATTGATCAAACCTTGACTGATCTAGCGAAACACTTATCGCATTGCCATCACTGGTTGCTATAACGTCTCTTCTAGCTTTAAAACACTTAAGCAGAATAAAGAATATTTACCTCTTGCTGCACGCGCTAGCTCACTAATCTTGATAAAAGACTTACCATTTATATCTATAAACCACGATAGATGGTCGTATAGTATGCTTTTTATTTTATTACTATGTATTTCACTTTTTATGTCCTCATCTCTTTTTATCTCAAAATCTGCTAATAAGTTAGCCCATGTACTTAAATCCTCATTCAATTTTTTAGATATGTTACTAATCTCACTTTTACGTATACCACGATGACTTGTTAATCTTTTTCTTTCATGATTTGTCAAACAGTAACTAAAGCAACCATACCGGGTTACCTTGGTAATTACTAAAAATACATTTCTTGCTACTGTAGGATAAACTTTTATTTGATGCAAGTGTGGATAATTTTCTTTAAATTGTTTGATTATTTCATCATCTTTTGGAGCCTGTACATTAGCTTGAAGCATTGATAGCTTTATAAAGAACTCTAAAGCATGTTTTAAACCTAAATTTAAGGACCTAAAAAAGGCTAAGTGAATTGCTGAGTCTCCAGGGCATATGTAGTTATAGCCATTCCATTAAGGATCCGAATGAGATAAAATAAAGATTTAGGAGGCAAGCACCGTACAGTTATGATTTAAGGAAAAA
>BNGT01000072.1 GCA_016860565.1 Candidatus Mesenet longicola | reverse complement strand
GGTTTCACAAAACTATGCAAGATGAGTGTTACAACATCATCTTTAGAAATACAGTTCTTTAGAAGATCTGCAGATTGATATTGATCATTGGTTGCGTTCTTACAATGAGACAATCAGGCAAATATTGCTATGGCAAAACACCAATACAAACTTTTCTTGATAGCAAACACATTGCTTTCCAGAAAAATATTAGTAACATTAATCAGGATTCTGATAGTAGTTTTAACTATTTAAATTCTTCTGTCAGTTAATTCTCTTCTGTCAGATTAAGTGGTGTCTAGTACAAATTATGGGCTATTTGCTGTCACTGTTGGTAATGTAAATTCTTCAGACGTACAGAAATATATTGAAAATAAACATCTAACATCTCTGAGTTTTAAAACTTGCTTTATAAGCTTTTACTCATACTACCTGCTTTAGCTTGTGGTAATTGATAGTAAAAAATCTTTTGGTAGCATCTTCTACCACTCCTAATTATATATCTTATCATGATATTATTGGCTTTCATACTGCATCATGTGCAATACTTGGCTTTTAATTTCCCATTCTTTTGGGTACATTTTTCCTCTCGTTTCTTATATCAATTTTTCTTATCGGTAATGCAATATGATAAATTTACAATTATAGTCAAACTTTGACTTGTTATATTACCTAAAAGAATCAGATCAAGTTTGGATTCAGAGATTTTTTTGGAAAGCTTGCATAAATTGTTCACAGTTTTTATTAGAATGCAACTCTTTAAATTCGCTTACAATCTCTTAACTTGGCTAGTTTTGAACGCATAGCGTAATTTAACTAAAATTTCCTTCTTATTCGGATTTATGATAGTATAATTTAAATGTTGGCCTTTGTGGTGGAATGGTAGACACGATAGACTCAAAATCTATTGCTTGCAAAAGCATGCCGGTTCAAGTCCGGCCAAAGGTACATTTTAAATATATACATAATTTGCTACATATTCAACTAAACTACATGCAGCAGCATCACTAGTAAGATCTATATCATCTGTACCCTCTTGCATCTTATGCAAGCTACACTCAATATCTCCTCTATGTATAGTAAATGAGGGAGAATTATAAGAATGATTCTGAGCATTTATATGATTATTGAAATAATGAAATTTATTTTGACTGTCGTAATAACCAAACTCATCTATGAGTGATCCTATCTTTTTTTCTCCATCGCCTATCTCATACACATCTACACCATGCTGACTAGAGTTTGGATAACTAGTACTGTTCATTTTAACAACAAATGATGGCTCTGAGCCGTTTTTAGCATAATATTTTTCAAAATTAATATTTTTTGTACCATTAAGATTTTCTGAACTAATTAGCCTATAGTTACTTGGGATTTTATAATATTCTTGCCCACCCTCATTACAGAAGACTAATTTATATCCATCTTCCTCAGTTTTTACTACTTTTAAAAAGTGATATTGCAGTGGTAAATCAATACTAATCTTAGAGTTCAAGTGATCATGGATATAGATCCTATTATCAAAAAAATAATACCCTGTTGGAGAAAAAGTACCAATCTTATTACCTTCTAGTTTTATCTCAGTCTCATATCTGCCCCCCACTTTGTTACCTTTTACGAATTCTACTTTTACTTCTTGGGGTATAATATTTACTCCTTGTGAGATCGCTTTGATCTTTTGAGTTATTATTTGATCAAAAGCTTGATCTTGCTTAGTAAAGTCAGTTACCTGTTGGTTAAGCCTATCGAGATCACTCTTCTTAACTAGATTGTTGAGATCAGATGTTTTAGCAAGGTTGCTTATATCAGGTAGATCAATTGTTTTAGCAAGGTCATTTATTTTGTCAGTTTCAATTTTAATATCACTGATTTTATCAGCCTCACTTTTCACACTATCAACTTTCCTGTCAAGACTATCTATTTTATTGATAGCCACTTCAATATTATCAATTTTTCCAGCAAGATTTTTCAAATCGTTATCTTTAGCAAGATGCCTTATCTTATAAGTGTCAATTTTAATGCTATTAACCTTTTGATCGAAATCACTCTTCTTAACTAGATTACTGAGATAAGATGTTTTAGCAAGACCATTTAAATCACTCTTCTTAACAAGCTCCTTTAGATCAACACTTTCATTATCAACACCCAAATCTGATTTTTTAACAAGTGCCTCTATCTTAGAATGTACTGGTCTCATTGCAAGATTTATTGATCCTTGTATTTCGCCTATTTCATCGTATTTGAATAACGTAGGTATCGTATCAGTTTCAGTCTTGATATCATCAATTTTACTGATAAGATCATTTAGATCATTCTTTTTAGCAAGGTCCTTTATCTTATCAGTTTCAGTTTTAATGTTATTAACATTTTTACTAAGATTATCAATTTTATCAGTTTTTTCTTTAATCTTACTAATTTCTACATTAATAGGCCCGCTAAGTGCTTGCCTTATTGCATCATCTATTGACTCTTTTAATCCTACTATCTTTTCAATGTTATTTTCGATGTGTATTATCTTTCGATCAAGCTCATTCAGAGCTGGAATAAGTATGTCAGGTGTAATACCAATTTCTTTAAAGAAAGAGTGAAACTCTTGATCTAGCCATGTTAACACTAGACCAAGACGATCTTTGTCTTCATTACCAATATTTCTATATTCCTCTTTTGCTCCTTCAAGCAACTGATTAAATTGAGAGCATATTGTTTGGACACGCCCTTTTTCTGCATCACATCGAGTCACATCACCACTCCTTTATTATCGACTAGATTATGGATAACGTAACCATATTAAGTTTATACTAAACGGTATAATTCATTCTTATAGAAAGAATTGTACGTTTAAGATACACTCACTAGATACATTATATTTACTTAAGATATGCTTATTGAAATAAAAACACTTACTCATTATGAGGGCCTACTACTACCATCTTATGCAACACCACAAAGTGTAGGAATGGATCTTTATGCAGCTATAGATAATCCCGTTAACATAGAACCGATGAATAGAGAATTAATTGCAACTGGCATTGCAATTTCAATACCTGATTGCTATGAAGGGCAAATACGCCCAAGGTCGGGTCTAGCAATGAAATTTGGCATAACAGTACTTAATTCACCCGGCACTATAGATTCAGACTATCAGGGAGAGATAAAAGTTTGTTTAATCAACCTTAGTAATAAATCATATACTATAAATAAAGGAGATAGAATAGCACAGATTATAATTAGCCCAATAGTTAAGGTGAAGTGGCAACTAATTGATGAGTTTAATGAAAAAACTAAGCGTGGTGGTGGAGGGTTTGGTTCAACTGGCATTTAACATATAATTTAAAATCTTGATAAAAAATGAGAGGAAATTTATCAACTACAACCAGCTAAAGCAGGTTTATAAAGCAGATTAAAAAATTCAAAGAATTATTATGTTTATGATGAATTTTCAATATATTTCTGTACATCTGAAGAATTTACATTACCAACAGAAATAGATCCAATATCTTTTTTTTAATTGTTCAAATTCTTGAAATAGCTTGCGACTACTTTTGCCATTAGTTTAGAATGTTTTCAATTCCCAGATAAAGCTTTAAGCTTACCACAGTACCTCTATCAGTCAAATATCAAAAAATGTTATCAAGTCAGCATTATCTATTTAGCAAATGAGAATGAGTATCAATTGCTGATAAATTCGTCCATTGACACGCAATAAATATTTTATACTAAATCTCATAAACAACAAGAAAACAAATTACAGAGTTTTCTTTTCGTAATATTGCAAATGAATCTGCATACTCAAGTAACTTAATGGACCATATTCTTAATGATTTTAAATATTGCCATAACAGGATTTAGCTCAGGT
>BNGT01000071.1 GCA_016860565.1 Candidatus Mesenet longicola | reverse complement strand
GACTGGTAGTGTGAATTTTCTCTTTGATCATGTAGGATTAATAACATATAAAGCAGATAACATAAGTTGCTTTGATGATATCTTCAACTACTCTCTAGAATTAGGAGTGCTAGATGTTCAAGGTCAGCAAGATTTTCACAATGTAATTTGTGAAGTGAAAGATTTTGGCAGAGTGCGTGACGCATTATATAAAAAGTTTGCGGAACCAGAGTCTGCACGCCTTGCATGGAAAGCAAAAGATTTAATTACTGTAGATGATGAAAGCTTAGTTAAAAGAATCATAGATTTAGTCGAAGTATTACAAAATAATGATGATCTTCAATGTCTTGATTGTAATTTTATAATTTAAAATATATACATTATTCTCGTTATGTAGACAATTTTAAATACATGATTTATCCAGATATATAGCATCTTAACATAAAGATTAAGTATAACATTGGTTATGACAAATTGAAAAAAGAAATAAATAATGATGAGAAAGGCATCATCGAAAAAAATCACAGACACGGTTAAAGCTAATTTAGCTCAAAATTCAGAACATAGTAAAACAATTGAAAACCCTCGCATTAATTGCATTGAGAATAATATGCAAAAAACTAGATAAGATGAAATATAAATAAGCAAGCAGAAGAGATTATTGACTCATATTTTATATATTTTATACTTTAAGATTTAAAGTTTTAATGAAAGTAATACTCTTTTTGCCTGCAATACTACTACTGCTTACAACTAGTATTTACCTTTCAATAAAACTAAAATGGGTACAGATATTAAAATTACCTTTTGCAATATCGCTGCTGGGCAAAAGTAGTAATGGAAGCAGCAGGTTATCATCTATTGCAGCACTGTTTATAGTATTTGGAGGAAATTTAGGCGTAGGGAACATTTCAGGCACAGCTGTAGCATTAAAAACAGGAGGACCAGGGTTTGTGCTGTGGATGATCATAATAATTACAATCACCTCTATAATTAAATATGTTACTTGCTATTTTAGTTTGGAAAAAAGAATCAAATATAATGGAAAGTATATAGGAGGACCAATAACTTATGTTGGTGATGCACTGGGCAGCAGTAAAGTTACAATTTTATTTCTCATAGCTATGATTTTAGCCTCCATAACTGTTGGTAATTTGGTGCAAGTTAATTCGTTGTCAATACCGCTCAGTCTTGTCAATGTTCCCACAGTTGTAGGCGGGCTTGTTATGATGATTGCCTTTCTTTTTTCTATCACAGTTGGTGCACGCAAAATTACGATCTTAATGTCAACTGTAGTGCCACTTATGACTGTAAGTTACTTCTTTCTTGCTGTGGTAGTTTTATACAAATTTAGTTATAATATTTTACCATCAATAAAGTTAATCTTTAGCAACTTTTTAGCGATAGAAAGTTTAAAATCTGGCTTAATTGGCAGTTTTATATTAGAGACTTTCAGTATCATTCAAGTAGGAACACTACGTGGTATTTTTGCAACTGATATAGGGTTGGGGCTTGAGGGAACTATACACTCATCAGTGAAAAATAATGGAGATTTTCAGCAATTTAAAGTCGAGCAGAGCTTAATTGCAATTATATCACCGCTTCTTGTTGCAATAGTAGTTTTTATTACAACATTAGCGCTTTTAGTCACAGACGCATGGATGGCTGATGCTGAAAGCACAAATATGTGTATATTAGCTTTTAAAGCTGCAATTAATTCAAATTACACAAATTACATTATAATCGCCATCATGTTTTGTTTTTCCTTTACAACCATCATCAATTGGTTTCTCTGTTCTAAGTCAACTATAAGTTATGTTTTTGCAGGAAATAAAAATTGTCTTAAGGTATGGGGCGTAATATTTGCTTTGGTTATACCTATAGGTTCAATATGTAGAGCCCAAGCTTTGTGGGATGCAGCAGATATTGCTATTGCCTTTATGATAATAATTAACACCGCAGCAATACTTATGATGTTTCTAAAGTATAAGGAAAATATAATAGGTAAATCTTACTATTTTTAATGTTTGATATTAAGAGATTATATATTATACTTTTTATATAATAATTAGGGGGATAAAATGTCAAAATCAATACTAAAAGGAGTAGGAATACTTGCAGCAGGGTTAGCGGTAATGGCAGTGGTAGTAGCAGCACCTGTAACAATGGGGATTGCTATATTTGATAGAAGCCGTGGTATTAACGATGGAGTCGTTATTGCAGCTAAAGTATTTTTTGCTCTTGCTATACTTAGCGGAATAATAAGTACTTGTTTAAAGGGAGTTTGTGTTCAAGGTATTAATGGTCATGATCAAGATATCAATTATTATAATTAACGAGTTAATGGATGGTAATTATAAGTGACTTTATAATTAATCACTATTACCTGTTGATATCAATTACAACCAGCTAAAGCTGGAGGTATGAGTTAACGCTTATAAAGCAGATAAAGAGTTTTAAAACTCAGAGATGTTAAAGTTATTATGTTTATGATGAACTCCTTGCTCTTCAATATATTTCTGTACATCTGTAGAATTCACATTACCAACAGTAACAGCAAAATATCCTCTAGCCCATAGATGTTGCCCCCAATATCTTTTTTTTAACTGTTCAAATTCTTGGAATAGCTTGCGACTACTCTTGCCTTTGATATATTGTATTAACTTGGATAGAGCTATACTAGGAGGCATAGAGATTAGCATATGTAGATGATCAGGCGTAATATTACCACTTACAATATCTACGTAATTTGTAACACATGTTTCTCTGATAATCTCTCTGGTACGCACTGCTATTTCACCTGTAAGTATTCTATATCTGTATTTAGTGCAAAATACTACATGATACTTTAAATCAAACGTACTGTGAGAGCTGTGTTTGTAGTCCATAAATAAACTAAAGTAAATCTAATACTAAAGTACATTATACTAAAGTGTTCGCCTTAAGGCGAGGGTGTTAACCCACCCACCTAACTACATAAAACGATAAAGTGGGTAGAATAATAGAGCATCCAGATTTTGCATTTAAAAAGTAAAATGGAATATGAAGTTTGAGTGATAGATAGTACAAAAATGCCTATAGAAAGACCCAAAAAAAGCAAAACAACGAAAAATGCAAATGGATATAATTAAAAGATATAATCAACCTACAATGCTTCTCTAAACCTTTGTTCCTCAACAAATTTTAGTAGTTTAAATCTCTCTTTATTGAATAATTATAACGCGAAACAGAACAAAATAAAAGTATCCGTTCACTCGAAGGATCTAACACTAAATTGTATAAAATAAGATTTTTAGAACAAAAAAAATAAGAGAAATGAATAGGATACAAAAAAATACAAAAACCAAATAATTAGAACTAAGAAATGTATGACAGATATAGAAAGAAATTTTACAGACTCAAGGAGTTATAAGAAAATGGGGGATGAAATAAGTAATTACAAACATGAAGATGTAGAAAGTCAGAGGATATAGAAAGAGCAGTATTGCAATACAGCATACGAGCAACAAAAAATGAGCTGAGAAAAAAGAGCATTCTGAAGGTGGGGTTAGTGGCTAACTTTTAAGAAAAGACTTAAAAAGATGGTTGACAGAGTTTAGAAAAAGTGAAAGATGGTGAAAAAGATGGTAAAATTAGGTTATTTGGGTTCTCAGGATACTTATTACGTGGGCAATATAATGGGCGAAACTCGTTTACTAATTGATAACATTTTTGATGAACAGAAGATACCATTATTACGCATTTTGACTGATATAGCTAACATAAGATACAAGTTAGGTTTTATGATAAAAATAGGTAAAAAGGGGGTTAAAGTGCAAAAAGTGAAGATTTGAGAGAACGAGTGTTAAAAGTGGTAGATGAAAGAAAGATGAGCATGAAAAACATTAGCGAGGTATTCAATATTGACGAAAAAACGTTATACCGGTGGCGCAAGATGAGGGAGAAAACAGGTAATGTAAAACCAGCTTTTAAAAAGGACATAAATCAAAAATATAGATGATTTTAACAAGTTTTTATATAAGAATCAGGAT
>BNGT01000070.1 GCA_016860565.1 Candidatus Mesenet longicola | reverse complement strand
TCTCAAATCTTCACTTTTTGCACTTTAACCCCCTTTTTTACCTATTTTTATCATAAAACCTAACTTGTATCTTATGTTAGCTATACATAATTTACTATTTTCATTTAGTAAATTAGACAATCTTAAAAACACATCCAATTAAATTGGAAATTTTTAGAGAATTTTGTGAAATTAATAATGTAAATATTTTATGAACGTTTAGCTATATCATACCTAAAGAAACCTTCAGGCCAATCTAACATATCTAATGCCGCGTAAGCTTTATACCTTGCTTCTTCAATATTTTTTCCTCTTGCAACTATATTCAGCACTCTACCACCATTTGATATCCAATTATTATTTATATCTAATTTAGTTCCAGCATGGAATACAAGTATATCAGGAAGTTTTTCTATTTTATCTAATCCTCTAATAATTGAGTTTTTTTGATATTCATCTGGATAACCTTTACTTGCTACTACCACACATACTGTAGCATCCTTGTTGAACTGTATTTGCTCAGTACCTAATTCTCCTTTTGCTGTCAGCCAAATAAACTCGAGCAAATCTGATTCTAACCTTGGTAATATAGCTTGAGTTTCTGGATCACCGAATCTCACATTATATTCTAAAAGCTTAGGTCCAGTTTTGGTTATCATCAAACCAGCAAATAATATACCCGTAAAAGGTCTACCTATTTCTTTCATAGCATGGATAGTAGGATAGATAACTTGCTTAATAATTTGATGCCTTACTTCTTCAGTAACAACTGATACAGGTGAATATGCGCCCATTCCACCTGTATTTACTCCTTCATTATTTTCATTTACAGTTTTATAATCCTGAGCTGAACCTAAAATTACAAAGTTTGTCTCATCAACAAAAGTAAAAAAACTGACTTCCTCTCCTTCTAAGAACTCTTCTATGATTATAGATTCACCAGCTATGCCAAACTTTTTCTGTACTAGTATTAAATCTATTGCTGCATATGCTTCTTCGATTGTTTTACAAACTATTGCTCCTTTTCCTGATGTAAGACCATCTGCTTTAACAACTACCGGCTTTTTCATTTTATCAACAAACTGTTTAGCTTCGTTTATATTAACAAAATAACCATATTCTGCTGTAGGTATCCCATACTGTTTACATAACTCCTTTGTGAAGCTTTTAGATGACTCTAATTTTGCCGCAGCTTTGCTTGGAGCAAAGACATAAATTCCTTCTTCTTTTAAAACATCCCCTAAACCATTTATGATATATTCTTCTGGCCCTATAACTACTAATTTAATATCCCTGTCTTTACAGGCTTTTATCACATTAATTGAATTATTAATGTTTGTATCTATCTGTGTTGCTAAGTCTTTCATTGCGTCACTTCCCGGTAACACGTAAAGCTCGCTTAGAAGTGGTGATTTTTTTAATGACCATAAAATCGCGTGCTCGCGTCCACCAGAACCAATAACTAACACGTTTATTTTATTTTCCTCTTCTGCTGCCATTCCTACCCTAAAAAGTCTAGCAATTTATTTTATAGTAAATACACTATTAGTGAATAAAATATTGATTACCTATATTATAAAATTACTATGATTTACAACTATTTTTCTTTTACCAACTTTGAACAATAAATGTCTTATAATAGCCTACGTGATTTTTTAAAAAAACTAGAAAAAAGCGATCAGTTAATCAGAATAAAAGAACAAGTTTCTACAGTACTTGAAATAACAGAAATACATAGAAGAGTCTTACTTAAAAAAGGACCTGCTATAATATTTGAAAATGTTGTTAGTGAAAATGGTAAGAGCTCAATGCCAGTATTAGTTAACTTGTTTGGCACTGTAGAAAGAATAGCACTTGGTATGGGAACAACACCTGATAAATTAAAAGATATAGGTAAGCTCATAGCATTTTTAAAATCACCTACTCCTCCAGAGAATGTTAAAGAGCTATTCAAAATGTTACCACTACTTAAGACTTTGTTATCAATGAAGCCTAAAACAATCAAAAAAGCTTCATGTCAAGAAATAATATTGCAAGGAGAAGAAATTGACTTAAGAAAATTACCAATTCAAACTTGCTGGCCAAATGAACCAGCACCTCTTATTACTTGGCCAATTGTTGTAACAAAGGGACCAACGGGTAACAAGCAGGATAATTTCAATTTGGGTGTATATCGCATGCAAGTTGTAAATAAAAACACAACATTAATGCGATGGCTAGCACATCGTGGTGCTGCTAGTCATTATAGACGTTGGAAACAAACAAATAGAACCGCACTTCCAGCCGCTGCAGTGATTGGATCAGATCCAGCGACAATTTTGGCTGCTGTAACTCCAGTACCAGAAACATTATCTGAATATCAATTTGCAGGGCTGCTGAATGGAAAATCAGTTGAATTAGTCGATTGTGTCTCAGTTCCTCTTAAAGTTCCAGCAAATGCTGAAATCGTTTTGGAAGGATATGTGAGTTTAGATAATTACCGGAGTGAAGGACCTTATGGTGATCATACCGGATATTACAATTCAGTTGATCAATTCCCAGAATTTAACATAACTGCAGTTACAATGCGAAAAAATCCTATTTACTTAAGCACCTATACTGGCAAGCCTCCGGATGAACCATCTACCTTAGGAGAAGCATTAAATGAGATATTCATACCGATACTTACCGGTCAATTTCCTGAAATAGTTGATTTTTGGCTACCGCCAGAAGGATGCTCATATAGAATAGCTATAGCTTCAATTAAAAAATCTTATCCAGGCCATGCAAAAAGAATAATTATGGGAATAATTTCATATTTAAAACAATTTTTATATGTGAAATTCGTTATAGTAACAGATGATGATATTAATATAAGAGAATGGAAAGAAGTAGTGTGGGCAATATCAACAAGGATGGATCCTGTGCGTGACATAACAATCATAGAAAATGCCCCTATTGATTACTTAGACTTCGCTTCACCAGAGGCTGGAATAGGAGGTAAAATAGGGTTTGATGCAACAAATAAGATGCCACCTGAAACAAAAAGAGAGTGGGGAGAAGTAATCACTATGGATGAAAAGATAATAGAAAAAGTTACAGAAAATTGGAAAAAATACGGGTTTTATAAGTTCGGATTAAACAAAGAAATATAGGGAGATATAGGTAAGTTTAAGAAAAACATTGTAACAAATTATAAATCTGCGAATTCAATCCAATTTTTGATTTTAGCCTAAATCTTTATTTTTAATATTCACAAATTTCATTATGTAAAAAATAATTTTCATGAGGGATTTAATTAGTTCATAAGTTGACAAGCACAATATTTTGTATTAATATATTAACTATAATATTAAAATTTAGAAAAATTTATGTCACTTGAAGAACAATTAATAAATGCAGTTAGAAGGGATAATATAGAAGAAGTACGTTCTTTATTAGGAAAAGGAGAGGATGTTGATGGAGGTATCTTTATTAATGAGACATCTCTATACCTTGCTGTTGAAGAGGGTAATGCAGAAATGGTTAAGCTTCTTCTTCAATATGGAGCAGATGTTAGGATTGAGAGTAGGGGTATCTGTAGTGGTAATACACCTCTACACCTTGCTGTTGAAAAGGGGAATGCAGAAATGGTTAAGCTTCTTCTTCAACATGGAGCAGATATTAAGATTAACAATGGTAACATGGGTGCTAGTACACTTCTACACCTTGCTGTTAAAGAGAGGAATGCAGAAATGGTTAAGCTTCTTCTTCAACATGGAGCAGATGTTAATATTAAGGAAGAAGGTTACTTTATTAGTGATACACCCCTACACCTTGCTGTTGAAGAGGGGAATGCAGAAATGGTTAAGCTTCTTCTTCAACATGGAGCAGATGTTAATATTGAGAGAGAAGGCATCTTGAGTGATACACCTCTACACCTTGCTGTTGAAAAGAATAATGAGGAGGTAATGTTTCTACTCCTACTTTACGGAACTAATATCGGTGAAGAAGAGAGAGAAAAAATAAATGAGAAACCTAAACTTGCTAGCTGTTTAGCAGCATTCGAAGAAATAAAAGCACTGCCGCACTTAGGTAAATTAATCGAAGCAAACATAAAGGGGGATAAAGAAGAAAATGCCAAAGCTATCGCTAGTTACATAAACAACGAGGTCGAAGGACAAGAGTTAAGTGAAGAATTTAAAACAATTAAAGAAAAGTACGGCTCTGATGAGCAGTTATCTTTTGTATCTGAGCATTTATTTTCTTTAATAAAAAAAATAGGACTAGAGTATAAAAT
>BNGT01000069.1 GCA_016860565.1 Candidatus Mesenet longicola | reverse complement strand
TGACTAAAGATTTATGATGGTCAATTCCAGATCTACCAGAACGATGATCTGCTGGAATGCTAATAAAATTCACTGTTTTTTCTGCTTCATTGGTAACAGAAATCTTCGTATACCATTCCACTTCTTCTACCTGGCTAAACCCAAAATTTTTAAGTAATCTCTTATCTCCCATAGGAACGAATACTTTCGGTTGAGGCCAACCTTTTGCTTGGTGATGCTTTAATAACTCTTGTAATGAACGTTGATCTATATGATCGCGATGATTATGTGAAATTACAATAACATCAATTTTTAGGGGAACATTTTTATGAGATGCTGTTTTGGCTGGATAAAGTAAACTATTTAAGTCATGAAATACCGGATCTATTAAAATATTAAAATCAGGAACTTGAATTAACGAAGTTGCATGGCCTATGTTTTGGATAGCATATTTTTCCTCTGATTGTAAATTTTGAAAATTGTCAAACTTATAAATTTTACTTTTATCTTTATCTTCTTCTTGAGAAAAATAGGATAATTTACTCTTCACAGTTTGTGGTACGAATGGACTGGTTCTTAATATTCTTTTGATCTGTGTCTCTTTGAAAATTCTAGCATCATTTGCAGTACTTTTATTATTAGGATTTGTAATATATATTCCTTTAGTTTTTTCAAGACGTTCAAAATTGATATCACTAAACCTCTCTTGCAACTCATCTATATAACTACAATCAACATTAACTCGATTTACTATTTCTCTTTCTACTCTATTATTTGGTTTAAAAAGCTTATGCGTGACTACAAAAGCTGCTGCAGCAACTACTATTATTACGCCTATTGCAGCTATTATATATGGAACTTCAGGCTTAATTTTGCCAGTAACAAAAAGTCCTGCTATCAGTGCGGCACCTAGTAATGATACTAAACATAAGGCTACCAACCCTTTGTTGCTATGCCATTTTGGGGGGTGTTTGGCATATACTTCCTGATATTTGCAGAGTAGATTAAACAATGTTTGCATTTTGGGTTTTGGCACTTGAATAAGTTCATTTCTAACAAGAACTAAAATAAAGCCATCATTCTTATTGCTACAATTATGTGTAGTATTATTTGTTTTCTTATTAAAAAATTCATTGAGGCTTTTTGATAATTTATTCATTTATTAGTTCTCTCACTAAATATACTTGAGGGAGCTTATATCTTATTATTCTATCTCCTCACTTGATGCTTATGGTTTTTTGAACTTACTCCAACTCTTGTGGAGGTATATTTAATACATTACCTGGTTTTTGTTGTTGTATGCTCCTTTTTATTAAATCTTTTATTTGTCTTTGTATACCTAACCTATTATTTACTTTCTGTATAACACTGTATATATCGTAGCTTTTTTGATCTTCAAACATTTGACTCAATCTTGCACTTAATAGATGAATAGGATGACCATTTGTATCAACTACTAAGCTTTGTATATCTTTACCAATAATATTCTGTTTCTCATATATAGAGAACTGATCTGCTAATTTAGTAAAGAGTCTAAACAAATGATTTGCTGAGTCTAACACAGAGTACTTGTGCTTTCCATCTATAGAAGCATATATTATTTTCAATGGATTTGCTGCATGTTTTAATAAACATTGTGTTTGCTTTATATGTCCATGTTTTACTGCCATAGCTAATGCTGTATTGGTATTGCTTTTATTACCTGTTGTTTGATCAACTTTTGCTCCAAATTTCAGAAGTAGCTCAATTATCTCTGTTTTATCACCTTCTTTTATTATACAGGCATGTAGTGTACCATAGCCATCATAATTTTGCATGTTAGGACAAGCCTCATGTTTTAATAGAAGCTCAACAATTTTTTTGCCATTTACTTCATCATGAGACCTTATAGCAGAAATTATAGGAGTATTGCCATTTTGATCTTGTAGATTAACATCTGTTTCTTGTTGATTTAAGAATTTTTTAACGATTTCGATCCTTTCACTTACTTGAGTATTTCCTGCTATTACTGATTGCAATGGGGTAAATCCATCATAATTTTTCTTATTGATTTCTATTTTTAGTATTTTATTATTTAAAATGAGTTCAATTATTTCTCTTATTTCCTTATAATTATTAGGGTGCTCCAACATTGTATTTATAGCAAAATGTAAGGCAGATCTATCACCTTTATCTGTATGGTTAGGATCAGCCCCTCCTTCTAACAATATCCTTACTGCTTTCACATTTAAAAAGGCTACAGCCGTCTGTAACGGACTAATACATTTTTTAGTTGCAATATTGGGATTAGATCCCTCTTTTAAAAGGCACTCAATTGTTTTATCATATTTTTCTTTACAATTTATTATGGCAGTATGTAAAGGTGTGTAGCCATCTTTGTCAGTTACACCAATTTTAACTTCTTTTTTACATAAAATGTCAGTCATTCTAACGTCTAAATTGCTTGCAGCTACATGAAGCGGATATAAAAAATTTTCTGCAGCTATATTAGGATTGGCACCTGCTTCTAATAGTAGTGAAACTATTTCTTTATATTCATTATACTTGTCTTGAAACTTATATGCTCTTGTTACAGATGAAAGTAGAGCTGTATATCCATTTTTGTCTTGCTCATTGAGGAATTCTTTTATCCTACGTTCTACTGTTAATTCTTTATTCTGTGGGCTAAGTTTTTCTTGGCAATCATTGCATAATCCTGTCTCCGCAGCTTTTTTTATACTCTCAATTATTAACAAGACTTCATCTTTTTTTTGACCAGAGATCTTAGCGTTAAAAAAAAGAGCCCTGTGTAGCAATGTATTTTCAAATTGTTCACTCCGCCATATTTTTTCTATATCTCCACCTTTTTGTAAAAACTTCAAATTAGCAGTATATTTTGTAAACTGGTTAGTGTGTCTTTCATGCATATGTTAACTTTTAATATTATTATATTAAAATATTATAATACAGTTAAATTTTTAAGCAAGAATAAAGAGCAAGAGAGAATGCCATCATCAATAATCAAAACAGATCAGATAACAACTAGTTGTAATGAAGTAAAGATTGAAAATGAGGCATTAGTTCAGTATAGATAGTAGATGGTGTGTCATAGCTTTTAGAAGTATATGAACAAGATTTGATATATGCTTGGAACATCATAGGCAGGCAGAGAGAAGGCAGTATAGTTAGTAATTTATAGGTCTTTTTTAAAGAAACACACATAATTCTGGTCAAAAATCAATATAGATAGATCAAGGTACCCACATTAAGCTCAATGAATTTACTGAACCTATACCCTCTCTCATAATTTTTAGCTACTTAATAAAGCATTTCCCACAATAATCTGAAGGATTCATAAGAAAGCAAAATCAACAGCATGACGAAAAGACTTGAACAGAGGGATGTTCTTCCTGGCCCTGTTTTTGATAACAAACCAATGAGGTTCAATTTTATTAAAGTCAGGAGAATATGGAGGAAGATAAAGAATTTCAGTGCCAACACTCTTAGCAAAATCACTGATTTTTTTAGATTTATGGAAAGTAGCATTGTCAAGAATTACAGTTTGACCAGGCTGCAAAATTGGTGTTAAAAATTGCTCAAACCAAGTGTTAAAAATCTCTGTATCACAATGGCCTTCGAAGGTCATGGGATTTTCCCATTATTCAAAGCATACTGATACGCTTCTTCCAGATTTTAAAGCATGAAATCTTTGCCCTTTCTGGCAATATCCATAAGCATAGTCTTCTGTATTATTGATGCCAGATTCATCTAAGAATACCAGACTTTTAGGATCTTTTGTCGCTATAATTTCTTTAAATTTGGCACGCTTTTCTTCATCTCTCTCTTTATATCCATAGGTCTTTTTTTGCGTGTAAATCCAATTTTCTTTAATGCTCTATGTATTGTGCGAAAATTAATATTACCCCAGAGTTCAGCCATTTCCGATAGTGTTTTTCCACCATGTTTCTTCGCAAACTCAGCAAACGCACCCCAGTCAGTAATTTTATGATTATAACCTCCAGTTCCAAGTTTTTTTGATTGAAAATCCCCCGTTTCCTTACGTCTTTGCTGCCATTCATACAAAGTTGTCTTTCCTATCTTAAACCTCTGACCAACAGATGCTCTACTTTCTCCTTCATCCAGTGCTTCCATTGCTTTTTTCCTTAAATCATAGCTGTACGGTGCTGGCATCAACCCTCCTAAATCTTTATCTTATCTCATTCGGATCTTCAAAGGAAGGGCTATAACAGAAGCAAGGTTAGCAGTTAAAGCTACTTCTCTTGCCAGATCACTACCATCAAGACGGTCTATAGCTAAGTAATCTCGCACTTTTGGCCGCCTAAGAGTAAGCTCAGAAATAACAGAGCCATTTGCCGTAATAGGTTCGTTAAGTAATATTGTATTCATATCATCTCCTGTAATTAAATTAATGTTTTAGTATATTTACAGCCCTAAAGCTGTTTGCAGTAAAGCTAGCTGATCAACACCATTGATCTTACGCATCATATTCTCAGCATCGATCTCAATGAGTTCCTTGCCTCCGATGGTAAGTTTGTAATAATGAGCATTGACCATACATTTAAGAGTTGCTTTCTCTCCTGGTTTCCAACTACCAAAGTCCAGCTCTCTAAAAGTACCTCTTAAATTGATCACCACGGCTTCAATATTATTGTTTCCTTGCAGTCCTCCCCTTAAGGTTAAAGGTACTGAATTGCCATCTGTTAAACCAAAAAGTCTGAAGAGCTCGGTGTCATACTC
>BNGT01000068.1 GCA_016860565.1 Candidatus Mesenet longicola | reverse complement strand
AAAAAAGAGTCAAGTATGATTGCAGCTTTGAATAATGGGAAAATAATTGCTCCTATGACCTTCGAAGGCCATTGTGATACAGAGGTTTTTAACACTTGGTTTGAACAATTTTTAACACCAATTTTGCAGCCTGGTCAAACTGTAATTCTTGACATTTCCATAAATCTAAAAAAATCAGTGATTTTGCCTGACTTTTCATTGGTTAAAAACAGGACCCCTGTTCAACTCTTTTTATCATATTTTGCTTTCTTATCAGTCCTTCAGTGGGCAATGTTTTATCTATTCCGGCTTCATCTATCTATACAATGCTTGCATGATCTATTTTTTCTCGATAAAATTCTCTCATTTTTGATAAATTTCTTTTAATGTGATTTTCAGCTGCTTCAATCTATACCAGATTGAATTTATTCCAAATCCTAGATCTCGTTTCATCTCTGCTAGCTAGATACTTTTTTCTGCCAAGGGTCTGTTTTTCTGATAAAATCACTACTGGTTTTAATCTACTTTTTTAGCCATCTATATAATGTTCTATTCCTATTTCTAAAAGCTCCACAACCTCAGCCTTTCTCTTAAATCTATGCTATTTTCCCTCTTATAAAATTGTTCATTTACTTTGGAAAGTATTATAACTCTTTATTAATCTACTGGTTTTATTCATTCCATATTTTATATTAATACTACTATTTTTTACTTGATCCAGTTTGGGGTATGTTCTCTAAATTTGCTCACAATCTCTTAATTTGATGCGTATAGTTTGTCGAATACTCCTAAAACCTCTTTACCGTTAAGTTTACCTCTTAAGTACAATTAAAACTTTATATCTATGATGAAAGCATTAATACGTCCTTTTCTCTGGTGGAAAGTAATCAATCTCACTACTTAGGGTTTTTGTAGATACTTCTTTGTAATCAACTTTTATATTGTAATCATCATCAAGCCAAGCTAAGCTGTGTTTCATCCAATCTTTGTCATTGCGTTCTGGGAAATCTTCACGCGCGTGAGCACCTCTACTTTCCTTGCGATTTGCTGCACATTCCATAGTGATAACTGCTTGTGGTATCATGTTATCTAATTCTAGCGCTTCAACTAAATCACTATTCCAAACCATGCTACGGTCACTTATGGCTACGTCAGACATAGCAGTTGCAACTTCTCTTATTTTCTTTTTTCCTTCTTCTAAAGACTCAGCTATGCGAAAAACTGATGCATATTCTTGCATAGTTTCTTGCATCCTGCTGCGAAGGCTAGATACGCGGGTTTTGCCATTAGCAAAACGCATTTTATCAAATCTATCTATAATCTGTTCTTCACTTTTTTTATTTAAAGGTTTATGTACATTATTTTGTTTTAGTAATTCTTTTGCTCTCATTGCTGCACTGCGACCAAACACAACCAAATCAAGTAATGAATTAGAGCCGAGCCTGTTAGCACCATGCACTGAAACACATGCAGCTTCACCAATTGCAAACAAACCAGGTACAACTGTGATTTTGCCTTTTTTCACTGTTAATACTTCACCATGATAGTTAGTTGGAACTCCACCCATGTTATAATGTACTGTTGGAATAACTGGGATTGGATCACGTGTTACATCAACACCAGCAAAAGTTTTTGCAGTTTCACTGATTCCAGGCAATCTAAGTTTTATCACTTCAGGATCAAGATGTGCTATGGTTAAATATATATGGTCTTTTTTGGGTCCAACTCCCCTACCTTCTCTTATCTCCATAGTCATAGCTCTGCTTACAATATCACGCGAAGCTAAATCTTTTGCCTTGGGAGCATAACGCTCCATAAACCTCTCACCATTAGCGTTAATTAAGTATCCACCTTCTCCTCGGCATCCTTCAGTCATAAGGCAACCAGAGCCATAAATACCGGTTGGGTGAAATTGCACAAACTCCATGTCTTCAAGGGGCAGTTTTGCTCTAAGGGCCATGCCGTTGCCATCACCAGTGCAGGTGTGTGCACTGGTTGCAGAAAAATAAACCCGTCCGTAACCACCTGTTGCTAGCACTACGATATGGGCACGAAATCTATGAAGCGTTCCATCACATAAAGACCAAGCAAGAACACCAAGGCATTTTCCATCTTCATCCATAAGCAGATCAATGGCAAAATATTCAACAAAAAACTCCGCTCCAAAGCGTAAAGATTGTTGATATAGAGTATGAAGAATTGCATGACCGGTTTTATCTGCAGCAGCGCAAGTACGGACTGCAGGCTTTCCCTTACCGAATTGAGTTGTCATACCACCAAATGGCCTTTGATATATTCTGCCATCGTCTGTGCGTGAAAACGGCACTCCATAATGCTCAAGTTCAACCACTGCTTGCATGGCATTTTTGCACATATACTCTATAGCATCCTGATCACCAAGCCAATCTGATCCTTTCACTGTATCATACATATGCCAGCGCCAATCGTCTTCTGACATGTTGCCAAGTGCGGCGCTAATCCCACCTTGAGCAGCAACAGTATGACTACGTGTTGGAAATATCTTAGATATACAAGCAACTGAAAGACCTTCAGCAGTCATGCCTAAAGTTGCACGTAGCCCTGCACCACCAGCTCCAACAACTATTACATCATATTCATGTTCTGTGATTTTATATGCAGTGTTGCTCATAAATTTCTTAACTAAAAGAATATAATGTAGTTAACAATCAGCAAAAAATCAATTTTTAATCTGGAATATTATCACTTAGCTTTATTTTCTGATTCCGTAGTAATAACTCCTGCACCAGATAAATCATAGCTTGGTTCAGCACACCAATATGGCATAAGTCCCGCTATTAGTGCTCCAGGAATCAATAATGCCGTTAAAATTATGGCAAACGTTTGTGCAGACTGCTTAGAAGAAGAAAAATACAATGTAGCCGCTATGCCTAAGAAAGCTAGTGTTGTTAATGTACCATAAAGAAGTGATTTTTCATTAAGAGTTAGTTCTGCTTTCATATTATTAACCTACTGTTATATATAAAAGTATATATATTTTTATGCTTAAAGTCAATTTTTTAACTTCAATGAGCGTTTATTTTAGGAAAATAATTGCATTAATTAATATTTCTTAATCAAAAAGAAACATTTTATTCTATTTCATTTTAAACTATATAATGAAATTACTTTAAGACCCCAAAACAAACATGACGGTTGCTAAAAGTATAAGCACGCAATGCAATTTCAAAACTATACTTAGCAAAATTGATACCATCGCATTCGTATCGATGTTTGTTATTACCATACTATTGCCATTCAACTTCAGTAGCCAAAATAAAGTCAGATTTTGGATAGCATTGTTTTGCCTTAAATTAATCAGCAATCTAGTATGGCTAAAGTTTTCAACAGATAGTTTAAGAGAGCTAAAATATAAGAAAAATTGTTCAGAGAATATAAAAAAACTAAAGAAAGTACGTTATTCTATCGCCATCACATGTTACTCTATTGATGCAATCAGGCAACTTATAGGCTTAATTGATACCCTAGATATTGGCCTTAAGCTTATTGATTATGTAAATCCACTGAGTGGATATGTTATAGTCAGCTTTACAACGAAATTTCTAAAGTTATTCATGTCTTCTTCCATAGAAAGATATTGTAAATGTAAAGATTATCAAAGTAGCAAAAGAGGCAAAAAAGAAAAACTCTTACTTGCTATTTCGTTCGCAATGCTATCCCTTACTATAGTTGATCTTATAGGTAAGATGATCAATGTCGCTGAAAAATATGGATACTTTATTATAGAGAATAAAATAATAGATTGTGGCAATAGCATTACATATACATTTAACTTCAGCAACACGATAAGATTGGTATGTATGTTGATGATGATAGCTGGGTATACCCTACAATTAACTATTGAGAAGAAAAGTTCCACCCAAATTGAAAGTCCAGATATAACCCCAGCGGAGCTACAAATTGCTTTGTAATTTAGTTCCTTTAGAACCTCCACAGGAAACAGTTGCCTGAGATAATTCAGTGTTTTGCATATTTTTTGGCACTTCCAAAGCATCATCATCTTTTGCTATACTGTTTTGAACTTGTAGCTCATTAATAATTTTACCACATATTAAAACATCCTTAATGTGAAAGCTCGTCTTTTCTATACCACCTGTTATTTTGTCTAGTATACTACTAATTGCATTTTGAATCAATGATGATATGCCTGGAATTGCTTATATTGCCTGAATAGTAGGTTTTTCATCTTTTAAATCTTCCATACTTTGTGGAATAGCATTTTTCTCGATTGAGAAATTTATGTTTTGTCCTTCTAACTTCACTGTAAAAGTAGGCAATAAAGCCTTAGGTATTCTAGATGATTTTTCTGTTTCACTCTTTTTTATCATTTCCCAAACTTTGTTGTGTATAAAATTCCATCCAAAACTCAGAACCTGTCTTGAAAGAGATTAAGTAGATAATTTAGAAAGCATAGAAGTAATCATATTAAAGAAGATATTAGTTTTTGAAGTAAGAGGAGAATGCTCGTAATCTTTGCTCATGCGTCTAAAATTGGAGAGCCAAGCAAAAGTTCTTTCCACAATCCAACGTTTAGGAATAACCTGGAATCCTGTAGTATCTACTGCTTTTTTGGTGATCGTTAATAAACATCCTGTCTCCAATAAACAGCGACTTTGTAGTTTACCTTTGTATCCTTGATCAGCAAAAAACCTCTGCACCCTTGGAGATTTTTCTTTAGCTCGAATAAAAAGATCTAGAGCACCATCACTATCTTGAACGCTTGCACTGTGAACA
>BNGT01000067.1 GCA_016860565.1 Candidatus Mesenet longicola | reverse complement strand
CTCTTTCATTATATAAATGATGCTCTATTTCACCTTCTAGACTTGCTTCCAGCAGCCTTTTTACAAATGGTGTTAATGCTCCATCTCTCCCCATCAATGGTTTACCTTCTCTTATTGATGACAGTATATTTGCTTCCAGCTCTTTGTAATCTACTAGGCCAGTCGTTCCATTTTCTATTTTGTAACTCATATATCAAACCTCTATTTTTTGTTTCTATTTTATTTTTATTTCTCGGTTTGACACACTTTTTTGAACATTCCCCTGAGGTTAGTATAAGTATTCAAATTAGCTCCGAAATTAGGATCAAATGGATTATATCTATCATGGCTTCTACTACTTCCCCTTCTACTTCTTCTGTCATCATTGATCCTAACATTGCCATTTGTAGTTCTAACTTCTGCATTACTATGTACTACATTAGCATTAATAGCACCATTTGTAGTTCTAACTTCTGCATTACTATGTACTACATTAGCATTAATAGCACCATTTGTAGTTCTAACTTCTGCGTTACTATGTATTTCATCAACATTAATAGCACCATTTGTAGCTCTAACTTCTGCATTACTACGCACTACATTAGCGTTAATAGTGCCGTTTACTGTCTTAACTTTTGCACCTTGCTCAATATTACCATTAACAGTGATATTACTACTTGTTGAAGATATCTTTGCTCTCTGTCCTACATTACCAGTTATAATAAGATTAGCACATGCTTGGCTCATAGAATTTCCACTTATTATACCTCTGGATGGAGTATCAACACGCTGACCATTAATGTAAGTTACACCATTAATTATAGACATAGAAGAAATTCCACCGGTAAAATTCATAGTTCTACCATTGATAACAACGCTGCTACCTCTTCCACTTTTTATCTCAACTTCAGCATTAGCAGACCTATTATTTCTAAATCTTCTGCTTCATCGTATGTGTACCTTGAAACGCCACTCTTAAATATATCACTTGCAATAAGTATTTTCATAATTAACCTTTGTATTATTAATATGTACATTATTAACTATTTTTTTACATAAATCAATAAAAAATTAACTACTATATTCTAAGTAAGTAAAACTTATTGCTTCTTCTGCTTTTTACTTTTAATCATCTCTATGGCTTTCTCTAGAGTTATCTCATCTGTATTAAAATCCTTACCAAGAGCGACGTTTATCTTACCACATTTTATATAAGGTCCATATTTTCCAGAGCGTACTGAGATTTCTTCTCCATCTTGATTACATCCCAAAGATTTTACTTCTCCGCTACTATTAGAAGTGATGATTGATAGAGCTTCATCAACTGTGACACTAAAAACATCCTTTTTCTTTAGTGAAAAATATTTGCCATCATAAAAAATATAAGGACCAAAACGACCAATCCCTATTTTTATTTCCTTGTTTGTTTCTGGATGATGGCCGATAATCATCGGCAAAGATAGCATTTTGAGACCAAAGTTTAAATCAACTGAACTTGGATCCACATCTTTGAGCAAAGACACTTTTTTTCCTTTACTTTCACTACCTAATTGTACGTAAAACCCATATGGGCCTTTTTTGATAAACACTTCTTTTTGCGAGCTTGGATCCAACCCAAGTAATTTTGGATATTCTGACTGACTTGCATCTTGATTGTCATTATTATTATCGTCTTTAATTTCTCTTGTATATTTGCATTCAGGGTAGCCGGAGCAACCTAAAAATACTCCAGTTCGTCCAATATTGAGCCTTAAATTTCCATCTTCACATTTTGGGCATTTTGTATCTATATCGTTAGGGAAGAGATAGCCGGTACGCACTGTATCTAGTATCTTATCGTTCTCCATTTCTTTTATAGAATCAACATTTTGTATAAATGGAGACCAAAACTTGCCAAGCACTTCCTTCCAAAAGATATCCCCATTTGATATTAAGTCTAATTCCTCTTCCATGTTAGCAGTAAAATTATACTCAACATAACGGCTAAAAAAGCTTGTTAAAAATATTGTCACAATCTGGCCACGGTCACTAGGAATAAAACGTTTATTTTCCAAAGCAGCATACCCACGATCCTGCAGCACTGATATGATAGTTGCGTAAGTTGATGGTCGTCCTATTCCTATCTCTTCCATTTTTTTAACTAAACTTGCCTCATTAAAACGTGGAGGAGGTTGCGTAAAATGTTGCCCAGAAATAACTTCTTTTAATTCACATGATTCATCTTCCTTAAGATTAGGTAATTTGGTGCTTTCATCTTCTTTACTATCTTGATATACCTTATAGAAACCATCAAATGCAATAGTAGAGCCAGTAGCATGAAAGATAACCTGCCTATCTTGCGACTCTACGTCAACTGTAACTTGATCAATAAGTGCAGATTCCATCTGCCCAGCTACAGTTCTTTTCCATATTAATTCGTAAAGCTTAAGCTGTTCTGCAGTTAAAAATTTTGCAATACTATCTGGAGTTTTAGTAATATTTGTTGGCCTTATAGCTTCATGAGCTTCTTGTGCATTCTTTACTTTTTTTGTATATTTTCTTGCAGATTTTGGTAAATATTTCTCTCCAAATATTGAATTAATCATCTGCTTTATTGCATTTATAGCCTCATCAGCAATATAAAAACCGTCCGTACGCATGTAGGTAATGAGGCCCACACTTTCTCCACCAATATCAATACCTTCATATAAATTTTGTGCTATACGCATAGTATTTTTTACGGCAAAGCCTAGTTTATTTGAAGCTTCTTGTTGCAAACTTGACGTAATAAATGGTAGTGGCGGATTTCTTTTTACTTGCTTATTTTCTACTTTTGCAATGGCATATTGTTTAGCTTTTATAATATCAACTAGATCATCAGCTTCTTGCTTATTTTTTATATCGAGCTTATCTAATTTTTTATTATCATAGTGGCTAAGTAAGGCAAAAAATACCTCATTTTTCTCACTTAAAAACTCAGCTTCAATGCTCCAATATTCTTGTGATATGAATTTACTTATCTCGTTTTCACGTTCACAGATGAGCCTTAAAGCTACAGATTGTACTCGTCCTGCCGACTTACTGCCTGGCAATTTTCTCCATAAAAGAGGTGATAAAGTAAAGCCAACTAGATAATCCAAAGCTCTACGTGCCTGCTGTGCATTGACTAAGTCCATACTAATTGTGCGTGGATTTTTAATTGCTTCGGTTACTGCGTTTTTTGTAATTTCGTTAAATACTATCCTATATATTTGTACTTTATCAGTTATTGCCTTCTTCTCTTTTAGTACTTCTATTACATGCCAAGCAATTGCTTCACCTTCTCTATCTGGATCTGTCGCTAAGTAAATCGCTGATGTTTTTGCAGCTGCTTTAACTAATTCTTTTATATATTTTTCTGCTTTATCTATAATTTCATATTTTACAGCAAAGTCACTATTTGGATCTACAGATCCATTTTTTGCTGGTAGATCTCTAACATGGCCGAAAGAAGCAACTACCCTAAACTTATTATCTAAGTATTTACTGATAGTCTTAGCTTTTGCTGGAGATTCTACAACCAATATGCTCATAGGCTTATTTATATCTTAAAATTTGTGTGTTATAGCATAAGAAAAATATATTGCAAATAGCGGATTTTGTTTATGCATTCATTTATTGTTTTTATACGATCTATTTATTCTTGAATAACTTAATATTATTACTTAATAAATAAAAAAGAATTATGTATGCCAAAGCATAAACAACGAGAGAACAGCGGTAAAGGAAAAAAGCATGCTTCACCAGAGCAAATAATTAATGCACTTTTAAAAGAATCTAATTATGAAAAATATCTATACCTTAAAGGAAAATTAGAGCTAGTTTCAAAAGAAATCTACTTTCTATTCCTTCATATTCTTTGCTATAACTGAATCTGCTATTTCATTACTTGTAACAACTTCTTCTTTTATAATTCTTCCTTAACAATGACCCCCCTGCGAAAAATCAGGAAAAAGGTATAAAAAGAGAAAGAAAACATAAAAACTAAAATGAAGAAAACGGACAAGGTTTCAAAATCTCATCATGTTTAAGATACGAAAATAGGAGAAGCTTCTATCAGTCAATAGCATTGAATACGTTAATTTTAGTTATTAGGGTTGGCAAAAATTGCAGAGTCAATATTCCTCATGCTACTCATTTGCTGATAAATTCTAAGTAAAGGTATGTTAGGAAAATGGGTAAGAATGAAAAAATATCTGGAGCAGATGCGTTTCCAAGCAAAGGAAAGTTAGCCCCTTATGACACAGAAAGGTTTAAATTAAAGAAAGAACTAGCAATAGAGAGAGATATTTAAAATGGGATATTTTTAAAATCAAAAAGTGTTTGTGCATAAAAAAGGGCATTATCAAAAACAGATAGAAGGATGGAATTATATCACTTTGATAATGCAGCTAAATATACCTGATTTTTTAATATAGCAATCTAAGAATTATAATACATTATGTGTACTAAACAAAACATAAAATGAACTTAGGGTAAAATAAAAAAAGAAATAATACAAAAAAAACACTAAAACCAAATTATTAGAACTAGAAACAAGAAATGTATGACAGATATAGAAAGAAATTTTACAGACTCAAGGAGTTATACGAAAATGGAGATGAGATAAGTAAGAAAAACAGAGTCTCTGAAGATGTAGAAAGTCAGAGGATATAGAAAGAGCCGTATTGCAACACAGCATACGAGCAACAAAAAATGAGCTGAGAAAAAAGGGTATTCTGAAGGTGGGGTTAGATGGCTAACTTTTAAGAAAAG
>BNGT01000066.1 GCA_016860565.1 Candidatus Mesenet longicola | reverse complement strand
GTATTTGGACATTTGCTCAGTATTTACATTTATTACCAGTCTTGATGCACTATAAACTGCCTATTTAACTAATACCTTTTTTAAACCACCAATTTTGAATAAATCTCGATTCATCAAATTTTGAGTGACTGTTTCATTAATTTTAAACTCCTCTTTTTATCTTGTTTATTAGGAAAAACCTAATTTAATCTATACGTTTTTTTTTGCAATTTTTTAGCTGTTTCCAACATTTTACTTCCTGTTCAATACTTAATTTTATTTTGGATCACGTCCACTGCAAAATTGTTTAAATTTTATCTCATTAGTGTTTCTATGCTAATATTGTATATTTTGGATACTTCCATGTGTTTTTGCTGAAATTACTGGCTCTGCCATTCTCTTTTTTCTCCTTTTTTAGCTCAATCATATTTTCACTTATTGCCTGATGCTCATTTCTTTGTTATTCATTCTTAGCAAATATACTACTTTGCCTTTTGATGTCTTCTTTTTTATGAGATTTGGTATGAGATATAGAAAATGGCTGTTCTGTTCTCGGTGTTATATATGATATAATTGCAGGATCATTAGAAGCGTAAATTAATCTTAGTAAGGAAGAGAAGCTAATAAAGGAATTGGATCAAGCTAAAACAGCTTTATCAGAACAAGTTAATAAACTCACCCAAGAGAACAGTGAATGCAATAATGAAAGAGCAATTCTGCAGAGGAAAATTGACAGTATAACTTCAAATATTGATCACAGTGGTGCTGGGCTTGTAGGTAAGATAAAAACTATAATTGAAGAAAAAAATAAATGCCAAGAAGAAAGATCGGTATTAGAAAAAAGTAACTTAGATTTACAGAATGAAGTCTCTTCTTTAAAAGATCTGCTGTTACAAGGTACTTTTCCTACCTTATCTGACGAACTTTCGTTATTTTATAGCGCACATGAATTGGTATAATTTAAAATAATAAGCTACTGCATGCAGTAGCTTATTGTTATGAAAACTTCCAAAATATCGCTAAAATGTTTATCTAGTAGCAATTTTATGTCCTTATAATTTAAAACACCTAATTTTAGTATCTTAATTTATTTAAAAAATCCTTATAAAATTGCAATGCTAAATCATAATGATCTATTGACAGATGGACATATATTAATTAAAGTTAAGCTCTAGAAGTTATTATAGATTTATCAATGTTTGCCGTTATAGAAACTGGTGGAAAGCAATACACTATTAAAGAAGGTGATATAATTAAAGTAGAGAAATTAAAAGCTAACCAAGATGCCGAGATATCAATTGATAATGTTCTTTTTGTGAATGGTCAATCTAGCCCAGTATTTAACTCAATTAATGCTGTAGTTAAAGCCCAAGTTCTCGAGCAGTGTAGAGGAGAAAAAGTTATAATTTTTAAAAAAAGAAGACGTAAGAATTACAGAAGAAAAAAAGGTCACAGACAATATCTTACTATTCTGCGTATTACAGGCATTGATATAAAAGAATAATCAAAAATATATGGAGAATAACATATGGCAACGAAAAAGTCAGGTGGTAGTTCGTGCAATGGTAGAGATTCGGCAGGAAGAAGGCTAGGCATAAAAAAAAATGGCAAAGTAATCCCAGGAAACATAATAGTAAGACAAAGGGGTACAAAATATCATCCTGGTAATAACGTTGGCATGGGCAAGGATCATACAATCTTTTCTAAGATAGCTGGTTATGTTCAGTTTAGAAGAGGAAGAAACAAAAGGGTTTTTATTGATATAGTAGCTGCTTGAGGCAGATATAAAGGGGCCTGTAGCTCAGGTGGTTAGAGTGCACGCCTGATAAGCGTGAGGTCGGAAGTTCAACTCTTCCCAGGCCCACCAGTTAGCCATGTTCTCTAGATTAATTTAAGTATAGCTAAAATTTATAAAAAATAGAGAAATTGGAAAGCAGAAAATGAGGATACTAAATTAAAATCTCTGCCAAAGAGTTATACGAAATAAAGGAAATGGAAGTAGATAAAGTATTGCAAATGCAGATACTTAATCTGACTAATGAGGATTAGGAGGATTTAAATTAGTTAAAACTACGAGAACATTCCTCAAATCATAAGCATCAAGCTAAGAGAAGATGTAAGTAAAGTTAATAGAGTGAAGGAAAATAATAAGCTCTTGGATATATTAATGAGAACTAGATCAAAAAAACAACAAGAAAAAATTTACAGAGTTTTTGTGCGTAATATTGCAAATGAATCTGCATACTTAAGTAATTCAATGGAGCATATTCTTAATGATTTTAAATATTACCATAACAAGATTTAGCTCAGGTGAATATAGAGATAAGTATATAATGGTTGTGGAATTTTTAAACTTTTCGATCTATAGCACAATCCATTTTATATATAACCACAACTACAAGAAATGCCTCTCGACCTCCCAAATCTTTGGACATTTGCTCAACATTTACATTTGGAACATTACCAGTCTTGATGCACTATAAACTGCCTATTTAACTAATACCTTTTTTAAACCACCCATTTTGATTGAATAAATCTCGATTCATCAAATTTTGGGTGACTGTTTCATTAATTTTAAACTCCTCTTTTTATCTTGTTTTTTGTTTGGTGTAATATGGGAAAAACCTAATTTAATCTATACGTTTTTTTTGCAGTTTTTTAGCTGTTTCCAACATTTTATTTTCTGTTCAATACTTAATTTTATTTTGGATCACGTCCACTGCAAAATTGTTTAAATTTTATGTAATGAGGTGAGCCGATTAACACTCTCACCTTGAGCTTTAGTATTTTTAGTGTATTTATAAACACACAGTACGTTTAATTTAAATATTATATAGTATTTTGTACTAAATACAGATATTTATAGGTGAAATAGCTATGGAGAAATAAATTACGTAGATATTGTAAGTGGCAATTTACATATTCTATGCCATCCAACAATATATCAAACCAAGAATTTGAACAATTAAAAAAAAGATATTGGATCTATTTACTGTTGATAATGTAAATTCTTCAGACGTACAGAAATATATTGAAAATAAACATTTCTGAGTTTTGCTTTATAAACCTGCTTTAGCTATTGATACCTTTTTCCTGATTTTTCGCAGGGAGGTATTGTTAATTGGTCTGTACAATAATTACTTTATTTAGTGCATTTGCCGCTTGATGACAGCTTCTACCAGGACGAAAACCATATGAGTTATCCAAGAATTCATAAATATTTTCTAATGCTATTTTTACGCCATCCCTGTCGTTTTCATTCGCGGCTCCATCGCTCTATCAAGCCTTGAATATCTGTGATTATATACATCTTCTTATCTTTGATTTTCTTGCCTCCATCCTTTCTTGTAGCATACTCTAAACTGTTTCTCTATTAGCAACTACTCCCTTTTACTAAGATCTCTAGCATACTTTATAGACATTTTTGGTTAGTAAACTAATTGCTTTTTAGAGAAATATCAGTAGCATAGAAGCAGAATCTGAAATTAGTTTTTTAATTGGCTACTTGTATCTATGAAGTCCATATTGTCTGGAAATGAATATGAGGAAGATGTACGCAATGTTAATATTAGACCGGAAAAATTAGATGATTTCACTGGACAAAAAAATGCAATACAGAATTTAAAAATCTTTGTGAGTGCCGCTTATGCAAGGGGTGAAGCTATGGATCATGTATTGCTATATGGTCCACCAGGGCTTGGCAAAACAACCTTAGCTCATATAATAGCAAAAGAATTAAGGGCAAGTTTTCGTGCAACCTCTGGCCCTTTATTAAGTAAAGCTGGTGATCTAGCAGCAATACTTACTAACCTACAAGCAAAAGATGTTCTTTTTATCGATGAGATTCACAGACTTAGCAGTAATATAGAAGAAGTACTTTATACTGCAATGGAAGATTATTGTCTTGATATAATAGTAGGAGAAGGATGTTCCGCACGAACTTTAAGAATTGATATACCACCATTTACTTTAGTTGGAGCAACAACACGTCTTGGCTTGCTTTCGGGTCCTTTAAGAGATCGCTTCGGCATTCCAGTGCATTTAGAGTTTTACTCATTCGAAGAGCTTATTAGTATAATAAAAAGAGGAGCAAGCTTATTATCTACTAGCGTTGATAATGAAGGTGCACAAGAAATTGCAAATAGGTCTCGTGGCACACCAAGAATTGCTTTAAGATTACTCAGAAGAATTAGGGACTTTTTACAAAACAGTAGCGATACAATCACACATAGTATTGCGGATTATGCATTGCAAAAACTTGGAATTGATAAAATGGGTCTAGACAAGCTGGACATCAATTACTTAAAATTTATTGCTAACTCTGCAGATCCAGTTGGGATTGATACTATCTCAGTTGCATTATCTGAAGATAGAGGAAATCTTGAAGAAGCTGTTGAGCCTTATCTAATTAGAATAAATTTTCTGCAACGTACCCCTAGAGGACGTGTTTTAACCTCTCAAGCAAGGGATTATTTAAATAATCAATAATCTAAGTCCTGCAAGTTTAAGAAATTTTTGCTATCCCATCTCATACTCCTATAATAAAAAAGAAAGAATTTAAAATATTCATAAGTAGTTGTTATATAATTCTCTGAATCATTATCTATTTTGATCTTATCTTTCAACCTTTTTCGACCTATTGTTGATTTAGTGCCAATCTGGAGAGGTGTACAACATCAGAGAGAGTTAGCCCTTTTCACCACCATGAAAGAGTTGATAATTGGAAGCTCTATGGTTATATGTTTTAAGGCATATAACTATAAACCCTTACTCTAGGCAAAAGAGCCTAAAATAGCTAAAACTATTCAGTAGGTCGCCAAAGATCCTATTCAGTATATTCAGATCTTTTTTTCCTATACATCTGCCACTTTAAAGGCTGCCTCTACAGCCTCAATCTCTCCAGATTGGCATTCTCTTTATAT
>BNGT01000065.1 GCA_016860565.1 Candidatus Mesenet longicola | reverse complement strand
TAGATGGATAGATGACCACCACTGAAGATATCAGAGTAAATATCTAAAATTTATATGCTACTAAAGAGGTCAATTCTTTATGAATAATAATGGTAATAAACGTAAGAAACGCTTGGAATCAAGAATATTGATGAGCAAAGGACAGGCTCTACTTGATTGTGAAATAATTGAGTTATTGTTATATGCAGTACATCGTAGAATACAAGCCCGTATTACGGCTAAGGAACTAATAGATAACTTAAGTAGCATAGGTAAGGTATTAGGTTCTGAAATGGATGATTTAAAAAATATTAAAAGTGTGCATAACTCTACTATTGCAGTGATTTTTTGCATGAAAGAAATTTTAAAACGGATATTACGGGAAGAAATAGAGGCATTGCCCATTGTTAGTAATTGGAGCAAGCTAATAGATTATTTAAAAGTTAGTGTGGGCATGTATGACAAGATGAATTTTCGTGTAATATACTTAAATAAAAAATATCGCATAATTGCTGATGAGTACAAAAATATGGAACAGTAGATCAGGCACCACTCTACATTAGAAACATTATAAAAAGAGCATTATCTTTAAGAGCAACATCAATTATAGTGAGTCACAATCATCTAAGCGACAATGTAAGACCTTCAGAGGATGATATAGATATTACAAAAAAACTTTCTTTAGCATGTCATCATATGGATATTGAACTCACTGACCACATAATAGTAACCCCTAAAAGATATTTTAGTTTTAAAGAAAAAGGATTACTATAGATGGTGATATAATTATATTAAATTTATGATAAAAATTGCCACTTGGAACGTTAACTCTATACGCAAACGGATCGATCAACTCTGTAGCTTCATTACTGAAGATGAAATTAATATTATAATGTTACAAGAGATAAAATGTACAAATGAGCAGTTTCCTTATGAGCAAATTGAACAACTAGGGTATAAGTGTATAGTGCATGGAGAAAAAGCTAGGAATGGTGTGGCGATATTATCAAAATATCCAGTAGTTGAGGATAGTTTGAAAACAAGTATTATTGATAATGAAGAAGCACGTTATTTAGAATGTTTGATTGAATGTAATGGTTTTAATCTAAGGGTTGCGAGTGTATATGTACCAAATGGCCAAAGCATTGATTCTGAAACATTTAAATATAAGTTACACTTTCTTGATTGCTTATATCAACGTTTGCATGATTTGTTTAAAAAAGAGGAAATAACCATAGTAGGAGGTGATTATAATGTTGCACCAAATAAGATAGATGTGCATGATGATTATGCTACTGAAGATAAGATAGGTTTTAATATAGATGAACGAGGAAAACTTTTTGCTATACTTCATTCAGGTTACTGTGATGCATTTAGAATAACAAACCCAGAAAGTAAAGAGTTTAGCTGGTGGGATTATCGAGAAGGCTCATGGCAACAGAATAAGGGTATGAGAATAGACCACATTTTATTATCACCAGAAGCGACAGACAGATTAGAAAAGTGTTACATCGACAACAAAATACGTGCAAAAGAAAACCCATCAGATCATGCTCCAGTTATCTGCGTTTTAGAAGAAAATATTAACTATTCCTTTTAAAATAATCTTAATTTTATAAGAGTTATGCTATTATTTACATAATGCGTTTAAACAAAAAATATAATTGTGCCATTTACACCAAAAGAAATATTAGCTATCGATATAAAGGTATCACCGATTGAATTAGATGATGTAACAAAAAAGCAGCCAAGAATACAGTTTCCTAATGATTTGTCTGTTCAGGATGGAAGTAAGAGATATCTTTCAATCCCAGAACATTCAGAAAAACATAACCCACTAACTCCTGAAAGTGGTATAGGGACAGATGATGGCTTACCACACTTTCCTAGTGAAGAAGATAAGCAATCTATTTCAGTGTTGCAGGTAGTGAATATAGCCCAAAAACTCTTGATGATATTCGATTTTTACAAGAAATACGAAACTTAAGTCAAAAGGATGATCAATTTGTTCTAAAAAATGAAGAAGATGAGAAATCAATTGATTCTAATGTTACAGATAGTAATGCTTTTAACTCAGAAGATAGTTATGATTCTCAAGATGATCCTTTGCATTTTGATTATCAGGACAAAAGTCAGGTAATTCGTACTAACTCTAGTGACTGGAGTCCTGAAGAGGATTCAAGTTACGATTACCTCTTCCCAGAAGATTCATTTTTAATGAAGTTGGCAGTACCATTAACTGCAAATGAAGAGAATTTGATCCATGAATTTTATCAAAAGATGGAAGAGGTAGAAGCACAAAATAACCAAGAGCGTAAAGAGAATATACATAACCCTAGTATAAATTGCACGGAGAGTGCTTTAAAACGTATTAAGTGTTTAGTGGATGAATATTTGAAGAGAGGAATAAGGTTAAATTCATCTTATAAGGATAGCACTGTAACAAATTTGATATTTGAAAGAATAAGGTATGTTCTTGATGGTATTGTACGTGTAACCTATAACAGTACAGCATATGGACAACTTAGGCCATACGATGTTTCTAATTATGATGAAGATTATGATGATGAATACGAATTATTTAAAGGTAGTAGTTCAGAAATTGTTAGTAGTATTATAGGAGATTTGCTGACAAAGGGTGGAAAAGTAAAACGCAGTTCTTTTTATTATGAAAGATTAACACATGTAACTTTAGTATGACATTGACTATGATCTTTTTGACAAGTGTAGAGAGATCGACAACAAATTTAAAAACGTAGTATACAAAAGTGTTATAAATAAAAGTGAGCAAACTCAAAAGAGTAACTTTAAGGTAGCAATAGATAATGGTTATTTTTACATAAAGTATGAAAAGAATAGCGTCGTTGAACTGACAAAGGTTATAAACAATAAAATTATAGAAGATTTAAACTCAGAATATAAGTTAAACTTAAAAGTTGGCATACTGCAGATTGGCAGCAGTGTCGTTAGAGTTGAGAAGTTAGGAGAGAAAAGAAATTACACAGATGTGCTACAAGGTATAATTAAGGTGTCTTTTACTGTAAAAATAGCAGATAGAACAGAGAAGATCAGTATTCTTTTGTACTCTGATGGAGAAAATAGTAGTAAAATAAAAGTAGAACTTGACGAAGAGAATCAAGAGAAATTTGATAAGTTAAAGGATAAATCAAGCTTAGGGAAAAATTGCTTCTTAGGTGGCAAAAGTGTTATACAAGCTATCCAGGATAAAGAATTCATTAAACATGGGTCTTGTAAATCAATTACTCCAGCTAGCACACCCACTCTTTTTGAACAAGCTTCTGTCAGTAACGTTTTTGACAGCTTGAAAGATCAATGCACCCAATTTCAGAAATATCTTTTTGGTGGTTGAGTTTTACAGAAGCATCAATATATTAATATTATAATAAAGAATAATTGAGTTCATTACTATATTGTTATAGTATTAGTATACTCGTAGTCTGAAGGGGGGACAGATGCAAAACAATAAGCCAATTGATTTTTTTGATAAACCATTTAAAGAACAAGTAAAAACAATAATAAAAACAGGAGACCTAAAACTGTTGCAAGCATTTATTGGAGTGAGAAATTCTACTGTTCTTTTGCAGTATTGTGCTAGTTTCTTAATTATTAAAAGAAATATTATGCAAGCACAATACCAAGCTGAAATTTTTGTCTTTGGAACGCTTATAAAGCATTATTATAAAAAGATGTCTGAAGGTAAAATTTTGCCTAAAAATATAATACAAAATGTAGGTATTATGGTTAAGGATTACGTTTCACAAGGTAAAAATATTTTATTACAAGAGCAGATGGTTTTACCAGCTAGTAAAAACAAATTTCTTGTTGATAGTGAATCTAGTTACTTAAAAGCTTATGTTGAAGATACAAACGTAGGAGCTTTATGTTCACTTAATAAAGATCAAGTAACTCAAGTTTACAATAGTTTTATAGAAAAATCTAACATAGAAGCAAATTTACAATCATGGTTAAGTAAAGGGGAGCATGATGAGATTATAGAGACCTTAGGAAAAGAAATGGACAAGTTGAAGGCAAAGTCAGTTCATGATAAAGCAAAATTAGAAAAGAATGAAGGGTTACTAGATAAAATAAAAAATAACTCATTTCTTAATAATTGGCATGAGAATTTAGTATATGAAGTCTTAGAAGAAGCATTAAAAGATAGTAATCATGTACTGCACAAAAAAGTACAAAGCCAATATGAAATAAAAAATGAGTTGGATGATTTGAGTAAAGATATCATTAGAAAAAAGTTAAAAATATTATGGAACAGAGAATTAGTAAGTAGAACATTAAATCAAATAATAAAAGGTAAAGATGTTGAAGATGAGGAATATAAAAAATCAGCTATAGAAGAATTACTGCGTCTAAATTTGGAATCAGAAGATATACTGAATGAAGTTGAACAAAAATTTAAAGAGTTAAAGGAAGAGTTAAAGAAGAAGAGTATTAAATCACATAATGTTTCAGCTAATAATAGTAATGATAGTCCACTAGTAAGCATTGATGAAGTTAGAGAGTATATAATCAATAACTTCTCTTTATCATTGCTATTAGAAGAAGAAAAAGGAATGTTAAGGGAAATGTTAGAATGTGCAGTAAAAGAAAATAAGAGCGATGCAGTGCTATTGCTCATATGTAATCAAGCTGATTATAAAAGATGTAACTTAGAGAAAAAGGAGGACGAAGAATTATTGCTAGAATTAGTGCCGGAAGGGATGGCATTTTTAGAAATAAAACACTTATATGGGAGTATACTAAAAACAAATAATTTACCAAAAATATTAGGCTTGCCAGTTTTAAGTTTAGAGGAAATAAAAACAATATTCTCTGATGAGAGTATAATGAGTAAGTAGCAGAATGTATTTTAACGCAAGAGAAAAAGTTAGAAATTATCATTCCAAAGGACAAATTAGATGAGTTGGATGAATACTGCACTAAGATGAAACGGAAGAAAGAGGAAAAAATGTTGGAAA
>BNGT01000064.1 GCA_016860565.1 Candidatus Mesenet longicola | reverse complement strand
CTTACAATGAGACCATCAGGCAAATATTGCTATGGTAAAACACCGATTTCTTGATACATTCCTTCCCAGAAAAACATTATTAATTAGGATTCTGATTTAACTATTTAAATCCTCCTAGTTCTCATTTGTCAGATTAAATTCTGTCTAATACAATCAAAATCTGGAAAAAACAGCTTTGAATAATGGTATGACACTCGAAGGCTATTCTCATACAGAACATTTAGAATATCAATATTTTTCAGAACACAAGAAAAATGCATTTAAAACTGGAGCTTTTGCTGGAACAATCGAAGCAGCAGTGTTAAAAAAGCACAGTAAAAACACTAGATTAATGAATGATCTAGAAATAGAAGATTAGTGACAAAAAATATATCAAATCTTAGATTAGTGTGTAAAAGGGCTGATAACAGTGCAAGTACTTGTTATGTAAATTATTATTAACTACTTAATGACTCATCATCTGCGCATAGCACAGATTCGTGCATCATCTCAGAGAGAGTTGGATGAGGAAATATTGATGATTTTATATCAAGATCTACTGCTTCAAGTTGCCTGCTGACAACGTAAGTGCTGATCATCTCAGTGACCTCCGCTCCAATCATATGAGCACCAAGCAATTCTCCTGTTTTTTTATCAATAATGGTTTTTACCATCCCTTCATTTTCACCTATTACAATTGACTTTCCATTAAAATTAGAAAAAAACTTACCTATTTTTATCTCATATCCATTTTCTATTGCCTGCTTTTCGGTAAGTCCAACACTTGCTATTTGTGGATAAGAATATATGCAACTAGGTATATTTTCTTTTTTTAAACAAACAGGACTTTTTCCTGCTATTTTCTCTGCACATATTACCCCTTCATGGCTTGCCTTGTGCGCTAGGCATGGGTTGCCGGCAACATCACCAATAGCGTAAATTCCTGGTTCCGCTGTTTCATACCACTGATTTGTTTTTATAAAACCTAAGTTATCTTTTACGATTTTAGTGTGCTCAAGACCAATATCTTCACTGTTAGGTTGCACCCCAACAGCTAAAAGAACCCTATCTACTTCTATTTGAGCCGACTTGCCTTTATTATCGATTATACTTAGTTCTACAGAGTCATTTTTTTTATTTAAAACTTTAGCAGTACTGCTTGTATATATCTCCATTCCCTGTTTAGCAAATATATCTTGTGCTAACTTAGAAATATCTTGATCCTCAAGCGGTAAAATGCGATCTTGCGCTTCTACAATAATAACTTTGCTGCCCATTGTGTTATAGAAACTTGCAAATTCTATACCAATTGCTCCAGAGCCTATTATAAGTAGAGATTTAGGTAATACTTTTGGCACCATAGCGCTTTTCGCATTCCATATTAGATTATTATCTACTTCAATACCAGGAAGGTTGCGCGCTCTTGCTCCAGTTGCCAAAATAATGTGTTTTGCAGATATTTTTTCCTTACCATTTGTGATATCTACTGTATTTTTACTAACTATCCTACCAAACCCTTTATGAACAGCAATACTATATTTATTCATTAAATAACTAATACCACTTGCTAATTTAGCCACAACATCTCTAGAACGCTTTACTACATTTTCTATGTTAAAACTTATATCTTTAACTTCTATGCCGAAATCTTTTGCTTTTTTTATTGAATGATACAGCTCAGAAGTTTTCAGCAATGACTTTGTTGGAATGCATCCCCAATTCAAACACACACCACCTAAGTTTTCCTCTTTTTCAACTAAAGCGGTTTTAAGGCCAAGCTGTGCTGCTCTTATTGCTGCCACATAGCCACCAGGTCCACTGCCTATAATAACTAAATCATAACCTGTCATCTGATCCTTAATAAAAAACTTAAGTCATAATATCAGAAATATTATGTGCGTAAAGAGTAGCAGTTATTGTATTGCAAGATTTACGCATCTTTCCTAAGATTTATTAATTTTAATACGATACTAAAAAATGATAAATGATTATTTTAATATGGCAAAGGCCATAAGGTTTTTATCAATTGATTCGGTACAGAAAGCGGCATCAGGGCATCCAGGAATGCCACTTGGAATGGCAGATGTTGCAACTGTTTTGTTTTCAGAATTTTTACGCCATAACCCAGATGATCCAAATTGGTTTAATAGAGATAGATTTATCTTATCAAACGGTCACGGCTCAATGCTACTGTATTCGATTTTATACTTAACTGGTTATATAGGAATTGATGAAATAAAAAACTTTAGACAACTCGATTCTAAAACTCCGGGTCATCCAGAGCATGGATTAACGCCTGGGGTAGAAGTAACCACAGGTCCACTAGGGCAAGGTTTTGCTTGCTCAGTTGGGATGGCAATAGCTGAAGCTGTTTTAAGAGAACGTTTTGGTTCAAATTTAGTTAATCATCATACTTACGTTATGCTAGGTGATGGCTGCTTAATGGAAGGGGTAAGTTCTGAAGCTGCATCATTTGCTGGTCATTTGAAGTTAAATAAACTGATTGCCCTTTTTGATGATAATAATATATCGATAGATGGTAGTGTAGATTTAGCATTATCAGATGATATCATTGCCCGTTTTCTCTCATATGGATGGAATGTGGAAAGCATTGATGGCCACAATTATGCTCAGATTTCAAGCGCTATCAAAAATGCACATAACTCTAACAAGCCATATCTTATTTGCTGCAAAACTACTATTGGTAAATTTGCTGCAGAATATGCTGGTAAATCCTCCGCACATAGCGGTCCATTTAAAGAAAGTGCAGTGCTTAAAATGCGTCAGGATTTAAATTGGCAACATGAATCGTTTGTTATTCCCCAGGACATATTAGATATGTGGAGAAAGACAGTAGAAAGAGCTAGATCTAGTTACACAGGATACAATAAAAAGCTTAACTCTAATGCAGAACTTAAAAGAATTATAGATGGCAGTAAATCTTCTGCTGTAAAAGAGATATTAGAAGGTTTAACAAAACAGATCTCTGATTCAAAGCCGAGTGAAGCAACTAGGCGCTCTTTTGGCAGAGTAATGGAGGAATTGACAAAAATCATGCCAGAGCTTATAGGTGGTTCTGCTGATTTGAGTGATTCAAATTGTACAAAATACCCGCATATGCAAGTTATAAGTCGAAACAATTTTAATGGTTCATATATTCATTTTGGAGTGCGAGAGCACGCAATGGCAGCATGTATGAATGGTATGGCACTTCATGGTGGAATATTGCCATATGGAGGAACGTTTTTAGTATTTTCTGATTACTGCCGTCCTGCAATTCGTTTATCGGCTTTAATGAAGCAGCAGGTGATATATGTAATGACGCATGACTCCATTGGCCTTGGTGAAGATGGGCCAACGCATCAACCAGTTGAGCATCTTGCATCACTGAGGGCAATTCCAAATCTTCTTGTGTTTAGGCCAGCTGATGCACTTGAGACTTTAGAATGTTTGGATATTGCTTTAAGCTCTAAAGACTCACCTTCCCTTTTTGTGTTATCGAGGCAAAATTTAAGCTACACGGGCAGACCATATCAAAAAGAAAATCTCTGTGAACTTGGTGGGTATATTCTATCTGAGTGTAAAGATAGTTTAGATGTCACCATATTTGCCACAGGTTCGGAAGTTGAAATTGCTATAGAGGCAAAGGATAAACTCCAGCAAAAAGGAATCGGAGTAAGGGTAGTATCCATGCCATGCTGGCAGCTTTTTGATCAGCAAAACAATAAATACAAGTCAGAAATTTTAAATAATGATAGCATTAAAGCTGCAGTTGAAGCTGGAAGCAGCCTAGGATGGCATAAATATATAGGTCAAGATGGAATCTTTATTGGCATGGAAAGTTTCGGCTGCTCTGCTCCATATAAGAAACTATATGAACATTTTAACATTAATGCTGATAATTTAGTTAAGAAAATATTAGATAAGTTAAGAAATAGCTTTATTTTTTAATATAATTATATTGTAATGTAAGGATTATAAATATGTAGAGATGTCATGCTTGTCAATCACTATGAAGTGCTAGGTGTAGATAGAAATACTACTGAAGACGAAATAAGGAAAGCATATTACACACTGAGTAAAAAATATCACCCAGATAAGGTTTTATCAGAAAAAGAGCATGAAATACTCGCTAAAATAAACCAAAATAAGACTCTCTCTTCATTGGAAGAAGAAGAAAAGAAGCAGATTGAAGAAAAAACGAATAAGTTTTTAGAGATTCAGAAGACGTATGAAATATTATCTAATCCAGAAGAAAAAAAGAAATATGATGAAGCTTTAGAAAAGCAACAATTTCGTAAGCGGTTTTACACATATGACAATAATCGAGATTACCTAAAAAGCTGTGTTGACCTCCTAAAACAAGGTAATTTTAAAAAAGTTATAGACTCACTAGAAAGAGGACAAACCAGTCTAGATGGAATATTAAAAGTTCCAGCAGATCCTAAAGAAGGTGAAAGTTACACAATTCTACATTGGGCAGCAGAAAATGGTAGACTTGATATTTTTGAGGCACTAAAGCCATACATTGAAGCAAGGCATATTAAAGATTATGAATATATGAATAATGTTGCACCACTTCATTATGCCTTAGCCAAAGGTAATGTTGGCATAGTAGAGTTTATACTTAGCATGCCCAGTATAGATGTTAATGATATTGAGTATATTCGCAGAGGCAAGGAGGACTGCCCAGGATCAAGCCATAAATGTAGAAAACTCAGACCTATTGTTTATGCTAATTGAAAAAGGTTTAGACACCCAAAGTCCCACAGCTCAAGAGAACCTACTCACTCTTGCAGTTAAGTTTGTTGCAAAAAATGACGTATATTCATTGGATGCATTACTATCAAAAAAGATAATAAATGATATTGATGCTCCAAATTATGAAAATAATAGAAATTATTGGTATGAATACGACATAATATTACAGGCTGTAGTTGAAAATAAGAACATAAAAATGATGAAAATGTTTATTAAGCATCAACCTGATGCAAATAGAAATCATAATGGTACTACATTAGTACATTTTTTTTTGCGAAGAATATAAAAAAGATGCAATAATATTACTTACTTTATTCTTCAATGCGGATTTAACTTTGAAGGATGATAAGAGAAAAACACCACTAGATTATTTAAAGGATGAGAGTTTTAAAAAATATTTAGAAGAAGATGTTGTAGAGCTCAGAACCTGTCTTGAAAGAGAATGAAGAAAAGGATAAGATGAGGTAAACAAAAAATAGTAGGTAAAATTGTATCCAAGTGATATAAATGACAAAGAATGGGAAATTTTAGAGCAACATGTTGAACAAGGGGCAATAGGGCGACCAAGAAAGCATAATATTAGAACAATTATTAATGCGATAAGATATATAATGAGAGGTGGTTGCCAGTGGAGAATGCTGCCAAAAGATTTTCCGCCATGGAAGACAGTGTACGAC
>BNGT01000063.1 GCA_016860565.1 Candidatus Mesenet longicola | reverse complement strand
CAACTGTAATATCCTGATTCTTATATAAAAACTTGTTAAAATCATCTATATTTTTGATTTATGTCCTTTTTAAAAGCTGGTTTTACATTACCTGTTTTCTCCCTCATCTTGCGCCACCGGTATAACGTTTTTTCGTCAATATTGAATACCTCGCTAATGTTTTTCATGCTCATCTTTCTTTCATCTACCACTTTTAACACTCGTTCTCTCAAATCTTCACTTTTTGCACTTTAACCCCCTTTTTTACCTATTTTTATCATAAAACCTAACTTGTATCTTATGTTAGCTATACTATTCTGTTTTTTAGCATCAATATTGGCTCCATTTCTAATCAGCACTTCTACTACTTTTATGTGATTCTCATAAGTAGCAAGATGTAATGCTGGTATTACCATACTGACCTTTAATATTAACCGTCAGCTCCGTTTTTAATTAAGTATTCTACTACTTCTAAATGTCCTGAAAGAGCAGCTGCAATAAGAGGCGTCTCTCCGCTTTGATTTATAGCATTAACTTTGGCTCCACTTTTGATAAGAAATTCTACTATTTCTTCATGGCCATTATAAGCAGCCAAAAAAAGAAGCGTACTACCACCTCTATTTTTAGTATTAATATTAACACCTAATTCTATAGCTTCTTTTATATATTCAAAATCTCCTTCTACAATGGCAGCAACTAGCTCCACCGTCTTAGGTGATAGAAAGATTGCTTTACTTTGATTAGAACTCAACTGAGTTTGATTGTTTTTGTCTTTGTTATCAACGTTAGTCTTATTTTTAGTGAGTAACTCTACTATTTTTGTATGGCCCTTTTGAGTAGCAATATCTAGTAATGTGTTGCCTTCTTGATCTTTAACATTGGTATCGTATCCAGCTTTAAGTAGATATTCTACTACTATGGCTTTTCCATAATAAACAGCATTGAGTAGCTCACTCTGCTTGTCTACATTTTGATCAAAATGCGCAAAGGGAGAAACTTTATACGGATATGGCATTAGATTACCAACTTAAACTGTACACTTTAATTTCTACAACTGAAAAACTTTTAGCTATGCTTCTTACTTGGCATATCTATCATCTCAATATCACTATCACTTAAAGATGATGATGGTGAATTTGGATTATTGAATTGTTTAAACTCAGAATTTTGACTCATCATTGCTGCAAGCATCTTTTGTACATCACTTATTTATTGCGCTAATAGCTGAATTTGGTTCCTTATATCAACATTTAATGTTTGTATCTTCTTATCTAAACTTTCCATTCTTCTCATCCCCTTATAATTGCAAACTTTATTTTATGTTAAAACTAAAATGACTACTATAAAATAAAGTATATCTCAGTATAATTATAATTCATTAGCTCAACAATCCATATCTACTTCCGATGCATAGCTTGTTCCTGGTTCAATATTTATGTGTACTAAATACCACAAATCTGACAGTGACGAATTAACTAACAGAAGGATTTAAATAGTTTAAACTAAAATCAGAATCTTGATTAATTTCTGCCTCTTTCTGCTTTAAATTTAAGTTTTATCTATAGAGCTCCCACAGAATAACTTTTTCACACTACAAACCTGATTCATAAAAGAAGATGGAATATTTCTCTTTCTTTTAACACTGCTTAATTGTCCTATGGTTTCTACTGATTGTATAGGCACACTACAATTTCTTTCAAAATTACCATCTTTTATAGCTTGTAGGACATCCTTTCCTCCTAAAAAGAAGCTTTTATTAATGATACTTTTGTCTTGTAGTTTATCAATTTTGTTTTGACTTTCCTTGTCAAGTTCTACCTTAATCTTACTATTATTTGTTGTATCAGGATATAAATGGATTTTAATATCTTCCATTTTAGTAAGAAAAGAAATTATTATACCATTACCAACTACATCCATATAATTTCTTTTTCTTCCTACTTTTTCAACTCTTACTATATTATCACCAATCTTTAATATACTTTCTTTTACTCTTAAATCTCTGCTTATTTTACTGTCTGTGATCTTTGCAACCTCAACACTGCTATTTTCTGGATACTCAATAAAAATATGAGAATTATCTATTGCTACTTTTAAATCTCCAGGCTGCCCATCGCTGTTTACTATACTTTTATACGCTTCATTTTTAAGTATATTTTTAATTTCTTCTAACTTTGCTAAAGTAGATTCATCATTGCCATACATGACATCATTTATTCTTCCATCGTTACAGAGATTATTTGCACCTGCTAGAAGTAACTTATTGACGATATTAATTAAAAATTCAAAATTGTCAGTGTCTGTAAGCTCATTTATGCAGTCTTCTCCAGTGTCTGGATCTATACGTGATATGGTAGTTGGTGTTATGTATAATATTCTATTAACGATATTAGCTAATTCTTCAAATATTGAATATGATATAGTATTCTCATAACCATCGCAGAGTACGTTAAGTTTTATTCCTTTTTTTAAATACTTATCTATTAAACTGTCTACATGCTCAAAATTATCTTTTAACCTAGAACCAGAACTGTCATAGGGTTTAGCAATATAACTTCTGTAATTTTCTTCAGATATATCTTCCAACTCTTTATAAAACTCATCAATTAAAGCTCTTTCTTTTTTAGACAATATTAAGTATGGAGCAAGTGAATCTTCTATAGTAGGAGGACTATCATCTATATTATTTGTAACGTAAGGTTCATTCCAGTCATCATTCCAATCAGAATCTTCATTTTGTTTTTGTGATACTTGATTTTGCAACGTTGCGTTATCCTCAGCAGGATTAGAGCATTTTAAATACTCTGTATATTGTTTTTCAGTAGTATTAATAAATCCATACATAACGCCCCCTTGAAGTTTTATCTTTATAGTATAATCAATTTATGCTCAAATTAATATAACTTTTATTATTAATATTGTATTAACCACCAAAAAGATATTTCTGAAATTGGGCGTATTGATTTTTCAAATTGTCAAAAACGTTATTAACTGAAATTTGTTCCAAAAAAGTGGATAAGGTAGCTGGTTTATAGGATTTATGTTTAGTAAACTCTTTGTCTTGAATAGCTTGTATAACACTTTTTCCCCCTAAGAAACAGTTTTTGCCTAAGATTGATTTATCCTTTAATTTATCAAATTTCTCTTGATTTTCTGCATCAAGTTCTACTTTTATCTTATTACTATCTTCTTTATCAGAGTACAAAAGAATGCTGATCTTCTCTTTTTTATCTTCTACTTCTGCAGTAAAAGACACCTTAATTATACCTTGTAGCACATCTGTGTAATTTCTTTTCTCTCCTAACTTCTCAACTCTAACGACACTGCTGCCAATCTGCAGTATGCCAACTTTTAAGTTTAACTTATATTCTGAGTTTAAATCTTCTATAATTTTATTGTTTATAACCTTTGTTAGTTCAACGACGCTATTCTTTTCATACTTTATGTAAAAATAACCATTATCTATTGCTACCTTAAAGTTACTCTTTTGAGTTTGCTTACTTTTATTTATAACACTCTTGTATGCTATACTTCTAAGTTTGCTATCAATCTCTTTACACTTTTCATAAAGACCGCAATCAATACTACGAGTTACATTAGCTAACCTGTCATAGTAGAAATAACTGCGTTTTACTTTCCCGCCTTTTGTCAGCAAATCTCCTATAATACTGCTAACAATTTCTGAACTACTACCTTTAAATAATTCGTATTCATCATCATAATCTTCATCATAATTAGGAACGTCATAGGGCTTAAACTGCCCATATGCTGTAGTGTTATAGGTTACACGTACAATACCATCAAGAACGTATATTATTTTTTCAAATATAAGATTTGTTACAGTGCTATCATTACAGGATGCATTTAACCTTATTTCTTTTTCCAAATACTCATCTACTAGACGCCTAATACGTTTTAAAGCATTCTCGGTACAATTTATACTAGGGTTATGTATATTCTCTTTACGCTCTTGGTTATTTTGTACCTCTACTTCTTCCATCTTTTGATAAAATTCATGGATCAAATTCTCTTCATTTTCAGTTAATGGTACTTCCAACTTCATTAAAAATGAATCTTCTGGAAGAATATCATCTGAACTATAGCTTGAATCTTCCTCAGAACTCCAAAAACTAGAGTCAGTACAAGTTACCTGATTTTTGTTCTGATAATCAAAATGTAGAGGATCATCTCGGGAATCACAACTATCTTCTGAGTTAAAAGCATTACTATCTGTAACTCTGGAATCGATTGATAACTCATCTTCTTCATCTTTTGGAGCACATTGATCATCCTTTTGACTTAAAGGAAAGTTTCGTATACCATTAAGAGTTTTTGGACTATATTCACTGCCAGTAATACTAAAGTCGATAGATTGCTTATCTTCTTCTTTATGCCCTTTTACTTTACTAGGAAAGTGTGGCAAGCCATCGTCTGTTCATATACCACTTTCAGGAGTTAGTTGGTTACACTTTTGCTTATCTGTTGGGTCATTTTCTATATGGTACTTTAAGTTACATTGACGAATCCGTTCCAAAAAATAACTATCTACTTCTTTATTATCCTTGTCTTCACATTGAACTTGTATAGAATTCCTATCTATCGCTTCACTAAGCTGTTTCTCTTCTTCTGATACATCTTCATTATTTGATTTAACCGGCAATGTTCCTATATCAGATAGTTCTCTTTTAAATCCCTTAAATCCCTTTTTTAGTATAACTGGCACAATTATATTTTTTGTTTAAACACATTTACAAATAATAGCATAACTCTTATAAAATTAATATTGTTTTAAAATTGATACTTTCTTCTAAAACACAGACAATGATCTGATGGGTTTTCTTTTGCACGCATTTTGTTGTTGATGTAACACTTCTCTAACCTATCTGTCGCTTCTGGTGATAATAAAATGTGGTCTATTCTCATACCATTATTTTGCTGCCATGAGTACTCTCGGTAATCCCACCAGCTAAACTCTTTACTTTCTGGATTTGCTATTCTAAATGCATCACAGTAACCTGAATGAAGTATAGCAAAAAGCTTTCCCCGTTCATCTATATGAAAACCTATCTTATCTTCATTGACATAATCATCATGCACATCTATCTTATTTGGTGCAACATTATAATCACCGCCTACTAAAGTTATTTCCTCTTTTTCAAACAAATCATGTAAACGTTCACAGTTAGAATCAACTACACCAAATTCCAAGCAGAGGTTGGGATACGCTATTATTACTCATCCATTTCATCCATGGAAAGGACAGAGTTTTCAAATATCATCATTAAAGAGCCGTAAAAATACACTTAGTTTAAGAACTTCAATGTCCTGTACAACAAATATTCCACGTGACTGGACAGATAAAGCCGATCCTAACCCTTATCAGACTCTTACCAACCTATCACCTATTTTGTCATTTTCTCATCTTCAACAATTGGTTAAATTGATCACTAATTTGGATCAAGCTATTAAAGAGGCTGATCAATGATTGACTTCAAGGTAACTGTAAGAAAAAAA
>BNGT01000062.1 GCA_016860565.1 Candidatus Mesenet longicola | reverse complement strand
TTGTTCAACATGTTGCTCTAAAATTTCCCATTCTTTGTCATTTATATCACTTGGATACAATTTTACCTACTATTTTTTGTTTACCTCATCTTATCCTTTTCTTCATTCTCTTTCAAGACAGGTTCTAAGTATCCAATTGAAAAATTAGCTGATATGATTCATAAAGATATTAGCCAATTTGCCTCATCAGTTACAGGAAAAGTACATTTTGTTGGATACTCGATGGGTGGATTATTAATCAGAGCGTATTTTAAAAAATATAAACCAGATAAGCTTGGACGTGTGGTAATGATTGGTACTCCAAATCATGGGAGTGAAGTTGCAGATTTTTTAAAGAATTTCATGCTTTACAAAAAACTTTATGGTCCTGCAGGACAGCAACTCATTACGAATCAGGATGGCTTCAAGGAAATTTTTGCTAATACAGATTTTGAGCTTGGCATTATTGCTGGTAATAAATCCATTGATCCAATCTCATCAAAGCTTATTAATAAGCCAAATGATGGTAAGGTTTCTGTTGATAGTACAAAGCTTGAGGGAGCAAAAGATCACATTGTGCTGCCATGTAATCATACTTTTTTTCCATCAAATAAGCAAATGTTTAAACAAGTTTTAAGCTTTCTTAAATTTGGAAAGTTTATACAGAACCATAACTTAGATAAAGCCAAGCAAGATTAAATAGAGTATACATAAGTGAGGTTTTATTATATATAGTAATTATTATAATCGTGCTCTATGGATAATAAGAGTTTTTATGTAACAACACCAATATACTACGTTAATGATGTGCCACATATTGGTCATGCGTACACTGGTATTATCTGTGATGTTATGTCGAGGTTTTTAAAGTTTTATGACCAAGATGTAAAATTTGTTACTGGAACGGATGAACATGGACAGAAAGTTGAAAAAGCAGCAGAAAAAATGATGATCTCTCCACAAGAGCTTGCAGATAAGACAAGTGAGTCTTTTAGGCAACTGGGCCAGGTAATGAATTTCCAAAATGATGACTTTATACGGACAACAGAAAAGAGACACAAAAATGCAGTTACAGCTTTATGGAGCTTGTTGTATGAGAAGGGTGAAATATATCTTGGTTCGTACTCAGGGTGGTATTCAGTTCGCGATGAAGCATTTTACCAAGAGAAAGATTTAGTGAATGGCATAGCACCAACCGGTAGTACGGTTGAGTGGGTAGAGGAGCCTAGTTATTTCTTCAGGCTTTCAAAATGGCAAGAGAAGTTATTAGAGTTATATGAAGGTCAGCCAAATTTTATTTTTCCAAGTCATAGACGTAATGAAGTGATATCCTTTGTAAAGTCTGGTTTGACTGATCTTTCAATTTCACGTACCAGTTTTTCATGGGGAATAGAGGTACCAAACAATAGTAGCCATGTAATCTATGTATGGATTGATGCTTTAATTAACTACCTTACGTTGCTTGGCTTTCCAGATACTCAAAATCATGAATACAAAAAATTTTGGGAAAATGGCTTTAGTACTCATGTTATTGGCAAAGATATATTGCGCTTTCATGCTGTATACTGGCCAGCAATTTTGCTTGCTGCAGAATTGCCTCTACCTAAGCAAATAGCAGTTCATGGTTGGTGGTTAAATGAAGGGCAGAAAATGTCTAAGTCTATAGGTAATACCATTAACCCAATTAGTTTAACTGCAGAATTTAGTGCTGACCAAATAAGATATTTTCTACTAAAGGAAGTTTCCTTTGGTAAGGATGGTAATTTTTGTAAAGCAACAATGATAAAATGTATAAATTCAGATTTAGCTAACAACATTGGCAACTTAATTCAAAGGACAGTCTCATTTGTACATAAAGAATATGAGGGAGTTATCCCAGAAGTTGATCATAACTTGTTTGTAGGGAGTGAAGAATTGCCAAATTACGAGGAAATATTAAAACAAATAAGAGATCACCTGTTTAAATATGAATTTAATAGCATCTTGTCTATAATACTTGATATTGCCTCAAAGGCAAATAGCTATATAGATCAAAGTGCTCCTTGGAAGCTGAAAAAAACTAATCTTCAGCTTACAAATGTGGTCATTTATAAGCTTTTAGAATATATAAGAATCATTGGTGTTCTTTTGCAACCTATAATTCCAAGTTCTGCAAATGCTATTTTAGATCAGTTGCAAATTCCAAATAAAAAACGAGATGTAAAACATTTTACTAGTAAAATCCAGAGTGGCATTTTATTGCCTATAGCTAAACCAATCTTTCCTAAGTTTGAAAATTAAACTTTTTCTATCACTTTAAGTCTTGTATTAGTTGAGCCTTCAGATTGAAATATGCTAAATTTGCCATTAATTTTGTATTTCTATTTCTGCATCATCAATAAATAGCGCATCTGTATTATTTACATCTTCTACATTAAGTAACGCTATTCCTATATTGTTTATGCTAGAGCGTAGCTCACCTATCTCTTGCTGCTTATCATTTGTTACTTTTGTACCAGCAGTTGGGATCTTATGCTTACTGGCTACTAAATATATTTTTTTCCTAAGAGGCATTCTATGCATTCTTGCTACAACTTCCTGCCCTATATAGCAGCCTTTATTAAAAGTAAGACCGCCGATCTTATCTATCATAAACTGCAGAGGGAATGATTTGTTTTGTATCATATCCTGTGCACCACTTGCGACTAAATTTTGTATACGAACTTGTTCATATTTTTCAAAATTTCCCACTTCTATATCTTCTATTTCACTTTCAACAGGCGATATGATTCTAATTCCAAGCAGTTTATGACGCGGATCAGCAAAAGTGACGGCATTTTCAACTTCTTTGCTATTGCTTAACATCACTCCCACCTTATATTTTTCACTTATATCCCGAATTTTCACTTTTAAGTACGTTTTAAGCAAATTGAGCTTTTCGATTATTTCTAACAAATATTCCTTTTCACATTCTAGTAAAATATTTTTACCTTTTTGAATAAGAAAAAAATCATAAAGGTATCTGCCTTGTGAGCTAAGTAGTAGAGAATAAATAACCTGTTTATCTTGTAGTTTTGTTATATCATTGGTAATAATACCTTGTAAGAAATCTCTAATATCTGGGCCTTGCAGTAGAATAACACCACGATTCGGTAAAGGTACGTAAGACATAATTTTTATTTCATGTATATTCATTTTATATGTATACATTATAGTTTTAGGATTATTTCATGCAATATAGGACTCACACTTGCGGGGAATTAAGAGAAAGTCATGTGGAAAATGTTGTTACTTTATCAGGATGGGTGTACCGCAAGCGTGATCATGGTGGAATTATTTTTGTTGATCTACGTGATTTTTATGGGGTCATACAGCTGGTTTTTAACGAACTTGAAAATATTGAAAATCTAAAACTAGAAAGTGTTATTACCATCAAAGGTAAGGTAAAATTAAGAACGGAAGATACTATAAACACCTCGTTAGATACAGGTAGTATAGAAGTTATAGTTGAAAGCATAACTATACTTTCAGAAGCAGATTTATTGCCTATGAACATTTCTGGAGAGCAAGACTATCCTGAAGATATTCGCTTTAAATATAGATTCTTAGATTTAAGACGAGAGAAAGTTCGCAAAAATATAATTTTGCGGTCGAAAGTTATTGCAGAACTCAGAAAACTTATGACTGCAAGTGGATTTGTTGAAATTCAAACTCCAATACTTACAGCCTCATCACCTGAAGGTGCACGTGACTATTTAGTACCTAGCAGATTGCATCCTGGTAAGTTTTACGCATTGCCACAAGCACCCCAGCAGTTTAAACAAATCCTAATGGTTTCTGGTTTTGATAAATATTTTCAAATTGCACCCTGCTTTCGTGACGAAGATGCTCGTAGCGATCGTTCCCCTGGAGAATTTTATCAACTTGATCTTGAGATGTCTTTTATTTCTCAAGAAGATGTATTTAATGTTATTGAGCCTGTTTTGTACAGTGTATTTTCTCAATTCTCCAATAAAAAAGTTGATAGAGAGTTCAAACGCATAACATATAGAGAAGCGATGCTAAAATATGGTTCTGACAAACCAGACTTGCGTAATCCACTTTTAATTACTGATGTCACTGAGGTTTTTCGTAATTCAGATTTTAATATTTTCAAAAGAAATATTGACTCAGGTATGGTAGTAAGGGCAATTCCAGCCCCAGGTACTGCAAGTTATCCACGTAGTTTTTTTGATAGTAAAATAGAGTATGCTACCAAAGAACTTGGTGCTCAAGGTTTAGGATATATTATTTTTGATGAATTTTCTGCAAAGGGACCTATAGCAAAATTCCTTGATGAAGATAGGCTTGAGCAAATTAGGAATTTAGTAAAGCCAGGAGATAGCGTTTTCTTTGCTTCAGATAAAGAGGAAAAAGCTGCAAAAATTGCTGGAGGAATGCGTGAACTTCTTGGTGAGAAGCTTAATCTAATTGAGCAAGATGTGTTTAAATTTTGCTGGGTTATAGATTTCCCATATTTTACCTACGATGAAAAAGAAAAGAAAATAGACTTTTTTCATAATCCTTTTTCTATGCCTCAAGGAGGTTTATCAGATTTAGAAGGAAAAGATCCTTTAGATATAATTGCTTATCAGTATGATATTGTCTGTAATGGTGTTGAGCTTTCAAGTGGCGCAATTCGCAATAGTAGTTTAGAGATAATGTACAAAGCTTTTGCCATTGCAGGTTACAGCAAAGAAGATGTGTATGATAGATTTAGTGCACTTGTACGTGCGTTTAAATTTGGCGTTCCACCGCATGGTGGTATAGCTCCTGGAATTGATAGGATAGTTATGCTACTTGCTGATGAGCCTAATATTCGAGAAGTAATTTGTTTCCCTATGAATCAAAAAGGGGAGGATTTGCTTATGGGTGCACCATCTAAGGTAGAAGAGAGAAATTTACGTGAATTGTCTATTGCTGTAAAGGAAATGAAAAAAGATATTTAAGCTCATAGATATTTAAGTTGACACTAATGTTAAATTAATTAATAATTAGATTATTATTTTTAGGATTATATATGTTAAATGATGGAACTGCATCTGTTGAAGAAATATTGGAAGATAGTAAAGAGTATCGCGAAACTTTAACAAGTGAGAGATTTTTAGAAGATGGACATAAAATAATAGATAAGGAAGAATGTGTAGAAGAACAATCTCAAGAAGCAAAAAGTTTTACATATAATGTAATCAATAAAGGAGCTTTTGGTTTAAAATATAGTATGAGTGGTGTTTCGTACCTTTCATTTGCTGCCTCATATGCAACTTATTTTGCTTCATATGTACCGTGTGGAATATCATATGCCACTGATTTTGCTGCAAGTGTATCATCCTGTGCATCTTCTTGCTTAGATAAGGGTGAGAAAGGTTATGAGCAAAACATAACTGACCAAGCTATCCTTGGCTTAAAGTATGGTATGGACGGTGTAACTTATACTATGCGTGGTGTTTCATATGTTTTACGTGGTGCCTCACATGGTGTGTGCAGTGTTTCTTATATTCTAGATAGTACATCAAAAGCTTTATATAATAAATCATCTGCTTTAAATAAAGAGAATATAGATTATGCTTGTACTACTGCTGATGAATATGTAAGTAGTTTCAGTAATAAAATTGGTACTATACTAAATTTGGCAAATAATAGTGTACAGAACATCCTGCCATCTATATCAATGGTTGTTTAACATTTTACAGTCGTATACTATATTGAAAAGAATATCAATGAATTCAACCACTATGGATGAGAAATCCAAAGATTGAGATAGAATGCTAATTTTCAATTCTTGTTTAGAGTGATTTTATCATCTATATTTCCCTTACAAAGTAGCCAATAAATCCATTCTTCAATTTGTGGCTAATATAGCCATTCCATTAAGGATCCGAATGAGATAAAATAAAGATTTAGGAGGCAAGCAC
>BNGT01000061.1 GCA_016860565.1 Candidatus Mesenet longicola | reverse complement strand
AACTATATTTTTTGTTTAAAGGAGTAGCGCAAAATTGGACTACACTAAATTATGCTTTCTGATATTTTCTTTCCTAATAGATTGAAAATTCTGTTTGACATTGTTTGTTGAATGCTCCCAAATTTTAAGCTCCATCTACTTGATGAGCTTGATGAGCTTCTATTGCTACTTCTTTTATCTCAGTTTTTGGTTTATCAACTCCTGCATTATTAAAACTATGTTCAATCACTGGTCCTTTCACTTCTATGCCAAATAGCTCTTTAAACCACTCAATAATTTTAGCAAGTAAATCTTTATCTTGTTCTAACTCTTTAGGAAGAGTGAGGGATAACTTGCCATCAATATATTCTACTTTATTTTCTTGAGACTTAAGTTTAAATTCTAATGAAGCAGGCAAAGATCCTATTTTTTTACCTACTTTACCACCTTCATATTGTTCATAAAGAGGAGTTTTCATATCAATCTTAAGTGCTACACTATTTGGGTCATGGCAATCAATATGTATTGTCCTATCAAAGCCCATAGCTGTTAAACCAAACTCTTGTAATGCAAGAAATAAACCAGGTGTACATAATGTAGCCTCGTATCCAGCTTGGTTACAATTAGTAATTAACTCTTGTATAATAGATTCATTTGGGACTTTTGCTCCTGCATACTGAAATATTTTTTTAAAGACTTTTTTAAGATAAGGATGATAATTCTCACACTTGTTACCATAATCTAACTCATAAAGTAGATTTAGACTTTCATCTACTTCTTCCATTGTCTTATCAATTAAACTTTCCTTTTCTTCCTGATCATTATCATCATCAATCATTTTTCTTCCATTGATGATTAACGTATTATGCATTCTCGTTAGATCCAAATACATTGTTCCACCAGATTGTGCACTTTGATTGTCTTCACCGGCTTTAAGTTTACTGTAATCGAGCTTCTCTACTTCAAATTGCAATGTAGATACTAGATCATTTCTAACATTATTAGGTATAATATTTCCTACATTATTTTCTGCCATAACTCCTATCCCCTTTTAAATAAGGTACTAAGTTAGTATACAATAGTTTTATTATAAACGCAAATTAATTAACTATTAATGAATATTAGGGCTTTTGCTATTTATGTTTTCTACCTGAGGACCGTTAATTATACTCTTTGGTTCATAGAATTTAAAATCATGCTTTATTTCCTTTACATTTTCCTTGCCAAAAGCCTTGTACAGCAAAGCCTTAATGGCTTCTACAAGCTTAGAGAATAAGCTTCTGTCTTGCTCAACTTCCATAGACTTAGGAGTTAAAGTGAGAGATAACTTGCCATCTGTATACTCTACTTCCTCATTCTTAGCTTTAAGTTTAAATTCTAGTGAGCTGGAGAGAGATACTAAACTATCAGGTAATGGATTGACCATTTCATCACATATGTTAAACGCTCCTTCTGAATTAATTTTAAGCTCTACACAGTTAGAATCACTGCAGTTTATATGCATTTTTTTGTAATGACCACCTTTCACAGATAGGTTGCTACCAAGCAATGCATTCATACTTACAAAAGATTCGTATTTGTGACCACTAGTAATTAATTCCTTTAAAATAGATTCATTTGGAGTCTTTGCTCCAGCACCCTCAAATATCTTCCTGAAAGCTTCTGTGAGAGATGAAAGATAATCATTTTCGTTGCTATTTGAACGCTGTACCTTAGACAAAATATTACGAGCACTGACCTCATTGCCATTAATAACAAAACTTGTTGGATTATTTACTATGTTTAAGCTGTCATACATTTCCTTGCCAGATTGTGCCTCTTGATATTCCTTAGGAGCTTTAAGATGATTATAGTTAAGCTTGCCTACTTCAAACTTTACTTTAGAAAGCGCACTCTTATCTTTTTTCACCATAATATTTGCTATAATGTATTATTTAATAATAAGCATAAATTAGTTAATTATTTAATAATATTACAGATAAATCCTCAAGCCAAATAATAACACATTCTATTTTTTTATTTGGAAAAATATCTTGTACTAAAGCTCTATAGCGAGACATTTGCTGTTTTATTTCTTCTGATAAAAATGGGCTACGGTGTGATTTGTAATCAATAATTGTGACCTTATCCTTAGCAATACAAAGCATATCCAGCCTTATTGACACGACTTCATCGTCTATAACGCCATTTATTGCAACTTCGGTTTTGCATTCTGAAGTTAAAAGATCACTGAATTTTTCGTAAAAAGAGATCATTTTATCTGTTATCTCATTTTGAATGTCAACACTAAGGTTCATGCTGCTTAAGTAACTTCTTATCCAATCTTCGCGCCTTTCGTTTGGCACACTTGATAAGTGTTGCAAAACTTTGTGTATTATTTTGCCGCGGTCTATTCCTTCTTGAGTACGCTCTTCTCTTATATGTTCAAAATCAGATTTATGTTTTGGTACTTCAGTAGGCTCAACATTAAGATAGTCACGTTTTCTATAGATTTGTGGATACTTTCTATTGATGGACCGTACCTCCACCTCTTCTTTAAACATTGGATACAAATTAGCATATTTTTTTTCGTATACTTGCATCTTGATTAAGTTGTACCAAGACTTATTATGCATAGGTTCCTTCCCTAAGATATATAGTTCATCTTCAGCTCTTGTCATAGCCACGTATAGAAGACGTAAATATTCATTATAATCTTCCCTGCTTTTTTCTTCTTTGATCTGATTGCAATATGAATTGCTATTTGTACCACACCAAAACGGTGTTCCCTCTTCATCAAAAATTATAGCATCCCCGCTCTTTGGTACAGAAGTTGTATCAGCAAGAAAAACTATGGGAGCTTGCAATCCCTTTGCTTTATGTATGGTCATTATTCGTACAGCTTCATGCTCACTATTTATATCATTTTTTATTTCTGGATTATTTTCTTTTATCCACTCAGTAAAAGACTGTAAGCTCTTATGTTCAAACTGAATGAGAAGATTCATAAACTCATCAATGACTTCTAGACACTCCTTGCCAAGCCTTGCAGCAAATTTTTTCTTATTTTCAAAAGTGAGAATATAAGTATAGAGAAAAAGGGGTGAGTAATTATGCGATTTATTAATTAAATCTTCCAGATAAACAGATATTTGTTGATTGTATGTTTTAAGCTGAGTCCATAAAGACTTATCTTTGCGATTATAAGCAATACTTAGCAAATCTTCCTCTGTAAAATTAAGCAGTGGAGATTTTAAAACGCAAGCAAGCGCCATGTCGTTTTCAGGCAATAATAAAAACTCAGCCAAGGCAACTAAATCTTGAACAGCTATATAGTCCATGATCTTAAAACAGTCTCGTCCTAGCACTGGTATATTAAATTTCTTAAATTCACCGATGAGATAATCTATCAAGATGTTACGCTGCCGTATTAAAATCATTATATCTTTTGCTTCTATATGACGGTTTTTTGCTGGCAATATTCTTCCCTCCTTAAGCCACTTATTTATTCTGTAAACTAAAGTGGCAGCTAATATGCGATTTGGATTTTGCTGATTCTGCACACTAGTTTGCAGAGCAATCTGTTTTTCATTATTTATTTTTGGTAAAAGTGGCCATATCTCGACATATCCTTGATCATTTTTTCTAAAAGGAATATGTTCTATTCTCTCATCTAAAAAAGATATTTCCTGCCTAAAGTTATTGAATAAAGTATCCACTAATAACAGTATTGGCCCAGTTGAGCGAAAAGATTGACTAAGTTTTAGAGATAGCCAGTCTTCTTTATGGCTTTGTTCTTTTAAATACTCATGCATTGCATTGAATAACATAGGATTTGCACCCTGAAACCTATAGATAGACTGTTTGACATCACCAATAATAAAAATTGTTCGTTTCTCATCTGTTGTGCCTATGCCAGCGAAAAATTCGGCACATAAGTTAATTATTACTTGCCACTGAGCACTGCTATTATCTTGCGCTTCATCAACTAATATATGGTCTATTTTGCTATCTAAGTTAAATAATATCCAGTCTCTACTTTTATCATCTGTAATAAGATGCAGTGCTAAAGTTATTACATCATCATAGTCTAAAAGAGCATTTTTTTTCTTCTCAAGTAAGTATAAAGTGGTAAATCTTTTAAAGAGGTTTAGTAAATTAATAGTTCTGGTAGCTATTTGATAACTACCAAGCTCTTCAAAAATTTTCAGTATTATATCTTGTTCTTTTAATATTATTTCCTTTGCTTCAGGAAAATTTTCTAACGTATTTTTTGTGATAATAGATGAAGCATTCTTTTTTGTAAGTAACTTAGGATCAATCAATATTTTAATTAAGCTATTTAGTTTATCTAGCCTATCATCAGGTGGTAGGTTGTACCAGCTCATGAGTACTGTGCTATATTTTTTATCTCTTTTGCTGCCTTGGTTTAAAATCTCAGCTAGTTTCTTTATGTTCTCTACAGTAGCTTGGGGTATTTCATCACATCTTTTGGGTGACCCAAGCTTTAAAAATACTTTTTCGACGTCATAAATTTTGTTTTGTAGTAAAGATAAAAACAAACTTTTTAATTTTTCCTCATCAATTTCGGCAGCAATAAAACTCAGATACTCCTGAGCACTATTATCTATGAGCAATTCACTCATAACTTTTGTATGCAATCTACTGCAATCATCAAGTGTATAACCTAAAGCAATTCCTGCTTCAGCAGGAAAATTAGAAATTAACTTATAGCAAAAGGCATGTATGGTTTGTATTGTTAAAGATAAAATAGGTAACTGACCAAAAAGCTGCCTTGCTCTTAATAGATGAGAATGAAGTAGCTTGCTATCAAATAAGCTAAGTAAAGATTTCATCAGCTGATCATTTGAACACGTAGACCATACTCCAAGAACAGCATTAATACGATCTACCATCTCGTTTGCTGCAGCACTTGTGAACGTTAAACAAAGAATATTTTTTTTTCCTGCAAGTAAGAGCTTAAGTACCCTATCTATAAGAATCTTTGTTTTACCCGTACCTGCAGAAGCACTAATCCAAACGGAAAGATTAGGATCAGTAGCAGTTTTATCCATACATTATTAAATAAGCTAAATTTTTATTTTAACAACAAACTAATCCAGCTAATATAAGTTTATTTATGTGATAATTAGAACTATATGACGACTTTCCAAGCTACAGCTCCAGCAAAAATCAACTTATTTTTGCATATCATAGGAAAAAGACAAGATAATTACCATCTACTTGAGACGTTTTTTATCTTTGCTAAGCTTTATGATATCCTTGAAATTAGGATAGGTTATGAAAAATCTATGGTCACTTTTGTAAATTGTGAAATTGATAGTTGTTATAATACAATTACCAAAGCGATCAATTTACTTCTTAAGCACACTGCTAGACACGTAGATATTTCAGTTAGAGTGATTAAAAATATACCTGTTGCTGCAGGTTTAGGTGGCGGTTCATCAGATGCAGGCGCAGTTATACGTACTTTAGGTAAGTATTGGAATATTGAAAATCAGGTATTAAACGAAGTTGCTGCAAACGTTGGCGCTGATGTTCCAGTAAGTATAAATTGTGCTACTGCTTTTGCAAAAGGCACGGGTGATGACTTACACTATTGTAAAAATTTTACTATACCAAAAAGTATAGTGCTGGTAAATCCAGGTAAGCCTTTAAGCACTGCTAGAGTATTTCAAGAATATAAGGGCAATTTTTCTGCACCACTTGATTTTCCTAAAGTAGATACAATAGACTTAATAGAGCTGATGCGCTGCACAAAAAATGACCTGCAAGAGGTAGCAATTACCATTGTTCCTGAAATTGAAGATATTTTATCATTTCTGCAAAAGCAAACAGGTTGCATAATCACACGTATGTCTGGCAGTGGAGCAACTTGTTTTGGCATATTTGACAGCGAAGAAAAAGCAAAATCTGCGGCAAATAATATGCAGAGCCACTATCCTAATTGGTGGGTGCACACTACAAGTTTGATAGTTTGAAAAAGTAAAAAAAAGCAACAGTTTATCTCCCTCTTCCAGCATCGTTTTTCTGACTCACTTCATTAAGCTTTTCCACAAAGCTTTTATATGATGGATTTTTATCTAATTTTCCAATCTTACGATTAGTATCAGTTTTTGATTCTTGAGTACTACCAAGTGATTCAAATTTAGCAGCTATAGCTCTTCTCATAATAATCCAAACAAGTTAAGATATGGATTTATGGTAGTGGGGTTTGTATGCCAGCAGCGTATAGTTACGACTTAAGGAAAAAAGCAATGGAAGCATTGGATGAAGGAGAAAGTAGAGCAAATGTTGCCGAGAGATTTAAAATTGGAAAAACGACTCTATATGAGTGGCAGAAAAG
>BNGT01000060.1 GCA_016860565.1 Candidatus Mesenet longicola | reverse complement strand
CTCATATAGAGTCGTTTTTCCAATTTTAAATCTCTCGGCAACATTTGCTCTACTTTCTCCTTCATCCAATGCTTCCATTGCTTTTTTCCTTAAGTCGTAACTATACGCTGCTGGCATACAAACCCCACTACCATAAATCCATATCTTAACTTGTTTGGATTATTATGAGAAGAGCTATAACTCGTAGTATTGATTATGGTCTTTATGAAAAGTGTGAGGAGATTGATAACAAACTTCAAAGTGTAGCATACAAAAGTGTTGTAAATAAAAGTAAACAAAGAGATGATTTTGAAGTAGCAATAGATAATGGTTATTTTTACATAAAGTATGAAAAGAATAGCGTCGTTGAACTAACAAAGGTTATAAACAATAATGTTATCAATAAAATGGCAGAGTTAGCTACAGAATTTGAAAAATTAAAAAAAGGATTTAATCACAATAAATAACAAGAAGAGCAATCTAAACAACAAACTTTTAGTAATGAAAATATTGAAAAATTCAGATGTGATATACTACAAAAAGCGATACAGATTATGGAAGAATTAGAGTGTGGTATAGGAGTAGTTGAAGAAGAAAAGCTAAAAGTAGAGCAAATAATAATGGACCAACAACAAAGCGAGAATATACCAGATTCTAACATGAGTACAGTAGAAGTGCAATCTCACAGTAGTAGTATGAAATTCAATATTAATTTTTTTACTTAAATTTGAGAACGTTAGCAAATATAATATAGATGTCAATTTCTAAATTAAATAATAAAGATTGTAGATTTTTCTAAAAAACACACCTAATTCTGGTCAAAAAAAATAAATATAGATAAATCAGGGTACCCACATTAAGCTCAATGAACTTTCTGATCCTACATCCTTAACTTGATGCGTATGGTTTGGGGAACACTCCCTTTTGATTTGCAAAACTACATAATCATCAAAATTCTTTATAGTACATCTTTCTCTATAGAAAGGCATTAAAGTTAAAGATTTAAATTATATTCATAATTAATTCATGTTTATCACATTGTGAAATTGCTGCTTCACCGCCTTTGACATATTCAGGAACAAGCTCATTATCTTTTTCTTCGCTGACTTTTTCACAAAGCTTTCCAATACCATAACCTACTAATACACTAACTATTGCAGCTGCAAAAAACACTGCAACGGTATTAACAGAAATTAAAGCAGTAACCCATACAAGGTATGCTATGCTCAAACCTAAAAACAAACTAATCGCTATACCACTACCAACATAGAATTTACTGTTGTTTTTAGGCTTTGTTTGTGATGCTTGATTATTAAAAAGTTTAAACCCAGCTAAAGCTTTCTTATCCTCTCCAGATTGATTGTAATTGATGTTACCGCCACTATTTACCTGGACTGCATTATCTCCACTAGTAGCATTTTCACCATTTTGATTGTTATCAGATGTAAACCATACTGAATTTCTGTCGGTAAAAACTTGTTCTGGCGTATTAATAGCTTTGGCTCTATAATAATGACTAAGATAGAGGAAAATTATGTGCTCTTTCACATTTAAATCTCCCCATGATTGCTTTGTTTGGGTAACTTGATCATACACCAAGTCAGGGAGTTCGTACTCCTCTTTACTCACATTTTCAACAGCATTAAGCACGTCACGATTATGACTAATGTATAGCGTTACTTTTTCAATACCACCTAGGAACATAATGATAGGTATCAAGTTAACAGACAGCTGTTCTCCATCTTTTACCTTATCCACTATTTGTTCACCTTCATCTAAATCATAATAAAGAGATTCGTAAAATTGACCAATGATTGTATCTTTTATTAGTTTATTCTTCTTTAAAAGCTCACCGTAACCACTTTTTAGAAACTCTCTTATTTCTTCCCTCATTTTTTTTGTTCTTTCTTTGTCCTTAATAGTGATTGCACTTCCCTCGGATATATCACCAAACAAAGCATTTAGAAGGCAATCTTCACTATCTCCAGATGTATCATAGAATTCTATTTTAATAGGTTGACTATTTTTAGTCACAAGTGTCACAGTGTTCATAATACCCCCCTAATGGTCTAAAGTATAATATTTTAACCAGTATTTCAGTAATTATCAATTAATTACATAAAAACTTGTAGAAAATGCCAGATTCCGTAGCGTTACAAAATCCAAATGTTTACTTTACTCTCAAAACCGTAAAAAAGGACCTATATTTCAGAGAAAAAGAGCTGAAACTGTTATATTATGGAAAACAAAATATGTGGTTATTTTATAGTATAATTGGGTACCAAAGTATACATGTATGAGAAGTAAAACAGGCTACTGAAGCAGGTTTAAGATCATGCTAAAATTAGAATAGAGAAAAGTTCATATAGGTTGCTATGGTGGACCATTCCTCTCTCTCTAAACTTTCTCTCTGTTTCTTCCTTGAATACTACAAAACAAGCTATAGTAGTATATTCTAGTAATAGTATAAAATGATATAAGTACTCACCCTTCAGAGAAAGAGGAGAAGAAGAATAGGTAAGGTGCAGTAAATATAATATTTTGGGTTAGCACTAGCTTTAGTTAAAATATACAGATTTAATTATTTGTAGAAGATATATTAAAAATTGTATATCTAAAATACTATTATTAAATAAAATAATAAATTAAAGAATACTCTAACTAATTTAGTGTTTTAGGTCTTCAATAGATCTATAATACATCTTAGATTAAACAAAAAAGCCTACTTATAAAGAAGAAATATTTTAATATCTTTATAAGAAGTTTTAGGTAGAGAGAAAATTAACCTAAGCTTAATAAATAGAATTTATTATCAAACTCTCTATTATAAGAGGAGGGGTTTAAATGAGAAATTTGCCAAAAGATAAGGTGAAAAAAGTTAAAAAATTACTTCCTCAAATACAGAATGTTAATAAGATTGATTTAAATAATAATACCAAAACAATATATAGTCTAGCTAATCAAAAGTGTGAGGGAGATTTTAATTGGGCAAGTACAGTTAATCAGTTGGATCTCAAAGTTCATCAGGAATCGCTAGATGTAGAGCTACAGAGTGCGCAGCAATCAACTAGAGCACATAAGATTTATCAAGCATCAGGGCTTAAGAGCAGCTTGCATGGTAATATTTATCAGTTAAAACTACTGATGCTTTTTCTTAAGCGAGGAATGAATAAAGGTTATAATTTTCATTTAGCAACAGAATGGGATATGGCTGAAAAGTTTGATGATTTAGTATTTAGATATACTGATAATCAAGGACAAACAAAATATCGTTTCCTGCAAGCTAAACATAAACAAGATGAAGATAGGAGAATAACAATAGGAGACTTGCTAACAACTAATAAGAACGGTGAATTTAATCTGGAAAAGTATTTTATTTCCTACTTAAAAATTAAGAATAATCAAAGCTTTCAAGATGGAGATATACAAGATTTAATTATCTGTACTAATATTGGCTTTGATCTAGATAGCTCATTACCAACTCAGTTTAATGAGATAAAATCTGGAAAGAACAAAGAGAAGAAAATTTCAGTTGAAGAAATTACTGGTAATGATGACTTTTTTAAAAAATCAGATGGAGGTACTAGGTATAAATTACAAGCTAACAATAATTTAATAATGCACTTAAAGCAAGGTAGTGAAGCACAAAAGGCAATACAGGCAAAAAACATACAAAATAATGTAGATACAGAGATAAATAATTTTCTTAAGAAGCTAACATTTGCAGTTAATCAACCTAATGAGCTCAAATTAAGTAATATTATTAGTCATGAGGTAGGTGAAGAATTTAAACTCTTTGATGCTGATCTTGTTACAGATAACTTTCTAAAAGAAATGTTAGACTGGATAAAACAAAAAGAAGGTACATTCCTCACAATTGAAGATTGCCGTCAATTTTTCGAATTTGCAGAACGAAAAGTAAGTAGTTTAAAAATAATTGGGTTAACATCTAGATATAGTAAGAAACTAAAGCAGTATAATATCAATTTCAAAAGCACTCAATTAGTGGAGATAAGAAATTTCTTAAACCAAAAACAAAAGCAAGTTTTAAATCTTAAGTCTCAGCATAATACAAAATTAAATGCCATTAGGGTAAATCAGTTTTTGGTAAATAACAATCTGTACAAAGCTGAAGATAGTTACATCTTTTTACCTCTCAATCATTTGTTATTACTAAAAAACAAAGCATTAGATGCTTTTGGCGCGCAGGATCATAAAAATTTGCTAATAGTCGAGTGTAAAAAGGAGGTAAACAATGTATTTGGCCTATATTCAAGTCTAATAAATATTATAAAAAACAACACTGATAAAAAGGTTATCTTAATAACTAGAAATGGTAATTCCTTTGCAGATAAATTTGAAAAAAATAGTGCAATAAAAGGTAAATATCAGGAAAGATCAGTTAGTGTAAATAGTTTAGATGACCTAAAGAGTGAGTCACGAAAGAAAATTCTGAATAAAACTGTAAATTTTCAAGGTAATGAAACATCTTTAAGTAATTTGATAAATAATAATCAAAAACATCTAATCAATGAAGAAGTATTAGCTCAATTGATTGATAATAATGAGATTAGAGTAGGTAGTATGGCTCCTAAGTTAACTGGGATAGATAAAGAGTGTTATATAGAACGCAAATTTAATAGAAAGGGAGGAGAAAATATAGAAGTTATTACAGATAAGGTAGCAATAATAGTTGTTAAATCTGGTATGGGGAAATCAGTAGTATTAACTCATTTAGCAGAGCAGGAAAAAATAAATAACCCTTCTTTGTGGGTCATAAAAATCAATCTGGTTGAGCATATACAAGCATTAAGTGAAGAAAACTTTGATGATTATAATAAAAGCAAAGCTATTGATTTCTTATCAAGAATAATAGGGCTGAGTACTGCTTTAGAGAAGTCTTTGTTTACGGATAGTTTTAATTATGTGGATAAAGTTGCTTTATTTTTTGATGGATTCAATGAAGTTAGTTCTACCAGTAGAAGTAATGCTATTAAATTGTTTGTTGCTTTAAGAGAAACTCAATTAAAGAGATTGTGGATAATAACTCGTAACTATACGTGTGATGAATTAGCAAATGGGTTAGATATAGACTCTTTGTATGAGTTGAATCCTTTATCTAAAAATGAGCAAAAGGAGTTCTTAAAAAAGTTTTTTCAAAATTACTTAAATCATAAAAACTATATTATAGATAAAACACGTCTAGAAAATTGCATTCAAGAATTTTTTAGAACCTTTACTAGTGGAACAAATATAAATGAAGATTTTTTATCTGTTCCACTACAGCTTCAGATTGTAGCTGAACTTTTGCAAAACAAATTTGAAGAATTTTATAATGGTAATCAAGGCAGCTCATTATTTGATGGCTTTAATTTGACTAAATTTTATGATGGATTTATCAAATGTAAATTTGATGAGTATTCCAGCCAGCAAGAAGGGTACATAACACCAAGTAATAAATTATCATTTGATGAGTTTCTTAAGCAACGTCAATTCCTAGCTTTTTATGCGTTGTTTGGAGAAAAAGAGACGGAGAGCTTGTTTCCTGAAAAAATTGATAAAATAAAATCCTTAATAGTGGAGATGGAAAAAGGTAATGGTTGTGTTGGAATTGTTGATCGTATTATTGATGGGAAACCTAATTTCGTTCATTTTACTTTTGCTGAATATCTTGTTGCTAAGAAGTTCTTTGATATATTTCTGAAACAACGTGATCAGTTACCAACTTTAAAGTCAAAGGCTAGTACTGGGCTGAAAGTTAAGTATTTAGAATCAAAACAAAAGAAATTAAAAAAGTTTTTTAAAAAACAGTATTTTAGTAGTAATAGAGTAGGAATAAGAATATTTTTTGATCATATTGCAGCTAAGGACTCTCTTTTACATATTGCCGTTTTAAATAACAACAACGATAAAATAGTTAAGTTATTGGATAATAATATCGTAGATGTTAATATCAAGGATACTTTTGGTAGAATAGCATTACATTTAGCTATCACTTATCATTACTTTGACATAGTTGAAACTTTAACGAAATACGGTGCAGATCAAAGTATTAAGGATGAATTATTTATATGAAATTCTATTTGATTGCCGGTATTTAAAATTTTCTACATGATTTTTAAAAGTAAGCTAGTCCAGACTTATCAATTCTGTTGAGAATGTTCAACAAACTGTGTCAAACAAGAAAAGATAGTAATATTAATATAAAACATGGAGTTGAGAACCTGTCTTGAAAGAGATTAAGTAGATAATTTAGAAAGCATAGAAGTAATCATATTAAAGAAGATATTAGTTTTTGAAGTAAGAGGAGAATGCTAGTAATCTTTGCTCATGCGTCTAAAATTGGAGAGCCAAGCAAAAGTTCTTTCCACAATCCAACGTTTAGGAATAACCTGGAATCCTGTAGTATCTACTGCTTTTTTGGTGATCGTTAATAAACATCCTGTCTCCAATAAACAGCGACTTTGTAGTTTACCTTTGTATCCTTGATCAGCAAAAAACCTCTGCACCCTTGGAGATTTTTCTTTAGCTCGAATAAAAAGATCTAGAGCACCATCACTATCTTGAACGCTTGCACTGTGAACAT
>BNGT01000059.1 GCA_016860565.1 Candidatus Mesenet longicola | reverse complement strand
CAATAAGGATGTTTTCGAGGCTTGGTTTGAGCAGTTTTTAACTCCAATTTTAAGGTCTGGCCAAACTGTAATTCTTGATAACGCTACTTTTCATAAATCTAAAAAAATAGATAATCTTGCTAAAGGAGTTGGTGCTGAAATTCTTTATCTTCCTCCATATTCTCCAGACTTTAACAAAATTGAGCATCAGTGGTTTGCTATAAAGAACAGAGCTAGAAAAAATATCCCTATTTTTAAGTCTTTCCGTCAAGCTGTTGATTCTGCTTTTTTATTCTGACTATTATGAGAAGAGCTATAATTACAAGAATTCAAAACATCATAAATGACATTTTTTATTTGAATATAAGCGTTGGCAGTATACATAGAGTTGCATCAAAATGTAGAAAAACATATGAAAACAAGAAACAAGCAGAAGTGAAATATTGATGAAACAAGCCATTATAATAAATTGGCGGGTGCTGGATATTTGCAAAGCAAGTTTTATAAAATTGACAGAGTTAAAAAGTTTAAAAAAATAACACTAGCTTAGTGGTAGGTATATAATTATTTTATTGGTAAAAATAGGCAATAGCACATAGTTGGAACATTGAAGTCAAAATTCTGGGTTAAAAAACGTAGTCACTGAATTATTTACACTAATTGACTAAAAAATGAAGATTTGTGCAAAGAAATTGTAAAAACGTACAAGTTGAAGGCTACTTACCTGAGGTAATTGGAGCTTCTCGAGTTGCAAAAAAATATTTTGAAATCTGAAAGAATGATGTGGGATTTTTTAAATGACTCAGAAAATATTCCACTGACATGCTGAACGGCAAATCCGTCATTATGTCGCAAAAATTCATATTTTACACTATCGAAGCGGGGAAATTCATTCCTTGAGCGGATAATTTCTTAACATGTAAACAAAGAGCTTTTCACAATCCCCTATCTATCTTTCTTATACCACTCTCCTAAACGGATACAAATGTTTCATTATGAAAAAGTATATGGGGAGTTGTATTGGTGAAACTCTTTATAGCTGCTCTCCAAAAGAGCTATATCTATGGTTGCAGCATCGTTTATATCAAGTAATTTTTTTTCAGTAACTACTCCAATATTAGAGTGAGGAATATTAGCAAATAATTGCTCAAATTTCTTTTGGTTATCAGGTGCAACTGTCACCAGTATTCGGCTTTGTGACTCAGAAAACATTATTACTTCATTTACTATATTTTTATCTTCTATTTGCCCTAAAATGACTTTAGATAAATCTATTTGTGCTCCAAGTTGCCCAGCAATCAATGATTTAATCAAAGCAACAATCAGTCCACCTAAATTCGGAGCAATTGCCGAAGCAATTAGTTTTTCTGCTACTGCTTTTCCGTAAATTTGATATAATTCCTTAGCGCTTTGGGCTGAAACTTTCGGTATGTTATTGCTGCCAACGCCGCTGTACATTTGATATTCAGATCTACCAAGCTCATCGTATGTCATACCAAGAACATATATTAAGTCACCTGGAAATTTAACATCAAGTGATATCGAATTTTCTATATCTTCTATTACGCCAACTGCAGATATAAGTAACGAAGGTGGTGCAGAAATAGTAACTTCTTCCCCGTCTTTATTATATCCTTTAAAGTCATTAAACATACTATCCTTGCCTGATATAAAAGGTGTAGCAAAAGCTTTAGCATAATCATAACAACTCTCAGCTGCTCTCTTTAATTGCCACAGTCTTTCAGGATTTGTTGAATCACACCAGCAAAAATTATCCAGCAGTGCCAGATGATTTATATTGCCACCGGCTGCCACGTAATTGCGTATTGCTGTATCAATTGCACAAGCTGCCATATGGTACGTATCAATTTCTCCATAACTTGAGCCGAATCCTTGTGATTTTACAACACCTCTTTGAGATGATAAAATAGGACGTATTACAACTGCTTCGGAACAAACACGACCTTTTCCTTGCAATGGCTTTAGCACCGATGAGCCCTGAACTTCATGATCATACTGCATGGCTATAAATTCTTTGCTGCATATATTGGGCCTTGCCATCATCTCATGAAGCTGAGTTTCTAAGGAAATGCCATCAAATTTTCTTTTGTTTTCTGCAGGCTGTTTTGACCAAACGCTTGTTTTTAGAGATATTTTAGGGTTACCACTGTGAAGAAAATCAGTATCTATATCCATAATTGGATTTTTCTCAGATTCAGAACACTTTACAATTGCTCTACCGGAGTTTGTGAATTCCCCTATAACACAAAACTCTACATTGTGTTTTCTCATTACACTCGCTAACAACTCAAGTTTTGTAGCTGGCACAGCCAAAGTCATCCTCTCTTGTGATTCTGATATCCATATCTCCCAAGGAGCCATATTGCTGTTTTTTAGTAGCGCTTTACTTAAATCCACTTCAAATCCGTCCTTCCCCATCTCACCAACTGAAGAGGAAAGACCACCTGCACCGTTGTCTGTTATAGCGTTATACAAATTTAAATCCCTGGCTTCAATTATGGCACAAGAGAGTTTTTTTTGTGTGGTAGGATCGCCAATTTGTACAACAGTAGAAGTGCTACTATTGGTTAAAGCTGCAGAAGAAAAAGTTGCACCATGAATGCCATCTTTGCCGGTTCTACCACCAACTATTACGATCTTATCACCATTTTTAGGTTTTTTAATGTGAGATGGCATCTTATCTATACTACGAGGAATAATTCCTAAACTACCAACAAAAACCAAAGGTTTACCACAGAATCTATCATCAAAATATACAGAGCCTAAAGGGGTTGGAATACCAGAGCAATTGCCACCAACATTTACTCCATCAATGACACCATTCATAATAAATTCTGGAGATAAAATCTCACTGGTGCACTCTCTATCTCTATAAAGCTTTTCTGGAACTTTCTCAGCAAAGCAAAAATAATAAGTGTTCATAATTGGCTTTGCTCCTTTGCCAAAACCAATAATATCTCTATTTACTCCTAAAACTCCAGTCATTGCTCCACCGAATGGATCAAGTGCTGAGGGGCTATTATGAGTTTCAACTTTATCTACAATGAGAAAATCATCATCAAAAACTATGCCACCAGCATTATCAGAAAAAACAGAAGCACAAATACTTGAATTTATCTCAAGCGTGGCGCGTTTGATATAATACTCATATAATCCATTTTCTATATCATCTATCGGAGCAGAAAAGATGTTGTGTTTGCAGTGTTCAGACCATGTTTGTGCTAATGTCTCCAGCTCTATATCAGAAGGATTGCGTTTTAAAATACGAAAATAAGCTTGAATTGCTTTCATTGCTGGCAATGACAAGCCTAAATTCCCACTTTTGCCTATTATTTCAAGCTCATCATCTGAAACTTCTAAATTTATGTATTGAACAGAGTTAGTAATACTCTCTTTAATAAAAGAAATGTTTCCTTCAGTAGTAAAAGAACCATTATAATAGTTTTGTAATATGTAAGAATTATCAAATCTTTGAATTAGTCTGCAACTTTGAATTAAAGGGTTAAACTGCTTTTTTATCTCATCTATGCTTGGCAAATTTCCTTTTCCTAAAATAAGTTTAGCGCTTTTGACACTCAGTGCCTCATTTTGGATACTAATATGCTCACATATAATTTGTTTTGCTGTGTTTCCTAAATTATCAGTAACTCCAGGTAAAAATGAAATTTCTAGTGCCCAATCTGCTTTTGGATCTATGAATTGATATTGAGATGGCAAAACATCATAACTATCAAGTTCATAATAACGATATTGCCCTAACACTGGATGCGCTAGCATTTTGCAGATTTTCTCACAAAATGCAGCATCAATTGAATTTATCAAATAAACATCTGCAAACCAATGCTTATTTGAAATTTCTATCCTCATATTAATCTCAAAACTTATTGATTAAAGGTAACACACTTTCACTTTATTGACTAGGTGTAGATCAATTTATTACTAAAATAGAGTTTTAAATAAAGTTATTGACCCAATTAGTATCTATTTAATGATATTGGTATAATATGACGCTAAAAGGAGGATGACATGCTAAAAGCTTGCAAAAGAGGATTTGTTAATTGTGTAAAGCTATTACAAAAAGTATTAAAAAACATATATGAGTATATAAGAAAGTTATTTAAAGGCAATGTATCACAAAAGATAGAAGTTGATATAGAAAGTAAAACTACTTTTGTTCAGGAACAAAGTATAGAATTAGAACAAGAAAACATATTACAAATCTTAGAAAATAACTCAGTAGATCAAGCGGAAAGTATCAATAATCATGACCTTACTATAGCCTTACAGTATAACAATTATCTACCAAATTATAAGACAAATGACGAAATTTCCAGTACAGAAAAAAGTAGTAGAAAAACAAAGCATGATAATATTAGACGTATTCTAAGAATTCAAAGGTATAACTGTTTTGATGTTGAAAGAATATTTGGTGTTAATGATAATATATTCAATAAAATAAAAAATGATGTTGAGTTACTAAAAATTGTCTTACAAAATAGCCACGATGTAGATTATATAATGAATATCTATTCTAAAAATAATTATGTACGTAATATTCTAGAATTCACACTAAACACAACAGAAATAGAGCTTGATAGTAGAAATAGGGTCAAGCAATGTTTGGATATAACATTAGCTTTATATGAAACTAAATCTATCAAAGTTAAAGACGTTTTTAATGAAAAACGCATAAGAGACTCTGTTTTGAATTGTTTTAAGCATAAAATAGAACCGGTAATTCAAGCTAAATATCAACAAAAATGCAATCTTGATTATCTACTAAAAGGAGTATTTTCTTACAAAGCAGATGAAAAACTGCCAATGCCTAGCTTACAGCAACTCTGTATAGAGAACTTGATAAGAAATACTGATGCTCGAAAAAATGTTTAAATTTTATTTTCATAAACAAATAAAACTACTTAAACCAGGCATTTCATTGCCACTTATATATTGCAAAAATGCCCCACCACCGGTAGACACATAAGTAAAGTCCTCTATATTAACTCCAGCAGCATTTATTGCCGATAAACTATCACCACCACCTACTATGCTTTTTATTCCCTTTGTCTGTGTTAAACTAGCAATTTCCCTTGCTACCTGAAAAGTACCATTAGAAAAAGCTGGATACTCAAAAGCACCTAAAGGACCATTCCACAAAACTGCTTTGCAGCTGAGAAGTATTTGCCTTATCTCATCTAAAGTTTTAGGTCCTATGTCAAGTATTACATCATTATCTAAAATAGAACTCAAATCACCTCTAACAAGCCCAAGTTTGTAATTTGCATCTTTTGCAACTAAAATATCTTGAGGTAAAATTATTTTGCAATTATTTTGTGCTGCTACTTTCATTACTTCAAGAGAGATATTCTCTGTGTCTTTTTCATACAAGGATTTTCCTATATCAAAATTTTGAGCTAATAGAAAATTATTAGCAATTGCTCCACCAAGAATTAAAAACTCTACTTTTTGCGCTAAACTGAGTAGCAGATTTATCTTAGTTGATATTTTAGCACCACCAACTATCGCCACTGTAGGTTTGTATTTACAAGATATTATTTCTTCCAAATGATTCACTTCATCTTGCAAGCAAAAGCCAACATATGCAGGTAAAAATTTTGCCACCTGAGCGATAGAAGCATGATTACGATGAGAGCAAGAAAAAGCATCATTAACATATATATCTGCTACTGATGACAACTTTTTTGCAAAATCTATATCATTTAACTCTTCTTCGGGATAAAATCTTAAGTTTTCAAGCAATATCACATCTCCTGGCATCATTAACTTTATTGCCGTATTTACTTTATCGCCTATGCAATCATCAACAAAACTAACTTGCCTATTAAGTAGCTTAGATAAAGATTCAATCACTTGTTGTAGTGAAAGACTATCGTTTCTACCCTTGGGGCGCCCAAAATGAGATATTATAACTGTCTTGGCATTTGAACCTACCAAGTAATTAATTGTAGGAATCACTCTTAGCACACGGGTTAAATCTTGAATGGCACCGTTAATGATAGGTACGTTAAAATCAACCCTGAGCAAGATAACTTTATTATTTACATCATAATCTTGAAGAAGGTTTATCATGATTAATTAAAGAAAGACCCAATAAAAGAATCCCACAGTTCTTTTATAAAAGCGCTAAATAAGTACAAACCGTTGATCATCCATGTTTGTAACTCTGAAAGTATAACATACAATTTATCCATCATTCCCCATATATTGTTTACTTAATTCTATATAATTTGCTGCAGAAATATTAATATTTTCTATCTCCTCTTGCAAAATTTTGCGCAGTAGCTTTGCTGGACGGCCAGCCCAAACTTCTCCACTCTTTACTATTTTTCCTTCTGTAATTAGCGAACCAGCTGCTATTATGCTATTTGATTCAATAGTAGCATTATTCATAATAATTGACCCCATGCCAATTAGCACTCTATCACAAATAGTACAAGCATGAAGAATACAGCCATGACCAATTGTAACCATACTGCCAACCTTAGTATCGCCTCCTACTCTATCCACATGAATTATAGTACCATCTTGAACATTGCTGCCATCACCAATATAAATCGATCCCACATCGCCTCTAAGAACAGAATTATACCAAACACTTACGTTTTTACCTATTTCCACTTTACCAATAATATATACTCCTTTAGAAATAAGAGTCCCTTCTCCTATTTTGGGTGAAAACTTTTCATATCTAACAATGCTGGCCATATATAATTTTAAATAAAAATTTCTAAAGCTAAAATATCATTTTAATGTACGGATTTTTATTTGTTTGTTCCAATCTTTATCTAATACCAAATCAAAAAAACAACAAGAAAAAATTTACAGAGTTTTTGTGCGTAATATTGCAAATGAATTTGCATACTTAAGTAATTCAATGGACCATATTCTTAATAATTTTAAATATTGCCATCATAGGATTTAGCTACTGCCTAATTTTACTTTAACTAATACCTTTTTTAAACCATCCATTTTGAATAAATCTCGATTCATCAAATTTTGGGTGACTGTTTTATTAATTTTAAACTCCTCTTTTTATCTTGTTTATTGTTTGGTTTAATATGGGAAAAACCTAATTTAATCTATGCTTTTGCTTATTTTTGCAGTTTTTTAGCTGTTTCCAACATTTTATTTTCTGTTCAATACTTAATTTTATTTTGGATCACGTCCACTGCAAAATTGTTTAAATTTTATCTCATTTATGCCAATATGGTATATTTTGGGTATTTTCACGTGTTTTTGCTGAAATTATTGCCTCTGCCACTCTCTTTTTTCTCCTTTGTTATTCATTCTTAGCAAATATACTATTTTGCTTTCTTATACCTTGTTTTATAAGGTTTAATAT
>BNGT01000058.1 GCA_016860565.1 Candidatus Mesenet longicola | reverse complement strand
CAATTACTGCAGCTGACTTGCTAAATGATAGAATTCTTTGATGGACAAAACATTGCCCATTTTGACTGATAGAGGTACAGAGTATTGTGGTAAGCCTGAAAATCACGCTTATCAGCTTTATTTGGGCATAGAAAACATTGATCATTCCAGAACTAACTCCACAAACTAATGGCATATGCGAGAGGTTTCACAAAACTATGCAAGATGAGTGTTACAACATCATCTTTAGAAATACAGTTCTTTAGAAGATCTGCAGATTGATATTGATCATTGGTTGCGTTCTTACAATGAGACAATCAGGCAAATATTGCTATGGCAAAACACCAATACAAACTTTTCTTGATAGCAAACACATTGCTTTCCAGAAAAATATTAGTAACATTAATCAGGATTCTGATAGTAGTTTTAACTATTTAAATTCTTCTGTCAGTTAATTCTCTTCTGTCAGATTAAGTGGTGTCTAGTACACTTAATGTGTGGGTATTCTGATGTCTCTTGCAGTTCAAAATGGGTATTACTACTTGCATCTTCACTTTCTGTCAAATAAAAGCCTAATACCTCTTTTTTTCCTTCTTGATCTATGCCAAGTATTTATATATGCACTTGCTTACGCATCTACCATCCTCTTTAATCTTGAAAAACATTCCATCCATATTGAATAAATGGTTTGCAAATACGCCACTCATTGATCACTGATAGCAATTTATCTGTAATGCTGGATATTGTTGCAGCTGATATCTTATGGTTGTAAATTTCTTCGATATGCAACCTTTATAACTCATACCATTTGCAAACATTTCAAGTTCAGGATGTAAATTAGTCTGTCTCTTTTTTTCGGATCTATTATTTCTTATTTGATGCTGCTTGGGGTATGTTCTTGTTAGGTTTGATTCCTTTTTTACCTGTAAATCTACCTGTTTTAAAGATTCCTTTCACTTTTACTACTCTGATTCCATTACTGCAATCACTCTTGCTTTTAATTTATATTGATATGGTTTCTTTCCTCTTTTTTTTATCTTACCCCTATACTTTTATTTTATTTTGTATATTAAGCTATATCTGTTGTTAATTATATCATTAAACCTTTTTCTTTTAATTCAAGATATTTACTAAATTAGTTAATGTATGGCTTTTATCCAAGTTAAATTTTTCAGCAGAAACTAAAAGATCGATAATTTGCTGACATTTTTCATACCAATACGAAATATTATGAATAATATTTTCTGTAATGAATTTTTCATCTGACTGCTTCTCTATTCCAATTTTATTTTTTACAACTCTTAAGATCAAGTTTTGTAAAATATAAGCTATTGTATCAAGTTCAACATCAGTATTTATTATGCAGTCAATTGTTTTGAAATCATTTTGCCCTTGTAAGACTTTTAATAAAGATTGATATAGATCATTAATTTTGCTGCTTGCAGTATTAATTATTATTCCTGGTAATCCACAAAATAAAGAAAATAACTCTTCACATAGCTTTTGCTCAGAGGGAAATTTTGCTATGACTTGTTTTGTTTCATCGTAACTTAAAGGAGATAGCTTAAGTTGAAAGCAACGTGATTTTATAGTTGCAGGTACATGATAAGGTTTATGGCTAATTATAATTATTATTGAATTTTGCGTTGGTTCTTCCAATATTTTTAGCATTGCATTTCTAGCATTATTATTTGCCGCTTCAATGCTATCTATTAATACTACTTTATAGTCAGAATGTTTTGGGCTTAAATATAAAAAATTTTTTAGATATCTGATTCTTTCTACAGTAATTAAAGGATCTTCAATTATGAGAAAATCTGGATGATCATAGTGAGTATAAGAATGTGTTAAAATAAAACTTGCAAAGGATTTAGCTAATGTTGCTTTGCCTATGCCTTTTTGCCCACAAATGAGCCACGATTGCACAGATCTATTATTAATTAGTGTTTGTTTTGCAGATTTATGCCCTATTATGTTTTTCATACTTATCAAATACCGTTTTAACGTTCTCTTCTGTTATTTTACCTCTTCTCAAAACAGAAATTTCATCTGTTGTAAGATCAACTATAGTTGACCCTACTCCCATAACTAATTTATCATCATCTATGATGATAGAAGCTTCTTTCTTTATGTCGCTTGGAATATCACAAGCTTTTGATACACTTTTTTCCCCTGAAATGTTAACACTAGTTGCTACCATTATATTTTTAAATTCATTTAGTATTTTAAGAGCGATTGGATGATTTGGAATTCTGACACCAATAGTACCTTGGAAAAACTCCTTTGGTAGCCTGCTATTTTCTTTAAGAGGCAAGATAAATGTTATTGGACCTGGAGAAAAATATTTAATAGGAGCGAGATAACTTTCCTTAATTATCGCTATTTCCTTAAGCTGCTCAATATTAGCTACAAACACTGATAGAGGTTTATTTTTGTTACGTTTTTTTATTTTATAGATTTTATCTATTGCACTTGCATCGTTAGCATTACAAGAAAGAGCGTAGACAGTTTCTGTTGGAAAACATATTAATTGACCGTTGTTTAAAGCATTAATTACATTTAACATGTATTATGTTTATATATTTTAACTGCAAAGTGCACTAAATATGATTGTTTTGGGTTTAACAGGTGCAATTGGGGTAGGAAAAAGTTTTGTTGCAAGTTGTTTGCAAAAATTTGGGGCTGCTATATTTGATGCAGACGCTACAGTACATAAAATTTACCAATCAGATAAGTCGATCATTAATCTAGCACGAGACTATTTTCCGGATGCAGTAATAGATAGATCAATTAGTAGATCAATGCTTAGGAAGTATTTTTTTCAATATAGTGAAAAATGGCAAATTTTTGAATCTAAAGTACATTCTCTTGTTCTAGAAAAACAAAACGATTTTCTCATTGAAGAGAGGAAGAAAAGCAGCAAGCTTGCAGTGCTAGATGTACCACTACTTGTTGAGACAAAATCTCACCATTTATGTGATTTCATTATCTTTGTCACTGCAGATTTGCAATTACAAAGTAAAAGGCTAACAAACCGTAACTTAACAATAAAGGAAATCGACATGTTTGCCAAACGACAACTTGCTTATCATATAAAACATAAGCTTTCAGACTTTACTATAAATACCAGCTTCAACAAATTGTATACTTTCTCTCAAGTAAGAGAAGTTATAGATTGTATTACTTATAATAAACACGTTTATAATGTAAGCTCTAGTTTTTGAGATAAAATAGAATACTTATTAATGAAATGTGCAGAGAAAAATGTCGATTCAAATAGCTGCATCAATACTTTCGGCAGATTTTGCCAAGCTTGGAGAAGAAGTTAAGAAGGTAAGTGATTTAGATGCGGATTTAATACATATAGATGTTATGGATGGTAATTTTGTACCTAATATTACAATTGGTCCAGGAGTTATGTCAGCAATAAGACCTTACTCTTCTTTGCCTTTTGATGTGCACCTGATGATAAACTCTCCTTCAAATCATATCGAAGCATTTGTGAATGCAGGAGCAAATATAATTACTATACATGCAGAAACAGAAGTTCACTTAGATAAAGTAATTAGGAAAATTAAATCATATGGAGTTAAAGCTGGAATATCAATAATACCTTCAACTCATCCAAGTGTATTAGAATACATAATACATGAACTAGATGTAGTTCTTGTCATGTCTGTCAATCCTGGTTTTGGTGGGCAAGAATTCCTAACATCACAACTAGATAAAATATCTAAAATAAAATGCATGATAAAAAAAATTGCAACAAAAATAGCTGTGGATGGCGGTGTGACCGCATCTAATGCATCTTCTATTATAAAAGCAGGAGCAGATATTTTAGTTATGGGATCAGCTGTTTTTAAAGCAGAAGATATTGCAAAAACGATATATAGTATTAAGAGCTTATTTTAAGGTTCAACTATAAGTAGCATATTGACTTATGTTGATATTTATATAACAATTAATATCTAGTTAAAAGTGGGGGGTAAATAATGGGAACATTAACACTAGAACAATTAGGAAAATATGAAGCGCATTATGTCAAAAAAAATGGTGGTATAGGTGCTTTAGAATCATTGCTTGGGGGTATTGATAATAACAACGAAACTGAAGAAATTAGAAGTATTGCATACAGCATGTATGAGGAATTCCATTCTGATCACAAGAAAAGAATTATTAGAAATATTACTATAGTTTCTACTGTTACAATGTCTGCTGCTTTTGGTGTATTTTTACTAATAAGACATTTAAATCCAATAGTAGACATAAAATTACCTATAGAGGTGGTATCACTGACGCTAGCAGCTATGTGCTTACTTATGTTGTGTTATCAGTTGATAAAATATGAAAGCATAGAATATAGATTTGATAATAGATGTTCTAATGAACAAGATGAAACAAGTATGATTCAAGCTAATGATAGCAATGATATTGTGACGTTAAAAACGCGATTAAAAAGGCTTACAGATTGCGTAAAATTAAATTATATGAGTAGCTATTGTTATGATAATCCACATATGGTTGGAGATAATATGAAGTCAATACCAAAAGCGCCTCCTATGCCAAATAATAGTGAGAAACCACCAACTGTAATAACGGGTTATAAAGATAAGACGAAAGATGATGTAAAGCTGCAAGAAGTGCTAGTACCACTTCCTATGCAAAGTAGTAGTCAGAAATCACAAGTTGCAGAAATGAGTTATGAAGATGAGCTAAAAGCGGCAGTAGAGATACAGGCAGCAAAGAATAAGCAAAATTGGCCAGAATATACTGGCATGCTTGAACAAGGAATAATGACAGGACAACAAAATCAACATGTTGATGATGATTCATTTCTACCTCCACCTCCATCTCCTTGTGATGGTTCTAAGGGAGAAAGTGCTTCTACGTGGACCATTGGTATAGGAAAATCTATACTTAATGGTGACCGTGATAGATAACAACACTTTGTTACTACTTATCATAAGTAGTAACAAATTATTAGCATTTCTTCTTATATTCACATAAATCTTTTATTATGCACGTTTTGCAAAATGGCATGCGTGCTTTGCATACATATCTGCCATGTAATACCAGCCAGTGATGAGCGTACAGGAGCCATTTTTTTGGCACTACTTTAAGCAAGCTTCTTTCAGTTTCTATGATGCTTTTTTCTTTTACTAAACCTATTCTATTGCTGACTCTAAATACATGAGTGTCAACTGCAAGTGTTGGCATGCCAAGTGCTGAGTTTAAAAAAACATTTGCACTTTTTCTTCCCACTCCTGGCAATGAAATTAGTTGATTAAACTCTATGGGAACACTGTTATCATAGTTTTCTATTAGAATAGTACTTAATTTTATGATATTTTTTGCTTTAGTGTTGTATAAACCAATACGACAGATATGACTCTTTAATTCTTCTTCTCCAAGATCTAAGATTTTTTGTGGAGAATCAGCAATTTTAAACAGCTGTTCTGTTATCTTATTTACACTAACATCAGTTGTCCGTGCTGATAAAATTATTGCAATTAGTAGAGTAAAGTGGTTTGTATAATTTAGCTCAATTTTAGGTATAGGGTTAGATTGCTGAAAACTTAAAAAAATTAACTCTACTTTCTTTGGATCCATAAATCATCATTTTGCTGAAGTAGCAATACTACTGCTGCAGCATTGTAGATCAGGGCGAGTTGAGATGCAAACTTTTCTCCTAATATGTAACTAATTGTATAATTTAAAGAAACTCATTATAATAAGCTCTGAAGTGGTAAAATTAACTAAAATTAATGGAAATAAATTTAAAGGATGTAATCAAAAAAGTTTTACTTTCTGGTAAAGAGGTATGGCCCATTATAGAGGGTGGTAAAGGCATTGGAATAAGTGATGGATTTTCTTGTGGAGCCTTTGCTGCAGCTGGTGCAGTTGGTACTTTTTCAGGTGCTAATGCAAAGCTCATAGATGATAACGGTGAGATAATGCCACAGATTTACAAAGGCAAAACAAGACATGAGCGTCATAATGAGCTAATTGAACATAGCATAAAAGCAGCAATCAGTCAGGCACGTGTTGCGAACGAAATTTCAAAAGATCAAGGTCGCATACATATGAATGTCTTATGGGAAATGGGAGCTGTGCAACGTATACTTAATGGGGTATTAGAAGGTGCAAAAGGGCTGATACATGGGGTTACTTGTGGTGCAGGGATGCCTTATAAATTAGCTGAAATAGCAGCTAAATATCAAGTATATTATTATCCAATAATTTCATCAGTACGTGCGCTGAAAATTTTATGGAAGCGTTCGTATGAAAAAGTATCTAAATTTTTACTAGGCGGAGTAGTTTATGAGGATCCATGGCTTGCTGGTGGGCATAATGGTTTAAGCAATAATGAAGATCCAAAAGTGCCACAAGATCCATTTGCAAGAGTTGTAGAGATTAGATCATTTATGAATGAAGTTGGCTTATGTGATGTGCCGATTGTAATTGCTGGAGGGGTATGGTATTTAAAAGATTGGTATAACTGGTTTGATAATAAATTGATAGGCAATATAGCTTTTCAGTTTGGTACTCGCCCTCTCTTAACACAAGAAAGTCCAATTTCAGCAGAATGGAAAAATCATCTGCTTAATATTAAGAAAGGAGATGTTTACTTAAACAAATTCAGTCCTACAGGCTTTTATTCTTCTGCAATTGAAAATGATTTTTTACGTGAATTAAAAGAACGTAATTTAAGGCAAGTAGAATTTTCATACAGTTATAGTAGTGTGTTTGATACTGAGCTAACTATTGGACAAAGAAATAGAAAAATTTATTTAAAAGCAGAAGATAAAGATCTGTCTAATAAATGGATTATGGAGGGGTATACAGAGGTATTAAAAACACCGAGCTCAACTGTTATTTTTGTAACAAAAGATAAACTTGAAGAGATAAGAAGGGATCAAATTAATTGCATGGGTTGTTTAAGCCACTGTTTATTTAGCAATTGGAAAGATCATGATGATTATACAACAGGGCAAAAGCCAGACCCACGTAGCTTTTGCATACAAAAAACTCTGCAAAGTATAGTAAACGGTGGTGATATTAGAAATCAACTTATGTTTTCTGGCCACAACGCTTATAAATTCAAAGAGGATCCTTTCTATAAAGATGGTTATGTTCCAACAGTAAAAGAGCTAGTTGAGAGGATATTAACTGGTTTTTAAAATCCAGCGCGATAATAACTTGAATTACAATTAGCATTTTTTGGTTCAGGTTTATGCTTATTATTGGTTTTTTCTAATTCTTCATGAGTAGTTTCATGGTCTTCATCCCACAGTTTTTTATTTACATCGTATTTACGATTAAGTCTTGGAGTGGGAGAAGGAGATGAAACATATTTATCATCTGATACTGAAAAATCCATTTCTGATTCAGAATTCTCTAATTTACTACATGCAACACATTCTAGTATACTATGAACATCATCAAGAGTAGAAGCACTTATAAATTGATCTTCATCTTCTGATTTATAATCCCTTGATATACTATTGGTACCCAAAGAACTTGTATTTAATTCATCCTTTTCTGATCTACTATTTTTAGGCCTATTTATACAATTAGTACTATAAGATTTATTTTTGGATTGGCGGACATTAAAAGATTTATAGCTCTTCTCATAATAATCCAAACAAGTTAAGATATGGATTTATGGTAGTGGGGTTTGTATGCCAGCAGCGTATAGTTACGACTTAAGGAAAAAAGCAATGGAAGCATTGGATGAAGGAGAAAGTAGAGCAAATGTTGCCGAGAGATTTAAAATTGGAAAAACGACTCTATATGAGTGGCAGAAAAGACGTAAGGAAACGGGAGATTTTC
>BNGT01000057.1 GCA_016860565.1 Candidatus Mesenet longicola | reverse complement strand
ACTAGGAGGCATAGAGATTAGCATATGTAGATGATCAGGCGTAATATTACCACTTACAATATCTACGTAATTTGTAACACATGTTTCTCTGATAATCTCTCTGGTACGCACTGCTATTTCACCTGTAAGTATTCTATATCTGTATTTAGTGCAAAATACTACATGATACTTTAAATCAAACGTACTGTGAGAGCTGTGTTTGTAGTCCATAAATAAACTAAAGTAAATCTAATACTAAAGTACATTATACTAAAGTGTTCGCCTTAAGGCGAGGGTGTTAACCCACCCACCTAACTACATAAAAGAATTTATATATTATACTTTTTATATAATAATTAATGGGGGTAAAATGCCAAATCAATCATCGAAAGGACAAAGAGTAGCACAAGTATGTACGGGAGTGTTATTAGCAGCAGTAGCGGCAGCTGCTACAACTGGAGTTGCTCTATTTGATAGAAGCCGCAGTATTAATGATCCAATGGTTATTGCAGGTGGAGTATTTTTTGCTTTGGGTACACTTGTTACACTTGCTACAATAGCTTTTGCTGCAACTGCTATAACAGGTTTTGCTACAATAGATGATGATCCTAGTCCGTTAAGAACTAAATTAAACAATTCACGCCATACTACCTATCAACCTCAAAGAGATATTACTTATAACTATTAATAAAGCTACTCACCTTTGTGGTAAGTTGCTTTTCTTACACAGTTGATATAAAAGAATTTATATATTATACTGAAACTGACTATTTAGGGGGATAAGTGTCAGGTTGGAGAAAATTTGGAGTAGCATTATATTGCTCAACAACACTTGCTGCTACGGTAGTAGTAGGGTTTGCTTTATTTATAGGAGCTACTCCATCTAAAATAAATTTGTTTGATAAAAATCGTGATGTTAGAAAGTGGGTTTTTATTGCAGCAGCAGTTTCTTTAGCATATATAACACTAAGTGCATTAACTATGTTCTGCATACTTACAACAGCTAAAAAATCTGACTTAAAGTGTGTTGGTGTTAACACCGATTCTATTATAGATAACTCACAACAAAAAAATAAGATTGCTGATGATAGCAGCCCCCTATTACGCTCTAATTCGTCTATAAAACCTACTAGCAGTCAACAGTTAGATGATAAGAGTGTTATACAAGATACTAAAAAAGCTATAAATCACGTAAATGAAGTTAATATTTCAAACAGCCCAATAGATTGTTTTCGTTCTAATTACTTTGATTATAGACCATTACCACAGTCACAAATTGATGCTCCAAGTTCAGAACTTGTAGATGTTTCATGCGTAAAATCGAAAAAAAAGATTAATGATAATTCAGATTGGAAAGAGACCATGAAAGTACCTGAACATATTTATGTGGGTATGTAATTAAACCTTTAAAGATCATACCTTCCCGTATAATCTTTAAACACCCCTTCGCTTGAGCTAAAATATAGTTTTATGTTACCTATTGGACCGTTTCGCTGCTTAGCAACGATGAGGTCTGCAATATTTCTAATTTTTTCCATTTTCTCTTGCCAATCCCTGTGCTTGCTACTGCCTTCATCTGGTTGCTTTCTCAGCTCATAATATTCTTCTCTATATAAAAACATTACTATATCGGCATCCTGCTCTATACTTCCCGACTCACGCAAATCAGAAAGCTGTGGCTTTTTATCATCTCTTTGCTCTACCAAACGAGAAAGCTGTGACAGCGCAATAATTGGAATATTAAGTTCTTTGGCAATTGCTTTTAACCCTTGGGTAATTTCAGATATCTCTTGCACTCTATTTTCACTACTTCTTTTTGTTGTTCCCCTTAGCAGTTGCAAATAATCTATAAACACTACCCGTAAGTTATACAATTGATATAGAAGCCTTATCTTTGTGCGCAGAGCGCTGATAGATAGTGCTGGAGTATCATCTATTATTAAAGGAAGATCTGATAGCTTACTACTGGTAGTTAAAAATTTACGCAGCTCAAAATCGCTAATTTTTCCCGTTAAAGCTTTATAATAACTTATCCCAGATTCTATAGTCATAAACCTTGCAGTTAGCTGTTCTGCCGACATTTCAAGCGAGAAAAAGCCCACATGCTCTTCAGTGTTTTTTTGCAAGGCTTTACAGGCATTCAATGCCATGTTAAGCGCAAATGCCGTTTTACCCATTGATGGTCTTGCCGCTAGGATTAATAAATCAGACTTTTGCAAACCTCCCAAAAGTTGATTTAAATCATGAAATCCTGTCGTTATACCAAGTAGTTCTGGGTTGTGTTTTACTAAATTTACTTTTTCTATAACCTCTGCTATTGAGCTAGATAATTTTGCGTAAGTTCTTTCAGCTTGTCCTGTAATTGCTAGGTTAAATAGCTTTGTCATGGCTTGCTCTATTTGTATTTGTGCAGGGCTTTCAATATCATAGCTGTAGCTATCATTTATAATACCTTGCCCAATTTCAATTAGGCGTCTTCTTAGATAAGTATCCCATATAATTTTTGCAATACTGTGAATATCAAGTGCTATACTTGCTTTAGCTACAAGCCTTGCCAAATACTGCACTCCTCCACATTCAATAAATCCTGAGTCTTCTTTGAGAAACATCTCCAAACTCATCTCATTTGCAACAATACCACGCTTTCTGATTTTAATGATCTGCTCAAAAATACGCTGATGCAGTGGCTCATATAACGCTTCTGCTTTGATTATGTCTTCCACAGCATCGCAAATTCCGTTATTGCGTATCATTGCGCCAATTAATATCTGCTCCGCTTCTATATTACGTGGCAATTTGCATATTTCTTTTTCTAGATTAGAAGTTTGTAATAAATGATTAATCTCTGTCATTAACAATAATTCGTTAATATTTCATTCTACAGTATAATTTTTAAGATTGGAGGAAAAATCATAATTATTTAATTTAAAAAAGTGATGTTATATACCAGTATTACTGTAAACCCATAAGAGCCGTATCATTGAAAATATGCATTTTCAAATTTAAATAAATATAATATTTATTCACCACATTTTTTCTCAGGAATAATTATATAATTAATATAATCCACTACGTTGTTATCATTAAAGGTAATTTGCAAAGACTTACTGCTGCATTTTCTTTTCTGAAAAAAACGATATTGCTTTATTTTACTTGATACGTAATACCAGATTTTATCATCATGCTTTGACGTAAAAGTGGGGCTACCAAGCAAATCTACTACTGCTTCCTTACTATCTCCCAATTTTATTTTATCCCTTAATTCCATGTCCAAAGAAGAATAACCATGTTCATAAATAACCGGTTTAAAACCAAGCAGTAAAATCAAACATAATATAAAGAAAACACGCATATTGAGAGATTATTAAAGTATAATATCATTCCTATTATTGTGTATTTATATTATTAAATTTGTCAAATTTTTATAACTAAATAGAATGCCATACAGAGAAGTAAACCATAGGCATCAAGTTAAGGGAAAGTGTAAGTAAAGTTAATAGAGTGAAGGAAAATAATAAGCTCTTGGATATATTAATGAGAACTAGATCAAAAAAAACAACAAGAAAATAATTTACAGAGCAAATAGTTTTGATTGAGCTTTTCATAATATTTATTATGTGATTTTACTTCTAGTAACTTTTTATTTGTTTTAAGTAATAGATTTTAGAATATTTTGAATTTTTCCATAAGCTTCAATAAGCTCCAAATCACTTGTTGAATATGGTGGTAATAAATAAACTGAATTTCCCAAAGGCCTGATTAAAAGCCCTTGCTCTAAACATTCAACTTTTAACTTTTGTGCAGTTGAATAATTACAAATATCAAACGCCGCTATTGTACCAATAATACGCGTGTATTTAATATTTACGCAAGTTTTAAGTAAAGCTAATCCTTCTTGATGTGCATTATTAATTTTTTTAATTGATTCAGCAGTATTAGGCCTCATTAGTAAGTTTAAAGATGCAATTGCAGCTGCGCACCCTAAGGGATTAGCAGTATAAGAATGCCCATGGGCAAAAGCTTTGGTGAAATTTTTATCTAAAAATGCTTCATAAACTTTTTCAGTAGTAACAGTTAGAGCAAGTGGTAAAAAGCCTCCTGTTAGTCCCTTGGAAAGGCATAAAAAATCAGGTATGATTTCAGTTTGCTCAAGCGCAAAATTGCTACCAGTGCGACCAAAACCAGTCATAACTTCATCAAAAATTACCAAAATCTTATACTCACGTACTAAACGAATAACTTTATTAATAAATTCTGGACGGCACATTTTCATGCCACTTGCTCCTTGCACTAATGGTTCTAAAATCAATGCAGCAATTTTATCACTGCATGTATTTAAATGATTTTGCAGTACCTCAAGTGCATGCTCCTCCTTATTTTCTACTTCCTCATCTCCATTCCATGTTTCTGGAAAAGGTACTGTCAGTACGGAAAAAAGTAATTTTGCAAATGCATTGTGAAAACCAGACTTAGCTCCTACGCTCATTGCTCCAAAGGTATCTCCATGATATCCCCCTTCAAAGCTTAAAAATATAGTCCTTTCAACATCGCTCTGATTATACCAATACTGATAAGCCATTTTTAGAGCTACCTCAACAGCTGTGGAACCATTATCTGAAAAAAAGAATTTGGATAAAACCTTAGGTAATAAAGCATGTAATTTTTCACAAAGCTCAACAGCAGGCTTATGAGTAAATCCTGCAAAAATTACGTGTTCTAAAGCCATACTTTGCTCATATATAGCTTTGGCAATTTCAGGATGAGCGTGACCATGTAGATTCACCCACCAACTGGAAATAAGATCTAAATATGATTTATCATTTTCATCGTAAAGGTATGATCCATATCCTTTCTTAATTGCAATTGAAAATCCTGCTGTTTTTTCTTGCGTGAATGGATGCCATATAATTTTTTTATCACGCTCACTTAAATTCATAAATTAGATGGGTTTTTAATACTGATTGTAATAATAATCATTCCAATTATAACCATAGATATTGAAAGTAGTTGCCCCATTGTTAAGTTTAATAAAAGATAGCCAATTTGCAAATCAGGTTCACGAAAAAACTCAATTAAAAATCTAATGATGGCATAAAACGTCATTCCAATTCCGGTTAATGCTCCTCTATATGATCTGAGATTTGTAAAAAACAGTAGTAAATTTAGGATGATAAAAAGCAAAAGGCCCTCCCCTACTGCCTCGTACAATTGGCTTGGATGACGAGCGAGATCATCTCCAGGGAAAATAATACCCCAAGGAAGATCAGTGATTCTGCCAAATAGCTCTCCATTTATAAAATTCGCTATGCGTCCTAAAAACAGTCCAATAGGTGCTGCACAAGCAAGTAGATCCATGATAAGCAATGCAGAAATATTATGCTTTTTACATACTGCTATAATTGCAATAACACACCCAATCAGTCCTCCATGAAAGGACATTCCTCCATGCCATATTTTGAATATTTCTGTTGGTGAATTTGAATAATAGCTTAGGTTATAAATCAGCATGTACCCTATCCTACCCCCAAATACTATTCCTACAATCGACCATGCAAGAAGAGAGTCATGAAATTTTTGGTTAAAAATCTTGTATTTATCTACTTCATGTAAATACCAATGTGCAAATATTATCCCTAGCACATATGCAATGGAGTACCACCGAACGGATACAGGACCTATACTAAAAATCACTGGATCAATATGTGGAAAAAGTATTACATTCATCTTTTTAAATTAAATTCTTATAAAATAAGCAAATTATTTAATGTCAAGAAAAGTAAATCTATCGCGTGTAGCGAAAGCTAAGTCAACAACTTTTTTATATTTACCGGTATCCCAACCCAAATCTTCAGCGTTAATTGCCATACCTAAATCGCAAAATATCTTTTTCAATACTTTGGATGGGATATGATTTTTTCTCACCACCTCAGAAAATTCACTCCAATTTTTTTGCACTATATCGTTTAAATGCTCAGCTTTTTCTTCGCTGATCTTTTTACTATTAAAAATTTCTATAAACTCATTAGTGCCAAAACATTCAATGATTTCTTTTTCATTTACTGTTGTTGGTTTTATCGTTGGTATAATCAGTAACTTTTCCTCTTGCAACTTAGCCATGGTGAGCGTAGTTACAGCTATCTTCTCACCATGTAGAGGCAATAAGCTATGACCATAAACTTCATCCATGGCATGAGCAATCATATGTTCTCCTTGACTTGCAGGATAGCTCCCATTACTAATTGTCATTCCTATCCCAGACAATAAAAGAGCTTCTATCAGCAGTATCACAACGTCTTTATCTTTTGCAATTAACTTTGGGTACTCTTTAAGTAATTCTTGTTCGATATCGCGTAAGAGTGAAAAAGGTAAATTGTTATATTCAGTGTTAAGTAAAAGGTGTGACAGTAGCCAATCAGCTTGTGCTGTAGAGCGACAGATAAAATCAGCAAAACCACTACGCGTAAGACGAAATGGAGCGTTTGTCACTACATCCAAATCAATATATATTGCTTTAGGCAGATGTGCCTGAAATGACTTTTTATAGCCACCGGTAAGTATTGATGCACTTGCTGACATATAGCCATTCATAGAAGCAGCAGTGGGAAAGAGAATATAGTCTTTATTACTTATATAGCTTGTATATTTACATAAATCGTTTATAGTGCCGCTGCCTAAAGCGACTAAAGTATTAAAATCTTTTACTTTATTAACAATAAGCTCAACAAGGCTACTTGAAGGGGATGAATCACCTGGAATAACATGATGAGAGATACTAGCAGCTAATTTATTGTCTAAAAGTCTTATTGTGTTTTCATCTGCAATTAAATAGCTACTGTTATAGCATTTTATAATACTATCTATATCACTTATAATACCTTGTTCTATCACTACTTTTTCTGTAGAAAGTTTAAGTAGCTTATTCGAATAAGGATCAAAAACACCATCACTTATAATTTGTTTACTGCAATACATCTTCTAATTTTTAAGTAAATACCTATTTTACATGGAAATTAAAGCTTTAAAAAATGCTTAATATAGCATAATATATTAGTTTACAAGATTCAAAATAGGGAAATATGTCACTTGAAAAACAATTGATCAGGGCTATTAAAAATAGAAACGTAGGAAAAGTAAGGTCTTTACTGAAGAAAGGCGCAAATATTAGTGCTAAAACGAATGATGGAATGAGTGCTATATTTGTAGCTGTGACAAAAAATAAAGATATTGTACAGCTACTTTTAGATTATGGAGCTGATGTTAATGATCAATTTACTGACTTTGCAAGATCTAATGATAGTACCATTGTCCGTACCTACATGCCTATTACATTTATGCTTATGGGTAAATTAAATGAAAACGACAAAAGAGACAAAATAGATATATTGAAGTTATTGCTACAGGCAGGTGCAAATCCTTGCACTACATGCGTATACGAAGATGCTGATGGTATAATTTTAGTTTCAATACTATCTAATGCAAATCCAGAGATTTTATTTCTACTTTTAACTTTTGGTGCAGAACTAAGAACCTGTCTTGAAAGAGATTAAGTAGATAATTTAGAAAGCATAGAAGTAATCATATTAAAGAAGATATTAGTTTTTGAAGTAAGAGGAGAATGCTAGTAATCTTTGCTCATGCGTCTAAAATTGGAGAGCCAAGCAAAAGTTCTTTCCACAATCCAACGTTTAGGAATAACCTGGAATCCTGTAGTATCTACTGCTTTTTTGGTGATCGTTAATAAACATCCTGTCTCCAATAAACAGCGACTTTGTAGTTTACCTTTGTATCCTTGATCAGCAAAAAACCTCTGCACCCTTGGAGATTTTTCTTTAGCTCGAATAAAAAGATCTAGAG
>BNGT01000056.1 GCA_016860565.1 Candidatus Mesenet longicola | reverse complement strand
CAGCGGGTCAGTATGATTGCAGCTCTAAATAAAGAGAAAATCATTGCTCCATTGACCTTTGAAGGATATTGCAATAAGGATGTTTTCGAGGCTTGGTTTGAGCAGTTTTTAACTCCAATTTTAAGGTCTGGCCAAACTGTAATTCTTGATAACGCTACTTTTCATAAATCTAAAAAAATAGATAATCTTGCTAAAGGAGTTGGTGCTGAAATTCTTTATCTTCCTCCATATTCTCCAGACTTTAACAAAATTGAGCATCAGTGGTTTGCTATAAAGAACAGAGCTAGAAAAAATATCCCTATTTTTAAGTCTTTCCGTCAAGCTGTTGATTCTGCTTTTTTATTCTGACTATTATGAGAAGAGCTATACATGAGCTAACCTGTCATAGTAGAAATAACTTCATTTGAGCAAAGAGCAAAAGAGTGGTAATAGAGAATGTGATTGGGTTGTTGAAAAGATTCAAAATTATCGCAGATGAAACAGACGTAAACGTTTTGCTCTGAGATTCAATTTGATTGCTGCTATTTACAATTTTGAACTTTCTATTTGAGTTTCCAAAGAGGTCTAGTGACTTGTTCTATCGTACCTTAATAGGAATGCAAAGCAAGTTTACGCAAACTCCATCTCAACACATGGTACGGCCTCAGATCCCGATAGAGTGAGTGATAACTTGCCTTATTATTACCATTCTTGCTTTCTTTCACTATATAAAAAGTGTCAATCTCTATTTTATCGAGAATTTTAGGACCCAATATCTTCGCTTTCGTTGTCCATTCCATTAGCTTTACTACGCTCGTTACCTTGCGCAGTATAGTGATTTATTTCAAGCTGCTGGTTAAGCTTTGCCTGGATTGGATTTTCATCAACTAGACTTTTTGCTTGGCGCACTCATATAACTCATTGAATCTGTAAAATCTCCTTGTGATCTAGTTGTTTTCTCTAGTTTTGGTTTTAGTATTTTTGTTTGTATTATTTCTTTTTTTATTTTTTTCTTAGTTCACTTCATGTTTTGTTTAGTATAATTTATGAGAAGAGTGTACTCTTAAATTTAGGTTGTTATAACTAGTTTTCATATAAATCTTTGCATGATGAAAATAATCATTGATAGATAGAGTTGCACAACCTTCTTCGTTATAACTAATGCATTAAAATACATAAGCTCCTCTCATCTTAACATATAAATTATTTATTATATTCTATAAAAATTTAAAGTTTTTGTATATCTACGATACTATCTTCCAGTAATCCATATTGATTTAATAAACAATAAGTTTCATATAAAGGCAACCCAATAGCAGAAAAGTATGACCCTCTAAGCCATAGTATAAACATCCCTACTATACCTTGTAGGTTGCACCCTCCTGCCTTACCATTCCATTGATTTGACAGTAAGTAATTACTTATTTCTTGCTCAGTTAAACATTTAAATTTTACTATCGTCATAGTACTTTTAACATGCACACTATCATTTGGTGTTAGCAAACAAACGGTAGTGTAAACTCTATGTCTCCTTCCTGATAATAGACGCATACACTTTTCTGCTTCCTGTTTAGTTTCTGTTTTTGGCAATACCCTTCTTCCACATGAAACAACTGTATCAGCACTTAGTATAAAATAATCAGAATATGACTTTCTTACTGCATGTACTTTACCCTGCGCCATACGAATTGAATACTGCTTTGGCAATTCTTTTTTATTAAGCGACTCATCTATATCTGGTGATACAATTAACCCAGGAGATACATTTATTTGATTTAGTAAATCTAAACGCTGCTTTGAAGATGACGCAAGTATTAAACTATTTGTTTTCACTGACGTTCTTCAATCTCCGCACAATACGCCCTTTTATGTCTTTTATATTACTGCAGGCAGTACTTATTTCAACTAAAACTCTATCACCAACTGAAATATTGATTTTTCTTTGCGATGATTGCCGCATTCTATTTGCAAGAAAAACAGTTAATTCATGGCCATTACTAAGTTTGACTTTAAAATTTGCATCAGGTAATGCAGCAGTGACTATACCTTCAATTTCTATAAGACCTTTTTTTGACACATCTTTATAAATTTAATAAAGCATAAATTCTAGAGAATATATATAATATTACAATAAATTCTTGTTTGAAAGCTTCACGAAAAACCAACCTCATAAGGCTCAATATTAGACTTCTTATATAACATAAGGAAGCAGCTCAAAATTATAAAAATAATATTGAATCGAAACGCCTTCGTCTATTTCTATACCTGTCTGAAATTATTTTAAATCGCTTAAAATAACATTCTCAACTACAATTCTTTAGCTATCTGCTTTTTTGTCTTTTGGTAAATTTTTTGATCTCCTGTGCGAAAATTGAACATTGTAATAAAACTTTTGCATACCCCTATATCAGCTAAAACTTTAGTACATGTAAATTTTCGATTCTTTAAAAATCCTAAAATCATGTCGTGAGCAAAATACAATTTTCCTACTTTCTTTTTCTATAATTACTTGTGTCTTTATCGTATGTTTCTTTTTCTTTCCAGAATAGAATTGCTTTTTTTGACTTCTCTACTAGTATTTCTGTTTCGTCTACTATCAGAATCTCATGTGCATATCTGACTTTGATAGCTCTTTTTTTCCTGGTAATGCAAAATTTCGATCAACGTATCTTCAATCCAACGAATGTTTCGATATTTTACTTATTCTATAGCTTTGCGCTACATGGAAATATGTTCAACGCAAATATTCTAGTGACATCAATGAGCATGCATTGTTTATTTTTCCTCCTTCTTTTTTCCTATCTGTTGCTCTTTTTAGCCCTTGCGACACTTCTCATCCTCCAACTCTTTTATTACTTTATATTTCACCTCCATTTTGACTCTTTATTCTACTTCTTTTTTGATTTTAGGCTGATTTCGAAAAAGATATATTGTTTTGCAAAGTCATTCCATTTACAAAACGCACATTTATAGGATTTGTGTATTCACCATTTCCGTTCTCAATATCATCTTTAATAAGTGGTTCAATGTTCTTCAATTGAGAGCAAATGTCATCTTCAATTATTTTAGACACTTTGTTCATAAATGGAATTTTCTCCTTGTTTGCAATAAATTCTAACTCATTACAAGCAGAAATTTGTTTATTAAAAATTATAGATCTAAATTTTTCTGGACAACCAAAAACAAAAGCCATAAGTGGAATGCAGATTACAATGGTACTTACGGCTGACGCTATTTTTACATTATCCGTGCACAAATATGGAATCTGTGGAAAGACTACAAGTAGTGGAAACCATTTTATGAAAAATATAAATGTCTGTAATCTTGCATTACCATAATTTTTTCTATATTCCTTTCCTTCTTCGTTATTTAAACTAAACTTTCCATCGCTACGGTAAAGGAAGGTCGAAAAAAACTTCCCTGCATTACCAACATTTCTAATATAGAATACCTTATTGTCACTTTTTAACCTTGGCAACTCAACACCAACTACATTATTAGAGTCATGATACCAAGCTTGAGCTGCTACAATTTCTTTGCTAATTTCTAATATGTAATCAATCGTTTCTTTATCAGTTCTTACCTCTTCCTTATTTTTTATCTTATCAAAAAGCAATCGAATTTTTTTTACTTTGTCATCATTGTTCTCACTTGGATAAATAGAATTTAATATTGTTAAAATATACTCATCCTGCAGTGGTGAGATGATGTTCTTAAGCGCTTTTTTACATATTGAACTATCTAGAAGTTTATTGAACAAATCATCTTTATCTTGTGACAATTCTAAAAACTTCTCTATTGTTTTTTGATTTTCAACACTATTTGCAAAGGTATAGTTTTTAACTATATGAACATATGTTGCCTCTGCACTTGCAACACGGTTTATTATTTTATTGTTACCTATAGTTCTAAGAGAAAATGTTATATAACTCGGTACTGTCCATGGATAGTAGAGGATTTTACTAAAGATATAAGCAATATAATATGGAACTGTATATAATGCTCTTGGTTTGCCTTGGTTTTTTACATTTTTTTCATAAGAAATTAGGTTTTTCTTTACATTTTTCAAGATGCGAGAAAACTCTTTTTTTGTTTTTTCTAAATCGTGGTCATTTCTGTTGTATAGGTCTACAAGTTTTTTTATTACAAGAGCTTTAATGTGTTCTTTCTCTTTTTCATCAAGCTTATTACTTTCATCTTTTTTATTATCTACATAATTGCTAATATACTGAATTACTTCTTCTGAAATTTCTGTACTAATTGTCTTTAATGATTCTTTATTGTATTTTTCCCTGGCTTTAAATAGTAAAGGAGTAACATCTTTTGCCATCAAGCTTTTTACATCAAAGCACAATTTTATGCCTTTGCGTGCAATCATTCTAAAAAATGGTTGTTGAGTTACATCTAACCCCCTATTTCTACCATAGCCTTGATAAATCTTATCTGGATTATTAATTTCATCGTCATTTTCATTAATGAGAATAGCAACGTTCTGCAAAGTAGGATCGCTAAATCCTATAGATTTTGATGGATCCACAAGTGTACCTATCCAGCCTTCAGTAAATAATTTAGTCACTTCTTCTGACGTATATTGGTATGCTATAGGTTTTTTCTCTTCATCAAAGCCAATAAACGGTCCATCTATTTTTAAAGTACCTAAATTATCAAAAACAATTTTGTTCTCTTCACATATTTTTCTTAGCTTATATAAAGGGAATTTTCTTTTTTCATTATTATTTCTCCCCCGCATAAGACTGTTATCTCTAAGCAGTAAACGCAAAGTAGGATAGTCTTGAGATTTAAGTTTAGCATATATACTTTCTGTAAGAATTCCTTTCTTTATCCCGAAATTCTTAGCTAAATAACCGCATAAATCACTATAAACACCTTTATACAATCTTATTATATCATTTTTCTTATCACTACTTTCTTTTTCTTTTATTCTTTCAAACTCATTACACAAATCATCTAATACTTGATATTCATCTCCTATTTTCATCATATTATGAAGCCTTCTATCAAGTTCCCAGTTTTCTATTATGATATGTGATCTTGTTTCTAAAGCTTTTACTACGCACTTAATACCTTCAGCCATTTCAGTCTGTAGATCATCTTGAAATCCTCTGCCTTCAAGATATTCTCTTATACACTCTTCACTTCCTTTATTATCTTTAAGTGCCTTTTCAACATCTTTATATAGATCTTCTAGTTTTTCTGCTCTTGCTTTGTTTAGCGTAATGACATCATCATATTTCCTATTACCTTGATCGTCATAACACTCCTGCAGTAACGCTAAAAGAGTGCTATTAATTATGCCATGCATTACTCTATATTCTGAGTAAGTTGAAGTATTGCTAAAATCTATTTTGTTTACTATTTTATCTATCTGGTCTTTTTTTAGATGGCTATTTTTTCTTCTTATCTCTTCTTTGAGCTGTATTACACAATAATTTCTCTGTGACTCTTTATAAGAGAAATCATATTTTTCACCGAAATCTTTTCCCAGTTTGTATTGATCATGAGCCTTACTTGAGCTCAATAACTTGCCATTTTTATATATTTCATTTTTTTCATCCCGATAGATGAGATTTAAGTTTCTAATCACATCATTGTTGCATACCAAAACTAAGGATTTTTTACCTCTAGGGCTTTGAATATTTATATCCTCATAGTTGAGATCTGTTTTTTTATATATGAAAGTCTCTTCAATTTTGCAGATATCCTCATGAGCTGGGCTGGAAGCTCCTATATCTGCCAAGTTTGCTATAAGCCTACCAGATATATCTCTATCAGCTATTTTATTTACTATTAGATTAACAAGCGATACGATAGGAAAAGCAATAATAATAAGTGATATCTGCCCTATGATAGGGTGATATATAAACGTATTAAGATAAAAATTATAAAAGTTGTATAAAGTAGATAAATAAGTAAAACCCTCTATAGTATAAGAATTTAAATAGATTTTAAATAATAAAGTTAACAGGTACGATGTGACTATAATGCAAGCATACGGCAGGAAACCAGACCTCTTATTGGTCCTTTTCATAACACTGTTTACGGTAGCATTTATCGAATGTGCTTGGATAATTCCCATCTCCTTTATTTTTTCTTCTAAAGAAATACTGATAACCTTGCCTTGAGCCTCTTTGATGCTCTTATATAACCACTCTTGTGATGTTGCGCTAAGACTTATACATGAACACTTATTTCTTAAAAATTCAAAACGTTGTCTGTATAGCTCTTCTTTTGTTGCCGAGTCTACTTCATCAATCATTAAAAATGTCGATTTTGGTATTTTTCTTATCTCTTGCCAGTTTTCTATAAAAAATTCTTTGTGCCCTTTTATTTTACTTTTTATTTGTTCAGCAGTTTTGCCAGAAAAGAACTTGTCAACATCATTTTTAAACTGCGATATTAAATTGTCAGGAACTACTATCCTATAATCGGTTTTGGCATTTTCTAAAATGCCAGCGAATGATATTTGAATAAATGACTTGCCAAACCCCGTAGCTATATCAAGTAGCATATTAGGATTTTGACCATCTTTTATATGTTCTAGCATTCTTTTAAAAACGCTCTTTTGAATTGAATATAATTTTTGATCTAATTCTTTAATCTCTGCAATTACACCATTACTATCTTTTCCATCAAGATCAGGAAATAATGATTTAGCAACATTTAAAATGCCCTCTACGTCTAGGTTTAGCTCTTGTGTATTTATGGCTGAATCTAACATAATATTACTATCTAGTATTAAATTACTTAAAATTATTTTTGGCTTAAGCAATATACTTGCTAGTCTCTCCCCCAAAAGAATGAATCTTTTTATTGAATTTTATTAAAAATTTAACTTAATGTCAATAATTTTTTTAAAAGTTACTGCTTTTTATAGCATTATCTGAAAAGCATCTATAGTCTGCTTATCTTCTATGTGCACATGCCACCATCTTGCAGAGATACTTCTTCTATATCGCTGTTTGGTGAGGATTGATGTTTTTTCATAAATCTTTCTATTACTTCATTTACTTCTTCTTTGTAGCCACTTTCATCCATAACTTGCTCCAATAATTCTCGTAAATTTTTTACATTCCTCACATAATCATTACGTAGCGCTTCCTCGTATAACTTATCAGATATTATCTCATACTAACTCCAATTATAGAGCAAACGAATAGGTAAGATAGGAAGTGAGATTATACTATGAAGAATGTAATTATGGAGTTGTGGAATGGCATTGGCATCAAAATTATTGGATAAGAAAATCATAGAAAAGGAAATGTTAAAAAATATGTTTAAAGAAAACTGCAATTGCAGCTAAAGAAAGCAGTATAACGGCTGTAGCAAGAACATGTAGCATTTCAACTGGCTAAGTGATCTGAAATTTGGCAAAGCTATTTGCTCCGTCGTAGAAAAAGTATATTAAATCAAGGTGAGCAAATGGATACAAAAAAACCCAAATATACTATTAAAGAAGTGGAAATAAAAATTCTGGAAAAATTTAGCTTAAATATAAGCAATGCAAAAGATGAAATTTATAACGCCGCAGCCCGTGCATCATAAACAAGATAAAAAGAGGAGTTTAAAATTAATGAAACAGTCACCCAAAATTTGATGAATCGAGATTTATTCAAAATGGATAGTTCAAAAAAGGTTCAAATTAGAGTGAAAATAGGCAATTTATAGTGCGCCAAGACTAGCAATGTTCCAAATGTAAATACTGACTATAGAAACTCAAGAATTGTGATCGATTGCGCTATAAGTCAAAAGGTCTGAAAATACCATAAAACATTACCATAATTTATTTACCTCCCTAAGCTAAATCCAGTGGAGAGGTTGTGGTTATATATAAAACAGAATATTTTGCGTAACAATATCTTTGATATATAGCTCTTCTCATAATAGTCAGAATAAAAAAGCAGAATCAACAGCTTGACGGAAAGACTTAAAAATAGGGATATTTTTTCTAGCTCTGTTCTTTATAGCAAACCACTGATGCTCAATTTTGTTAAAGTCTGGAGAATATGGAGGAAGATAAAGAATTTCAGCACCAACTCCTTTAGCAAGATTATCTATTTTTTTAGATTTATGAAAAGTAGCGTTATCAAGAATTACAGTTTGGCCAGACCTTAAAATTGGAGTTAAAAACTGCTCAAACCAAGCCTCGAAAAC
>BNGT01000055.1 GCA_016860565.1 Candidatus Mesenet longicola | reverse complement strand
TTCTCCTGACTTTAATAAAATTGAACCTCATTGGTTTGTTATCAAACACAGCGCTAGGAAGAACATCCCTCTGTTCAAGTCTTTTCGTCATGCCGTTGATTCTTCTTTCTTATGAATCCTTCAAATTATTGTTGGATATGCTATAACTGATACAACATCTTCAATAAACATCCCACTGCTAACAGCATCTTTCCACTCTTTATCATTACCAAGTGCTTTTGCAAACTCTTTCCTTGTATTCTCCAATTGTTTTAAATCAGGTTTATATTCCAATAATGCTTCATCAACGTCATCAAGTGATTTATCTTCACTAAACATCTGTGTAATTATTTTAGCATTCTTTAAAGCAAATATCCCACAATTATATCCATCGTTCTGTTGTTGAGATTTAAAGCTTCTAACATTATTTTTGTCTATTTTTAGAGTTTCTTGTAATGTGCCCATTATATAATTAGTATTAATTTCTTTATTAACTAATTTATTTTTACTTTCTCGGCACAGATTTAATGTTTCTTCAGTATATTTCTTTTTCTCATCTATTGGTTGATTATCTGGACCATTTTCTTTTTCCCGTATCAAACTATTACTCTCTGTGCTTAAAGGCTCTATACAAGCTTCAGTTATTTCGTTGGCAAGTTGTATATCATCTGTTATTTTTCCGATAGCACACCTTGGCAATTGAGTACTAAGTGAATCACAATAATAAGCACTGAACTTATCATCTGGACCAGTAGTAACAACTAGTGTTACCCAATGATTTCCTCCTAAATTAATGATTGAAGCAAATATTGCTTTTTGATTCTCCGCCATTTTTTTATATTCTTTTAGTCGCTCATTTAAAGAATTTACGTCGCCAGGGATGCAAAAGAATATCCTCTTTATAAGAGAACTTTCTGTCCATCCATATTTAACTTTTGCAATGTAAGCAATATCGTGTTGCTGTAACCAATATTTATAATTGTATTTTTTCATTGTTTGATACACAAGAGTATTATACGCTCCTATCTCATCAAATTTTTCATTGTCTAAACTTATAGCACTATCTAGCGACTTTATATCTGGAGATGTTGGGGTGCTATCTCTGCTATTATTAATGCTTTCATTACTTGATGAAGTATCTAATGACATCCTTATTCCACTATCAGTTTTTTCTAGTTTCGTCGCTCGACCTTGGAATTTTTTACCATGACGAATTAAATCTTTAGATGAATGGAATAAAAGACTAACTATGCTTCCAATTATACCAGAAGCTACTGCAGATATTAACGTGAGAGTTATTGCGAGACCAAAAAAAATTATGAGATTAATCACACTGAAGCTTGCAATAAAGAGTGGTAATCCAACTGCAATACATACTGCTAAGGAAATTATAACACCGATAGTTACACCAACCTTGAACCCGTTAGATAAGTGTTTTTTTATATAATCATTACTATATATATTTATATTCAACTTTTTGATATACCGTATTTTAAAGTATACTAATATTCTAACACAAATCAACTAAAATTATGTAAATATTTCAATAATAATATATTATTTTTTAATAATTAACTTATACTTATAAGATCAAATCTTGCTTTGTACGCTTAAGCCATAGTGGTTCATCTCTACCTTTTTCCCATTTAGCAAAATGACATTTTTCTTGTAAGTAATATGTTCTATATGCTTTTATTGCACTTTTTCCTTTATATTGCTCAGGCATTGCTTGAACAAAAGTTGTAAGTTTGCTTTCCTTGAATACCAACCTGCTTTGATTATCATTGCACCAATGAATAACCTTTTCTGATTTATGAATTTTATTATACCTAAAACTATATTCTTTACATATAGCAATACCATAATCTACTAACCAGCTGAAGTTTGCTTGTGATTGTCTGCTCCATATTGAACAAGGATGATTGTGATGAGTTAATTTATATGGAATTTGAGATAAGCTTATCTGATTGTTGAGTGATACCCAAAATACGCTACATAATAGCTGAGCAGTTTCAAGAGGCATTTTTACTACATGTTTATCACATAACATTTGTGCTGCAATTATTGGATCTTTGTCTAATATGAAGATATTCATTCTTTAGTATGAATTTTATTACAATACTATAACTTAGCCTGATTTGAAGATTTGAAATATAACAACTAGCACCTTTTTTATATTTTTCAACAGCTTGATGTTCTAAACTTGTGTCATTCAGTGTTAAACTAGGTGCTGCTAATATTTGAATTCTCTCCATCATCTTTTCCACTTCTCTTTTTCCATTATCCTTCTATCAAGTGCTGCTGTTTATAAATGTGCTTATAGTAGGTCCTGTGTGCAGTACTGCAAAAGAACAATTGGATTTCTAATACCAATCAAAGCTTGCAATGATTTTAGATTTCCTGTTTTTATTATTGCCTCTACCTGTTCTTGAAATGGTTTATCGAAGAAATCAATTGGCTTATACTTGCAGCTGCAGTGGTACAGATAAATTATCTTCTGCTCTTCGGACCCGCAAACGGACAAAACATTCTCCTCCCTCTACCATACTTCGACATACTGAAGACTACAGTCCATAAAAATCATTTACACCGTTGCTATCTGCTTCGTCAGTCCAATTAAGCCATAACTGTTGTAGTTTCTTTCTAAATTCAGCATCTTTAGCCTTTGATTGGGGTTTAATTCCAGTACCAACACAGTTACTGACTATCGTATCGATAATATTTGCTGCATAAACGTACCATACCACGATACGTAGAGTTTCAAGATTATAAGCAAGAAGGCTATTTATACTTCCTCTTTCAGGTTGAAAATAACATAATCTTCTCCCAGAACCCGCTCCATCCCAGGATAAACTTTTAATCTTTGTGAATAGTTGTTTTAGTGATTTGAGTATCATTGAATTTCTTGTTATTAATTATGCAGCAAGTTGTTGCACAAATGAGTTTTTGTATATGTTCAAAAAGTTATAACTTGCTCAACAACTTATTGACATTTTTATGCTTTAAAATTGTACAATTTTGCAACGTTTGTAAATTTCTTTTCTATGTCCTACTGCAGTTATAAGTACTTTATGTTCTGGGATTTCTATGCGATAAATTATACGATAGTCTCCAACACGTAAGCTAAAGTATCCTTTTAACTTATAAGACAACGGCTTTCCTAGCTTATCAGGGTTAATTCTAAGGCGTGCTTGTATAGCTTTACCGATTCTTGACTCTATTGTGACTGGAAGTGCTGCAAGATCTTTCTCAACAACATCCTCTAAAAAATCAATACTATAAGGTTTTATCTCCACTTAACATCTTCGTATTTGACTCTTTTTGCACCTGGAATATCACGTTCTAGAGAAAGTTTAACTAATTCTTTTTCTCCTTCGTCTGCTTCAAACACTTCTTCCACTAAATCCACGAGAACTTCTTGTATAGTCTTGTTTTGCATTTCTGCCATATCTGCAAGATATTGAGCTAATTCATTTTCAAAGCTTACATTAATATTGAGCTTTTTTTGACTTTGAGCCATATATTTAACCAAGAGAATTTACATTGATTATATAATATTTTTTTTAACTTTTCAATAATTTACACAATCCCTTTATCAGTTGAAAAAACAATTCTTCTCTTGGACTTTACCCCTGAGATTTTCAGCTCAGCTTTAATTCTTTGTCTTAAGTTAAGTAAGTCATTTATCTGAACTTCTGCATATCTAACCACGTGGTCACCATAGGCAATTGATACTACTCGTTCCCCATTTTGCAGCTTTTGTATGGCTTGTTCAACTTGAACTAAATACTCACTATTGTACATTTGGTTCTATCCACTTACTTGGTATTACTTTTGCCAATTTCTTTTGACTCTTAGTTTTTTTACCCACTAAACTGTTCCATTTATTCTCTGTCCAGCGATCAATTCCCAGGGCAATAGATGCAGCTCTTGCATAAACTCGACAATCAAATTACGCTCTCTAATCTTTTGCCATTCTTGTTTATTTAACTACTTTAGTAATTAGCTGTTAGTTGTTTAAAATATTCAGCTGAGGAAAATGACAATACCCAGGCTTCTTCATTCTCTAAAAGTTTAAGTAATTGAAAGAGATCGGATTTGAGTATTCTATGGGCCAGAGTTTGACGCAATTTTTGTCCAGCAACAGTAACATCAACTTTACTTGGACTACTAATAGAGCTTTATTTACTCCTTTAACCGCCTTCCACATTCTTGATGACTTCTGATCCAATTGTAAACTTCTTGCGTTGCATATCCCGCATCTACTGCCATCATACTGATTGTGTATTCAAGTCCATTGCTACCGAGGAAATGATTATTTAGCAGTTCTGATAACTTATTCCACACAGCATCACGCCCTGGATTGCTCTTAAACACTTGATAATCAATCGACCAACTTTCTCTGTTTCTGCCCCAATTCTACCTCTATTCGGTCCTTCTGCACATCAACCCCAGCTGTGAGTACTACTTCTCCTTGAGATACTGTACCAATTAAATGACGCTGAAAAAGATGCTTCCAGTCTGGCACTTCTCCACGATCAACCCAGGTTTCTCCGAGGGTATCCATACTTTAAGTAGCTGCTCATTATCCTTACTATGGAGAAAATCTTCTACTCCAACTATACCAGCCAACTGGGCTATATAAACTTGAGAGGTGAAACCCTACTGTTTTGTTGTTTACTGTAACATTTGTGCCTCGCCATTCTCCTTGACTTAACATTTCTGTTTTTTGATGATTTTCTATTTTACCACTACATTCACTGCAAACATAATGTGCTGAACTTATCTTCCCACTTTACCTGCTGCCATTTTAAAACTTGGTAATAATTACAATGTGGGCAAAGAAATAACGCGTATCAGAAGCTTCAAATTCTTTCTCTATCCTACTTATTCCATGCACCGTTGGTGTTGATACTAAAAAGATCTTCCTTCTTGTAAAAGTGTTAGTTCTAGCAATACTTAAAAGTACTGTTCACCCCCAGAATCGCCTGATCAATCTCATCTAAGAATAAGTATTTAACTGGTTAAGCCAACACTACTGTTAGCTCCGGTTATCACTACCATGCCTCCTGGAAACTCTTTACTCTGTACTGTGTTACCTGAATCTCTTGCTCTTTGATCTTTAACCTTACTCTTTAAACATGGTGTACTTTCAATTAAGGGAGCAAATCTTCCTTTAGACCAACGCTTTCCCATCTCGACAGTTGGTTGTACTACCAGCATTGGCCCTGGAGTTTGATCGATGATATAGACTATCCAGTTATTTCCAACCTCTGTTCCTCCAATTTGTGCCCCCTTCATAAAGATTACTTTTTCAACGGCAGATGAAGGAGAGAGACAATCCATGATTTCTTTTAGGTAAGGAGTTCTTGCTGTCCGCCATTTTCCTGGTTCTGATGATGCCGTTTGCGAAATATTCATTTGCCCACTCTGACACCTTAAGCAATGGATCTGGTTTTAGTCCGGCATAAAAACTACTGCTGTAAATCATCGCATTAGCACCAAATTGTTTGATTGCCAGGGATTTTCTCGCTCATCATGATCAATTAAATCTGCTATCAATTCACATCATACTAAACCGATGCCTAGATGTAGTAATGAAAATCGCTCTCAAAAACGTTCTGCTGCTCTTAATGACGTAAAATGCGCCTCACCTGCAAGTAAAAAAAGACTCACTAAAGTAATCGTATACGGTACGATAGGAGCAAATATTTAAATCACTATTAGAACCTTATTATTTACTTTTTACTGTTGCCCTGAATAGATTACGCAAGAGATTGGTTGAGAGAAGCAATTGGTAATATTTCTGGCTCCAAGATAGAAGTACTATTATCTACTTCATGCCGAACTCTATTTAAGAGCTTTGTATTATTAACAAAAACAACTTGGTTAAAGCCACAACTTTGATGCCAATATTCTAATTTATCATTTACAACCTTAAGTAGTTTTTCTTGTGTTAAATTAAATCTCATTCCATCATTAGGATCAAAGAAAGTAAAATTATTATCCTGGTTTTTTGTAATGAGCATTGAATGTCCTTCAAATGAGAATTTTGATTTTTTAAATACACAAAACTTTATATAATCCCCTGTTTCAATTTTTTCTATATTTTTAATAAATACTTCTTTGTTTATAGAGATATCATTACTATTAACTATTCTTAGCTGATCTCTAAATGATAATATACTATAGAGAAAGATATTAAATATTAAAGCTAGTATTTTTTCAATCAAAGTTGTAATTATAAGTATATGAGTCTTTGCAGCTTTTTCTTCTAATTTCAACAACACTTTTTCTGAGTTAATTTGCTGAGCCATGTTCTCATTCGATAGTAACTTATGAAAAGTAACGTAATTGCATAATATATCACATAATCCACTATATTTTTTATTTATTTCAAAGCAGTACTTATGATCCAATAGATTTATCTGTGCTATTAGATTGCCTTGATTAAAGGTAACTGCGATGCTACGTGAGATAGAAGAGAGTTGATCTTCATGATCATTTGTATTCTGTTGTTTTATAAATGCTTGACATGCCATCAGAAATCTTGAAAAATCTTCGTCAACTTTATTAGATAAAAATTGGTTTTTATTATCTTGATTGAGATTTAAAGGAATAATAGACACTAACTCCCCTATAATACATTATATTTATAAGTATTTATTATAGTAGATATTATTAATTATGCAATATAATTAATTCTTTTTAACTTTTATAAATTTACTTTTTTAAGTAAAATATTACAAAAATTGATGATAGAGATAATCCAAATAAGGTTTTCTGAGTTCTTGAAAAACAAAATCTCTTAAACTATTTATAATTCATCTAATCAAAAAATTAACACAGTATAGTAATAAACCTAGATAATGATTACTATTTATGCCATATACTATTTTTTCTAATAATGCAGTAACATAATATTGATGAAAATGCTTATGTCTTAACATCACTGTACCCCCCAATACATTAAGATGCTAAGCATAATAGAATATATCTATGAATTTTCTTTAAGAAGTGGTTTCATTTTTAAATGAATTCTTTTACTTTCTCTAAAATAGAGGTACCTTTTCATAGTTTTGAGAGTAAAGTAAGTAATTGAATTTTGGTTGATGTTGGAGAATGTGATAATCTTTTGAATTAGAATGAAATCTATAAATAGCTTACTCTCTATAAAAATAATGCTACATATATAATATAAGAATTAAAAAACAATTGCTATAGTAGTTTTATCCCATGGTATTGGGAAACCATTTTTATGAATGTTACAATCCTATGTCTAGTGTTATTGTGAATGTAGTACGTTTATCGGCTGCTGGCATAGTAGAATTCAATCCTGTCATTGCTGCTGGTATTTTTGTTGGTGTAGTAGCGCTTTCAGCTACATGTTTTGCAATAATGAAAATTTGTGAAAAAGTTAGTAAAGAAAAAGATAATGATCCAAATATAAGCACATGTATTGCTCTTAAAAAGGTACTTGTTTCTGAATATCTTAAGAATAGTGGGGTAATAGTTTCTTAATTCAATATATGCAAATTAATTAGCAGTATAGTTTAAGTTATTGAATTTATAAAGTATCAATTCAGGAAAGTAGCAGAATAGGTAGACAAGATAAGCCAAAAAGCTAATCATAGGGTGAGGTAATATGATTGATCTATATGCAAAAATTTACAGCAAAAAATAGAGAAATTGGAAACAGAAATAGAAAACTTAAAAGCAGAAAATAAAGCCCTGAAGATAGAAAACGCTAAATTAAAGGTTGGTTTAAACTCGAAAATCTGCCAAAGAATTATACAAAATAAAGAAGAAAAAATGAAAGGAAGGTCAAGTCTGGCATAAAGGAAGCGCTAAAATGGAAGCAGATAAAGTAGTAAAGATAGGGTTCTTCGGAGGAGAAGTTGCAATATGTCATATACTTATCAGAATTCCGAAATTATGTAGCAGAATATCAATTAGAAAATGCGGAAAAAGAAGGAGTAGCAAATTACCAGAAACATTTGGTCCAAATCAGTAGTTATAGCTCTTCTCATAATAATCCAAACAAGTTAAGATATGGATTTATGGTAGTGGGGTTTGTATGCCAGCAGCGTATAGTTACGACTTAAGGAAAAAAGCAATGGAAGCATTGGATGAAGGAGAAAGTAGAGCAAATGTTGCCGAGAGATTTAAAATTGGAAAAACGACTCTATATGAGTGGCAGAAAAGACGTAAGGAAACGGGAGATTTTCAGTCAAAAAAGCCTGGAAGCGTAGGATATAACCATAAAATTACTGACTGGAATGTTTTTACCAAATTTGCAAAAAACCATGGTGGCAAAACTCAGTCAGAGATGGCT
>BNGT01000054.1 GCA_016860565.1 Candidatus Mesenet longicola | reverse complement strand
ATGATGAAAGCTTAGTTAAAAGAATCATAGATTTAGTCGAAGTATTACAAAATAATGATGATCTTCAATGTCTTGATTGTAATTTTATTTATCAATTATAACCAGCTAAAGCTGATAATATGAGTTAATGCAAAGCAGATAAAGAGTCTTAAAACTCAGAGATGTTAAATATTTATTATGAACTTTCAATATATTTCTGTACGTCTGAAGAATTTACATTATCAACAGTAAATAGATCCAATATCTTTTTCTTAATTGTTCGAATTCTCGTTTTTGATATACTATTGGATAGTGGACGGCATAGAATATCTAAACTTACAATATCTACGTAGCACATTTCTCTCTGATGCTCTGTATTTATAAATGCTAAAAATAAATATTTAGGCTAAAAACTTACAAATCAAAAATTGGGTTGGGTTTGTAAATTTATAACCTGTTACAACACTTGTTAATTCTTTCAGTTAGCTGAAAAAATCTAAATACTAGTGCCAGCAACAGTCATTTCACTTACTTTGACTGTTGGTGAATTTATAGCTCCACAAAAAGTTAGGTCATCTGCTACAGATAGATTGCTGAACATATCAAGTAAACTGCCAGCAACAGTTACTTCACTTACTGAATATACTATTTTACCACCGCTTATCCAAAAACCACATGCACCTTGACTATAGTTTCCATTAATCAAATTAACACCAAAACCAAAAAGATCAGTAACATATAACCCTTCTTTTATATCCTGCATTAGCTCTTCAGGGGGTACATTACCATTTTTAATATAAAGGTTACTTGCTCCTGGACTTAAAGTAGCATTGACATTTCTAATAGCATTTCCAGTTGTATGTAGTCCTAATTTTTTGGCTGAGTATAAATCTAATATCCAGCTTTTTAAAATTCCATTTTTTACTAATATATTTTTTTCTCCAGCTATTCCTTCCCCATCAAATGGTCTTGATGCTACTCCTCCTACCATAAATGGATCATCTACTATATCCACTTCGCCTCTAAATATTTGTTTATCCATACTATCTCTGAGAAAAGAGGTTTTATTTGCTATATTATTACCATTTATTGCCGTAGCGAAATTTTTAAGTAATTCTGATGCAGCTCTTCTTTCAAAAATTACCGGAACTTTACAAGTTTTAACTTTGCGTGACTTAAGCTGATCTAACGCCCTTTTTGCTGCTTCTTTACCTAAGGTTTCTGGAGCAAACAAATTGTCAAAATTACACGCTACAGAATAATCATAACCAACTTTCATGTCATTTTCCTTTCCAGCAATAACAGCCACTTGATTAGAAAAGACTGACTTGCTGAATGATTCAAGAAAGCCATTAGAAGTAATTAAGGTAATGTTAGTTATAGAATAAGAGGATTGTGCTCCTTCAGAATTAGTAATGTTTTTGTGGTAAGAAAGAGCAGAAGATTCTGCACTTTGAGCAATTTCCTTTAAATTTTCTATGGTGATAAGGGTTTTATCTAAGATATTCAAATTAGCAGCAGAACTTGTAAATTGATTTGGCAAAGCAAGAGTAAGATATTTATCTTCTTGAGCATTTTTTGCCATAGTTACTACTCTTTCAACTATTTTACTTAAACTGCTAAAATTGTTGAAGGAGATACATGCTGATTTATACTTATTAGCTATTGCCCTTACCCCTATTATGCAATTTTTAGACTTAGACATTTCTTCTAATTTTAAGTGGCGTATAGAAATTGATGTTTTCTCTATTTCATGCACTACAACCTCTGCATCTAGACCATACCCTTTTATCAATTTTATGATATCTGATGCTACATTTAATATACTCAAATTACCTCTCCTTATTTTTTATCTGTAAAAAAAATTCTTGCCTTAAGTTTGGGTCAATTTCAAATACCCCTAGCATGGAAATAGTCTGCATTGTAGTTTTATCGCTATTATGACCTAAACACAAATGTTTTGCTTCAATAAAAACCGCTACTCCTTTTGGTTTTAGATATGTATTAATAGAGTCGGCTATTTGCTTAGTCAGCCTCTCCTGCACTTGCAGCCTCTGCGCGAAAACATCTATTAACCTTGTAAGCTTGCTAATTCCTATTATATGTTCGTCTGGTATATATGCTATATTAACTATCCCTTCTATAGGCAGCATCTGGTGCTCACAGTAAGATAGGAAATTGATATTTTGTAAGGTTACCATGCCCTTACAACCACTACAATTTAAAATACCATTACGTAAGACCTCTTCTGCTGATAACTGATACCCACAAAAAAGCCTTCGATAAGCATTTAATACCTTTTGAGGAGTTGAAATTAACTCTGCCCTATATGGATCGTCACCAATCCATTTTATTAAAAGTTTTAACGCTTCTTGCGCTTCTTGATCTGATGGTGTTTTCATTAATTTAATGCTTCTACACCCCCTATAACTTCAATTAAATCAGTTGTAATTGCTGCTTGACGAAAGCGATTATACGTTAATACCAATCTGTTTAACATCTCCTTTGTGTTACGATTTGCTGATTCCATCGCAATCATTCTAGCACTATGTTCACTGGTAATACTTTCAAGCAATGCGGAATATAGGCTATTCATTATATAATTTTTTGTTAAAAAGTTTAGTAAAAACTCTTTATTTCCTTCATATTCATAGCATGAACTGTCATCTGTATTACTGTCCGTAAATAACAAATTATTACTCAGTGGAAATATAATCTGACTTAAAGGCTCTTGTGTAAAGGTATTATAAAATTTATTATATAAAATTTCTATTTTGTTATAAGAATAAAAGCTAGATATTTGGTTCACTATTTCTTCCAAATGAAAGAAAGTGATTTTGCTGCAGCTGAAAACTTTCTTGATGTTCTTAAACTGATTTTTTATTACATCATACGCTTTTTTGCCAAATACGACAATGTCTATCTCTTCCTCATTTTTATATAATTCATTTATTCGAGCTTTAGCTAGCTTTACAATTGAAGAATTAAAATTACCACATAATCCTCTATCAGAAGATATTATAATTAATAAGCAAGGGCTTTTTTTCACAGCTTTGCGTTTATCTTCAATAAGATCTAAATGGAGTGTCAGCAGTGTCTTAGATATTTGAGAGAGATGTAATCTTGAATTTACCAGCTGCTGTTGACTGCGTTTTAGCTTAGCAGCCGATATTAATTGCATTACCTTTGTTGTTTTTTGTATTGATTTTATGTTTTTAATCCTATGAGAAAGTTCTTTTAGATTTGACATATTCGATGTTTTAAAACAGGTAACTTAAATTTAATATATTCTTTTTCGGAAGAGAAAACAATACTTAAGGCAAATATTGGAAGTATTGCATACTTTTTTAGTAAAAACAACCTGAGGTTGTGTAATCGAGAAGTAAATCATATTATATATCTAAAATATTAACAGATCTATCATGCTTAGTAACCGTATTTTAACTTAGTTAAGTTAAAATCTATAAGTGTAATTTAACATTAATTATATGCATGAATTTGCAACTGCAAGAAGAAAAAATGATGTGATAATTGCTGTCTCCCAAGATAACAAAGCAAAATCCATAGAAATAGTTGGATTAAATAAAGCCGCAGAAAATTTATTAAATTGCAAAGAGAATGATCTGCTTTATAAACCATTAACAAGTATTTTTGACGACAGCTCAAGGAATCTAATAAAAGATAATTTGGAATATGATGATAATGGTAACGATTTATCTGATCTTTTAGCAAAGATTAATAACCTTTCTCTTATGGGAAGTGATAAAAAAGTGAGAATTAGAGCTTTTCGTACTGGAAATTCAACTATTAAGAGAATAAATTATGAATTGTTGATAATTGATCTTAGTCTATCACACAAACTGCATATGTTTAGAGACCAGTATCTAAATGGCAAAAAATACAATATGCACCCTAATCTTGAAGTTATGGATGAACCTTCTACTATGCTTGAGCTTGAAGTAATATTGAACTTTATTAAGAAATACAAAACTGATATTGTAGCAGGGATAGTTGGTTTTCAAGCTAGTGATGAAATGTTAATTAAAAATATGCTTAAAGCAATTGTAGATAATTTGTATGAAAACTGTCGTAGTGAGGATATTATAGGATATTTAGGTGATGACACCGTTATATTTATTTTAATCGGATGCAGTCCGTTATATTCAGAAAATGTTATCTTACGACTTTATTCTAAAATCAGTAATATAACTCAATTATCAATTGGCTATGTAGATATAAAAGATGAAAGCAACAGCGCAGAATTGTTATCTAAACTTAAGTTAGCATTACATGCCGCACAAGCAACTCATAACGACCAAAGCTGCGTTAGGTATACGCAAACGAAAGCAAGTAGGAGCCAACTCTCAGAGGATTAAAAAAATTAAATTCACGAAATTTTAATAAGATTAGCATATATATCCTAACTTAAGCATTATTTTAGGGGGATAATTATGCCGGGTACAGGACCAACGCCATCATCAAGATCAAGTTTAGAGCAAAATATAGATGAACAAGCAGCACAAAAAAATCTAGAAACTAAACAAGAGAATCCGTATGCAACAGTAAATAAAAAACGTGAAACCGATGAAAGGAAACGTAGCTCTGAATCATCAGGTTCAACAGATAGAGGGAGTAAAAGCAGCTCAAATTCAGCAGAAGATGAAGAAAGGAAACATAAAAGTACAAAACACAAAAAGAAAGAACATCATTCAAGATCTTCGAGTTCAACAGATAGGGAGCATAAAGATAACTTACATTCAACAAGAGAAAAGAGACATAAAAGTAAGTCACATGGGGAAAAACATCGTTCAAGACCGTCAAGTTTAGCAGAAAAAGAGCAAGAGCCTATTTATGCAAAAATAAATGATAAACCACCAGTTAGTAGCCCTGATGAGGATGTATTGTATTCACCTGATATGCTGAATGAAGGGTTAAGACGCCGAAATACTGAAGCATTACCAGCACAACCAAAACCACCAAGAAATGGTACGCCTTTACAAAGCTCAGATGGAGCTTCAACACCAAGTTCTAAAGGTTCTAGCCCTCCTTCATATACATCAAATTTTAGTGGGAATAGTTCTCATTCAAGAATAAATTCTCCATCAAAATTTATGATAAGATTGAAATATGCTCTGCGGCAAAAAGCGTTTATAACGCCAATTACTATTTCTATAACCTTTGCTACTGTATACACAACTTTGTTGTATTTTAAGAATAAAGAAAATTTTTTAAGTAAAATTACTAATATTTCAGATCCCGAAATCTATGTACCTATAATTATTGCATCTTTTTTTGCTGTATTGAGCGCATGTGCACTCATATATAAATACAATAAAGTTAATGTAAAAATACCTTGTGCTCAAGATGATGAGGGAATTTTTGAGGCGATGAGGTATTTAGATGATGATAAATGCATTAGATCTATAACATTAAAATATAGTAATAACACAAACGTTACATATTTAGATAAAAAAAAATATAAGCAGTTAGGTCTTGGTAATAAAAGACTAAAACTAACTCTAGGGAACCCATTAATCAGCTTTTTTGGGTTTGTTTCTCTTACTACTATGATTACTTATTTATCTTTCAAGTGCCTTGAGGTAGGTTATGAAAGTTTAGCTAACTCTTTAGAAAATTTTAGTCCAACCAATACAGGATTGATGATAGTTATAGTAGCTGTAGCAATAACAACTGCATTGTTTGCATATTCTATCTATCATAGCTATAGAAAAACGCATGTGAAAGGTATTAAAGATCTAGAGCAAGAATCTTTTGTTGATAATATTAAAGATAAAATGATAACGTATAATAAGGAATATATAAAAGAAGCTGAATCAGGTAACGATGATAGAGAAACTTTGCTTACTAAGCATAGCAAAGGAAAAGTTGCTAGCTTGGTAATTGATCAAGCAATTGTTGAACGCTATAATAGCTGTAGTATGGCTACTATTATTCCCGCTCTTGTTGGTTAATTTTAAATAAATTCTCTAACTTAAAGTTAATTAATAGACTTTTTGTAATAGTTTAAACAAAAAGTCTATTTCATTGATGTTATTTTACCCTATTTTAGCTTTTTACTGGTAAAGCATATCTTAAAACAGCTAATCATGTTCTTTAAAAACTTCAAACATAAAAACAAACTCGTTATTTTGCTAGGAGAAGAAGGAGCTGTATTATTACATATAAAGAATAATATATTAATAAATAGATGTTTTGTACAAGATGCAAGTGAATTTATAGATCTTAAATTTTTCATTGCATCTGATAAGAAAATACATATATATCTTGCGCTCAATCACGTAGATCAAGATTATACTGTACAAAGCATCCCAGCTGTAGATAGGCTTAGCATCTATTCCATAGTTAAAGCAAAACTAAAGCATATTCCTACTAATAGTGATTTAAAAACTGCTTTTTTACTTTCAAAACCTAGTGAGTCAGAGAAGAACTGGCAGTATATGTTTGTAAGTATAAGACTAAGTAATACCATAAATAGTTGGCTTAAATTAATTATAGATGCCGGTGGTAACTTCAAAGGAATATTGCTGCTTCCAATTGAAATGGCTAGTATACTCAATGCAATTTCAGCACAAAAAGAGATTGAATCGGATGGTAATAATTGGAATATCATCGTTGCATATACTAAAACAGGAGGATTCAGACAATTAGTAACAAAAGATAATAAGATGATATTTACGCGCGTCATATCATCTACTGATAGTATTTTACCAAATGTCATCGCTGGTAGTGTATATCAAGAAGTGAAAAATACCATTCAATACCTGGGAAGATTTGGTTTCCAGAAGAATGATACAGTAGATTTACATATAGTAGTGCCTCAGAATATTAAACTTGGTCTGATGGCAATTAAATTTGCTGAACATAACGTTAATATCTTAACTCCGTACGAACTATCTAAAATTTTAAAATTAACTCATGTGATAAACCCAAATGATAGATTTTGTGATACTATATTACTACTTTCTATCTTAGAAAATAAACCTAAGGTTGTTTTACATACAAGGGAAACAAAAAAGCACTCAAAGCTTATGTTATTTGATTTGTATTTCCCACATCTTTCATCATTAACACTACTGTTACTTTTGACAATTAATGTTCTTTTTATTTTTAACCTCTATTCAAATTATCAAGAAAAAAATAACCTAATACAAGACGAGAAGATGCTAAAAACTCAGTTTCAGAATCTAAATAGTGATTATAGTATAGAAAAATTTTATGAAATCTCTGAGATAATTAATGCACATAATGAGTTATTGAGCTTAAACTACTCTCCACTATCAGAGATTGAATATATAAACAAAGTAAAATCTGATAATTTAGAGCTAAAATCCTTTCATTGGAAAATTGATAATGAAACAGATGAAGTAAATGTGAAACTAAGATATGACCTAAAATCAGATAGTAATATTTTTTATGAGTATGAGGATTTAAAGCATAATTTTAATACTATATTTTATAACTATAAAGTAGATTTTTCTCAGCTTCCGCCTGTAATAGAACTAGGAGAAAAAGATGTAATAATAGATGTTAACATAAGTAAATCAGTAAAAAAATGAACCTGAAAGTAACAATCAAATTGCTGTTCTATTTACTCGTTTCCACAGTTCTTGTTGCAACGTTATCTTTAGGCAATACTTACAACAGAAAACTGAAGCTTTTAAATGATAATATAGCGAGGAAAAACAAAATTATCAGCTCACAAATAATAGATATACAAAAAAAAGAAGCAATTTTAGTCTCTAATTTAGATTTATGGAAAAGAATCTCTTCTACAAACATACATAATAGTAAATATATTGCTAATCTTAATAATTTAATTAATGAATTGCATAAGAGCTACAAAATATTAAATCCAGAGATATTAATTTCTATACCACAAGAAGCTAAAACTTTTTATAATGATAAGTATATTAAAGTCATAAAGAGTGAGATCAATTTACATTTTAGCTCAATAAGTGATAAAAATGTTTTTCTATTTATGAATGCATTAAATACATTGCCAGGCTATGTAAAAATTAAATCTTTTTCTCTAGCTAGAGAAAAAGAAATTACGCCTAAGATCATAGAGTATGCTACAAATGGTAATCTTACTCCAACGGTCACAGGGCATATTACTTTTGATTGGTACAGTTTATTTGTATCAATACAGGAGAGTGAAGTAGAGAAGATAAGCCAAAAAATAGGTAAGATAATATGATTAATCTATATACAAAAATTTACAGCAAAAAATAGACAAATTGGAAAACAGAAAATGAGGATACTAAATTAAAATCTCTGCCAAGAAATTATACAAAATAAAGAAGCAAAAGAAATAAAGAAAATGAAAGCAGACAAAGTATTGCAAATGCAGATACTTTATCTGACAAATGAGAATTAGG
>BNGT01000053.1 GCA_016860565.1 Candidatus Mesenet longicola | reverse complement strand
GATCACGTCCACTGCAAAATTGTTTAAATTTTATCTCATTAGTGTTTCTATGCTAATATTGTATATTTTGGATACTTCCATGTGTTTTTGCTGAAATTACTGCCTCTGCCATTCTCTTTTTTCTCCTTTTTTAGCTCAATCATATTTTCACTTATTGCCTGATGCTCATTTCTTTGTTATTCATTCTTAGCAAATATACTATCTTACTTTCTTATGTCTTCTTTTTTATGAGATTTGGTATTGCATTCCTTTTTTATATTGTTTTTTTATTCTAAGTATTAGATCAAATCTTATTTAATACACTTTAGAAGATTGATATTTTCTTATAATTATACAATCAGTTCTACGGCTTGATATATTGCTTCCCAGAAAAATATTATATCAGCATCCTTATTTAAATTCTTCTAATTCTTGTCTGTTAGATTATTTTGTGTCTAGTATAGTCCATTATGCCTTAGATTAAAGAAAAGCAGGTGTTAAATTTTTATTCAAATAACATTTTGGCACTATGCCAAAATATTATGTACACATAAATCAAAGGAAATTTTAAGAGCAATAATTTATTTAAACTTAAATTCAATTATACGGAAGCAAGCTCTATACTGATAATAAATTTCTCCGTTTCCAATCCTGAATGTATATCATCACTCCACTCAATAATTTTAGCATTGCAAACTGCCTTTAAGTCTTCTTCAGCTGATTGCGTAATTTTACAATTCTCATCTTTAGCTTTTATACTTAATTTTTTCATTGAGCACTTAACTGAAATATTACTATCAGCTTTTATTTTTCTTACTGCATTTAATATCTCTACACAATTTTTTCCTGCTGTTTCAGCCTTTTCATCATATAGAGAATCTTCAATTTTAGGCCAATTTCCCAAGTTATGTATAGAATTATAACTGTATAACTTATGATATACCTCTTCTGTAATATAAGGAAAGAAAGGTGCAAAAAGACGTAGTATTACATTTAATACGTAAACTAAACTTTGCTTAGCACTTAAATTTTCTTCTCTACTTGCATCTTCTCCATATGCTCGTTTTTTGACGAATTCTAAATAATTATCGCAAAAGTCATCCCAAAAAAATCTTTGAGTAACATCTAGAGCTTCACAATACTGAAAATGCTCAAATTTTTCAGTAACTTTTTTTGTAGTTTTATATAGACGTGAAATTATCCATTTGTCCATTATTTGCGTTATAGAGCTTACATCTAATTCTTGGTGTTTTTGCATAAAATTTGAGACAAATTTACTTGCGTTCCAGATTTTGGTAGTCAGACGTTTTCCAGTTTTAAATATATCTTCAGAAAATGTTGTATCAACACCAAGTCTTGAATTTGCTGCCCAGTAACGCACTACATCTGCACCATAAGTACCTAATATTGAATCGGGCGTGATCACATTTCCTTTTGATTTACTCATTTTTTTCTTATCATGTGCTAAACACCAACCACTGATCATAATATTTCTCCATGGTATACTATTTGTATGATAATATGACTTAATTATAGTATAAAAAGCCCATGTTCTAATTATTTCATGGCTTTGTGGTCTTAGATCTGCGGGAAACAATATGTTATCTACTGTGAATTCCTCATTAATAGCTAAAGCATTAAGCTGTGGAGTAAGTGCACTTGTTGCCCAAGTATCCATTACATCTTTTTCAGCTGTAACTTCCTCTCTGCTATAACCTTCTGGCAAATCTTTCAGTGGATCAATAGGTAAATCTTTTACTTCCGGCAAAATTATTTTATCTTCTTCACCTTCTCTTCGAGAATACCATACTGGCAATTGCACTCCAAAATAACGTTGCCGTGAGATACACCAATCCCAATTTAAACCTTCTATCCATATTTCCATGCGCTTTTGCATAGATTTTGGATGCCAATTACACTCTCTAACCTTAGCAAGTAGTTCATTCTTATACTCAAGAACCTTAATGAACCATTGATAAGTAGGCAGTATTTCAAGTTCAGCTCCAGATCTTTCAGCACACTTAACTGAATGAGTAATTTCCTCACTTTTTACTAAAAATTTTTCTGCAGCTAAAATCTCAACTATTTTTTCTCTAGCTTTTTTAATTGATAGCCCATCTATTTCACGTGTAGTACCATTGATCTTACCAGACTTGCTAATAATAACTTTAGTTGGTAAGTTATGTTTTCTCCACCAATACACATCAGTTTCATCACCAAAAGTACAGCACATCACAAGACCTGTACCTTTTTCTATCTTGACTTTATCATCCGCTAAAATTGGTACTTTATTTTGAAATAAAGGAGTAATGGCATATTTGCCAATTAAATGAGAGTATCTACTATCTTCAGGATGACAAAAAACTGCAACGCAAGCAGGCAAAAGTTCTGGCCTTGTTGTTGCAATATTGATTTTTTGATTGTCTTCTGTGAAAAAAGATATGGTATGCATTAAAGAAGGGAAAGTCTTATCCTCAACTTCTGCTTGTGCAATTGCTGTTTGATCTATGGTGTCCCAAAGAATTGGCTCTAATTTTCTATATATATACCCCTTATTATATAAATCAATAAATGACATCTGTGAAAGTTTCACAGCTTTTTTGCCAATTGTATGGTATTCAAGCTCCCAATCATAACTGATACCTGTAGCTTGAAATAATTTTTTAAATTCTTGTCTTGATTTAAAAGATACTTCTCTACACATCTCAATAAATTCTGATCTTTCCATCTCTGCTGCACGGACTTTACTTACTTGTTCAACCAATCTTTCAGTCGGTAGACCATTATCATCAAAACCAATAGGATAAAAAACATCTTTCCCTATCATGCGCTGATATCTTGCGATAAAATCTGTGTGGCAATAACTAAAGATATGCCCGATATGCAATTTGCCTGATATTGTTGGTGGTGGAGTGTCTATAGCGAAACTGTTATCTTTGCTACCACACCATTTATATATCTGACATTCTTCCCACAGTATATTGTATTTATATTCTGTCTCTTGAAAGTTATATTTCTCTGTAAGCATAAAATCTCAATTTTTAACTTTAATGTTAACACACACACTTCACGTTAAAAAGATAAAATTGTGTTTTTAAAATGCTTGATTTAGCATATTTAACTACTATAACTAAAATCAAAGTACATGGAGGTGACTCATGGCTGACGATAGAATAAATGTAATAATCTCACAAAAAGTAAAAGAAGATTATGAATATGTAAAAGATATTATAAATGCTTCTAAATCAATTACTGGGTTTATACCAACAGATTTCTTTGGTGTTAAAAATAATCAAGATAGTAACAATTCAAAAAATTGGAGCGAAATATTAGAAGAGCTTAATAAGCATATTAAACAAAACTCTCCAGAAGCACCCCTAGCTACAGAAAGGTACATAGATTATTTGATGTGTGCTGCTTGTTTTTATAATGATCTTGATAATGATCTTGATTTAGTTAGATGGTTTATTAACAATGGTGCTGATGTTAATTTTCAGGAGCCTGAATCAGGAAATACACTACTACATCTGGTTGCGTTTAATGGTAATGTAAAATTAGCTGAGCTATTGATAACTAATGGAGCACATTTAAACTATTATCACCATGACATTAAAGCTAACTTGCAAGGTAATACTTATCTGCACTTTGGTGCTGAGGGAGGATATGATGAATTCATACAATTCATCAGAAAAGAAGTAGCATTAAAATCAGTAGGTACGGAAAGTATTAGCGATATTATTAAGTATAAGAACAAAGAAGGAAATACAGCATTACACTTAGCTGCAAAAAATGGTCATGTAAAATATGTAGAGGAAATATTAAATAATAATTTATATGATCATGACTATGATCAAAATTTTCACTTATGTCCTATTGCTATGCTTTTTGTTACTGTAGTGCTTTCATGTGGGGTAAGTGTTTTGCTCTATTGGGCTACGATAAGAGCTATTGAGCAAAAAAGTTATATTAGTCTGTGTAGTCTTTACATTTTTTGTATCATCTGTGTTGCAGCTCCTTTATTCCTTTGCTTTCACCTTTTTAGATGCTACATAAGAAAAGATGAAGGTTCTCCGGCAATAGTTAATAATGATGGGAAAACAGTATTGCACTTAGCAATAAAAAATATACAAGAAGAGAGCGATCAAGATCAGTACTATCAATGTGCTCAATTATTAATTGAAGCGATACCTAATTATCAAATTAATATTCAAGATAAAGAGGGAAACACAGCCTTACACTTAGCTGCTGAAAAAGGTCTTGAGAGAATTGTAGAAGCCTTATTAAAGAAAAAATCAAATGCTGAAATAATGACGAATAATAAAGAAACAGCATTGCATTTAGCTATTAAAAATAGTCATTATAATTGTGCTATGTGTTTAGCACAAGGTATACAAACAAAGAAAGAAAGGTTAAGACTTAAGCTACTTGAGTTCTCTTATATTATAAGAAATAAATATGATTATCACATTAATCCTTATATAGAAGATTTTAAAGAAAAGGTGCAAAAAAAGACTCAAGTCAAAAAATCCTGGCAAGAAGAAGTGTTATGCTTAGCTATAAAACACCAATCTAAAGCTTCTTCTAATTATGCAAAATGGTTATTCAAAAGAGAAGTGGTTGGTCAACTTTTAAGAATGGTTGATGAATCAGAAATTAATGAAGTATACAGTTATGCTAAAGATTATTCAGAAAGAAAAGATATAAAGGATGGTAATTATGTTTTAAAAAAACTTAACAATTTCTTTTGTGCAAATGAAAAATGTAGAAGTAAAAACCTTTCTAAACTTAAAAACCAAGAATCATGGTGTAAAGATCACATCTTACATACCACAAGTGTTTTGTCAGCCATTCTAGCGCTCTTATTTATATTAAAGCAAAACTCTTATCTAAGTAATAGCTACTATTTTAGTAAATTTGATAATTTTCTTACAATTTTAGTCAAGGTTGCTACTATATTTTCGGTTTATTTTACAATCAAATTGTATTTAAAACATAAAGAGCTTGACAAGCTTACTGATTGTCAAGATAAAATTGAAGAAATTAATAATCTATTGATTAAAAAAAAAGAGAACCCACACATTAAAATGCAAGATAGTAATCTCTATAAACTTGATCATAGCAATAGATGTCAAAACTCTAATCAATTAATATTATACTCCGATGCGGAAGAAGCATGTTCATCACAGCAGCAAAGAAAAAGTTCATATACATTTTCAAAATCTGAATTATCTGAGTGTAGATCAAGAAGAGCAGCTAGTGATTGCCAGCCAGAATTAACTTCTCTTTTGCCTCTTCCTTTGCCGATAAAAATATATAGGTCATTTCCTAATAAGTTAGATAAATTAAAACAAGCCTATCAATCAATAAAACAATCATTTATTTTAGATATAAAATCTATAAAAGAACTAAAGTATAAAAAAACTTTAAACAGAGAATTAATAAAAAACCCATCATTTAATAAATCTACAGAAAGAAAAACATCCTTATAAGAAGAATAGGAAGAATTTATAAAGCGCACTAAATAAAACTTGATCTGATTCTGTCATCTGTACAATTTCTATTTCTCAAAGCTCAGCTATTTCAGATTTTGACTTATCCCTTTCCACTAACTTAAGTCTACATTATTTCATATTTCATCAATCTCATATTACGCCTTTATCATTTTCAAATAGATGAATTTTTGCATTATGTTCGAAAAAATAATATAAGATTTAAGTTACTATATGTGTAAATTGCCATTTTTGTAAAAACAGGACAAAAAAGTCAGCGTCTGGAGATTAATAAAAAAATTACAACCAAAATATATTTTTTGCATCTTATCGTAGAGTTTTCCCAAAATGTAATTGGAGAAAAAACATACACAAATGATTGAAAGTATAAATGATTTATGCAGAGCAGAACTAAGCAAAGCCTAAAATTATAATAACTTTATCTTTAGAGCATCTATCTTAATTTTGGCAGTTCCTTAAATTTGCTTATTTAGTAATTTTTGATTGCATTTATATCCATATTAGAATAGATTCAGCTCAAAAAGGGGGATAGATAAGTGACTAATTATGTTGAAGGAAAAGAATATGACATATTTTATACAATAGGGGAAAAAGTATATAAAGAGAAAAATTTTATTGTTCTGACAAATAGACTTGAATCCGATCTTTGCCAAAGCCGTGTTGTTGATTTTTGCTTTGGAGAGAGAGGAACAAGGGCAAGTAAGACTGCAATAAGTCTTATTATTGTACCTATAGCACTTTTTAGCGCTGTTATTTTTGGATTAGCTACAGGCATATCGCAAATTGCTATTGCTGGTGCAACTTGTGGAACTGCGAGCTGTTGTTTGCCACCATGTGTCGCTCATTGTGGTCATGCTCACCATGTTCTTAGTAATGAGGAGGTCTATGCACACCCAGTTACAGCTGAAATTGTTACTACTTTACCACAACTACAACAGCATTCATTTGTAGGTGATACTATTGAGACAGAGTTAGCATATGATGGAAAAAAATCGTTTATGAAATTTCTCAAATCTTTAGAAAAGTCAAAAACATTAAAAATTAATAACATTACGCAACATTCAAGATTAATTATAAAAGTACCTAAGGTAATAATAGGAGTAGGGCAAAAGCTGAATCTTGATAAGCTATATGATAAATATCAAGTATATAAATTATTTAATAAATATCATAACACTAAAAAGCAGTTAATCTTAAAAATACCATTTGACATTCAACATAAAGGGGAGGAGAAAAGCGGAAGCGGGTATATAGAATATATTGGTATTAATCATTCAATGGAAAAAACTACTACTGATGATAGAGGTAGACGCTATCAAGTAGGAAAGACTATAGAGCAATTAAAGATAAAGAGAAATTATGTTGTAACTGCAGGTCATATGTTTTTGATAAGTAGGTGGACATCTTACACTATTCATGAAAGAAAAAGAGAGAAAATAATATATAAGGATGAAGAAATAGAGACAAGAATAGATGCAAATGGTGATGTCAAGGTAAGTGATAAGTACTTAAAAACTTATCAACAAGGAAAGATTAATATAGCTAATGGTAGCGGTAGTATTTTCATAGGTGATATTCCTTTTGCAGATGTTGTTGCTTGTGGAAGGTGGAAAAATGGTGTTATTAAACATAATTTTGCTGCAACATCAACATATCAGGCTCCTTTTTTATCAGGCTGGAAACCATTAAGTACAAGTAATGTTATCACAACAGAGCCAAGTTCCAGTATAGAGCTGGCTAATGTTAGAACTACAGCAATGTTGCAAAAGTAGCTTCAAAATTGATATTGTCTAAAATAAAATATTATGATAATAAATGAAGTGGACGGATGGCCGAGCGGTTTAAGGCACCAGTCTTGAAAACTGACGCATGTGTGAGCATGCCGTGGGTTCGAATCCTACTCCGTCCGTGTAAGGGCTATATATATTTATTAATATATGTAAAATTTTTCTACTTACTTAAACAAGTTTATACCCTATAATGTTTTAGTTACTGAGGTAAAGTTTCTTACCTAGATCAGCTATCTTATAACAATAATTAAAATGGCCTAACAACGACCATTATCACTATTATTATTATAAGCACTGTTACTATTTCATTTAAAACTCGAAAATAAATGTGAGACTTTTTGTTGATATTTCTTTCGAAGTCTTTTCTATGTTTAGCGAGCAACATATGAATTATTGACATTATAATTATAGCAAAGGCTTTAATGTGAAACCATGTCTCAAAGTATACTTTTTTAATACTGATCAACATTATACCTAAGAGAAAAGCAGAGATCATAGCTGGGTTTATAACACATCGCAGCAGTCTTCTTTCCATTACCTTCAACATATTATCACTTTCAGAACCGGGTTTAACTTCTGTGTGATACACGTAAAGCCGTGGCAGGTATAACATACCAGCCATCCACATTATTACTGAAATGATATGAAATGCTTCAATCCAATGATAATAACTCATAAATATTTCCTGAACTTTTTTACAACTTTAGTTATACTAAATTATTAGCGAATATAAAACTTGATTTTTTTTATTATGCTACAGAAGTAAGCAAATAATATTTAGGGAATATATCGATGGAAAAACACAACAATTTGGGGAAAGAACAAGTAGTAAAAGCTTATACTGATATGCTCTTTATACGTCGTTTTGAAGAAAAAGCTGGTCAATTGTATGGAATGGGTCTCATAGAGGGCTTCTGTCATTTGTATATAGGACAAGAGGCAGTAGCTGTAGGCATGCAGCAGGCAGCAAAATCTGGGGATTCATCGATTACAAGTTATAGGGATCATGGACTTATGCTTGCATGTGGTGCAGATGCAAAAGGAGTTATGGCAGAGTTACTTGGTAAGAAATCTGGTTGTTCTCAAGGCAAAGGGGGATCTATGCACATGTTCGATGTTGAAAAAAACTTTTTTGGTGGGCATGGAATAGTTGCAGCACAAGTCCCTATTGGCACTGGCATAGCCTTTGCCAATAAATATAAGAGAGATAATAATATAAACAAAAATGACAATATAGTCTTCACTTATCTTGGTGACGGTGCAGTAAATCAAGGACAAGTGTATGAGGCTTTCAATATGGCATCTCTGTGGAAATTACCTGTGGTTTATATTATAGAAAATAATGAATATGCCATGGGAACTTCAGTTGAGCGCTCTGCTGCAGTTACTGATTTATATAAAAGAGGAGAAAGTTGCGGCATTTTGGGACATAAAGTAGATGGTATGGATTTTTTTGCAGTAGCTACAGCTGCAGCAGAAGCTGCTGAGCATTGTCGCTCAGGCAATGGCCCTATCATTTTAGAGGCAAAAACCTATCGCTATCGCGGCCATTCCATGTCAGATCCAGCAAAATATCGCTCAAAAAAGGAAGTTGAATATATTAAGGAAAACAAAGATCCTATAGAAAGTTTAAAACAATATATTATAGACAACAAAATTGCTTCTGATGAAGAATGTAATAAGTATGATAGAGAAATACGTAACACCATACAAGAAATTGCAAATTTTGCTCAAAACAGTGAAGAACCAGCTCTTGATGAGCTTTGGACTGATGTTTACAAATCTTGAAATATCTTCTATATAAAAATATCAGTCAGCATTAATTTATAGAAGTTCATCATTAAAAGTAGGCTTATTTCCTGCTATTGCTGGAATAAATGCAATTTGTGATTTCTCAAATGCAGGAGCTGGCATAGTACGTATAGTAAAATTTACATAATTCCATATCCGCGCTGCTCGTTCTCCCTTTAACTTCAGCTTAACTTTTGTAGATGAGTAGTCTGCATAATAGAATTAATATTAGACTTCATGAATAACTTAAGAATAGGGAGAAATATATAAAAAGCAACATTAGTGAAAGTATGAGATTTGAATAAACTTGATAAAGTAGGAGATTGACAGGAATAAAAAGAAAAACATTCGAAAAAACAATAGAAACTATAATAAAGGAAGAGGCTAAGAAAAAGGAGAAATAAACAATGCATACTCATTCTAGAATATTTGTGTCAAATATACTTCGATATAGAGCAAAGCTATGGGAGTTTATAAAACGATAAAGTGGGTAGAATAATAGAGCATCCAGATTTTGCATTTATAGCTCTTCTCATAATAGTCAGAATAAAAAAGCAGAA
>BNGT01000052.1 GCA_016860565.1 Candidatus Mesenet longicola | reverse complement strand
GGCAACCACCTCTCATTATATATCTTATCGCATTAATAATTGTTCTAATATTATGCTTTCTTGGTCGCCCTATTGCCCCTTGTTCAACATGTTGCTCTAAAATTTCCCATTCTTTGTCATTTATATCACTTGGATACAATTTTACCTACTATTTTTTGTTTACCTCATCTTATCCTTTTCTTCATTCTCTTTCAAGACAGGTTCTAAGTAATGTTTATTTTTAATATATTTCTGAAGAATTTACATTACCAACAGTAAATAGATCCAATATCTTTTTCTTAATTGTTCGAATTCTTGCTTTTGATATATTGTTGGATAGTAGGAGGCATAGGGATTAGCATATGTAGATGATCAACTTACAATATCTACGTAATTTATTTCTCTACTGCTATTTCATCTGTAAATGTCTGTATTCAGTACTACATAAAATCAAACATACTATGAGAGCTGTGTTTGTAATCCACAAATAAACTAAAAATACTGAAATACTAAAGCTCAAGGCGAGCACATAATTATATAAATAGCAGCAATCAAATTGAGTCAAAACGTTTTTGTCTGTTTCATCTGCGATAATTTTGAATCTTTTTAATCACGTTTTGCTCATAAGCTTTCTATTTTCTTCCCTCAACTCTTTTACTATTTTATCTCTTCCTTTTTGATTTTACTCTGGTTTCGAAAAAAATCTAATATCTTTATTAATCCTCTGCTTTTATTCATTCCATGTTTTATATTGATATTACTATTTTTTTCGTTTGATACTGTTTGAAGAATGTTCTCATATTTTTAATATTTCTTGTTCTTTTACAGATAATAATTTCTCTACTCTTCCTATGCTGTCATTGGTAATTTTTTGTATCTGATCATTAATATCACGGGCATCATCTTCCGATATCTCTTTGTTTTTTTCCATACTTTTTATTTTGTCAATAATATCACGACGTATATTTCTGACTGCAATTTTGGCATTTTCAGCAAATTCATTTATTAACTTAATAAACTTCTTTCTGCTCTCCTCGGTAAGTTCAGGCAAAGTTACACGTATTACACTACCTTCTATTGTTGGCTTTAGGCTTAAGCCTGAGTTCAATATTGCATTTTTAACAGAACTTACAACACTTACATCCCAAACGTTGATTGATAAAGTCTTATTATCAACTACAGAAACTGATGCAACTTGACTTAATTTTAAATTACCATTGTAAACATCCACAGTAATTCCATCTAAAAATGATGGGTTTACTTTACCTGTACGTATACCCTTAATATCATTTGAGAAAACTTCTATAGTTTTTTCCATCCTCTCTTTAGTAGTGTTTATAATGTTATCTAACATTTCCTAACCTATTAATTTGAAATTTCAGTATAATCTCCATGACCTTTTACAAGATCAGTTATCTTCTCCTTATTTATAGCAAAAACTATTATAGGGATAGAGTTTTCACGTGCCATTGATACTGCAGATGCATCAATAATTTTTAAATCTTGTGATAATAAATCCGTATATGATATTTTTTTATATTTTCTTGCATCTTTATTATATTTTGGATCTGATGAATAAACACCACTTACCTGTGTGCCCTTAAAAACAACATCGCAACCCATTTCAACTGCACGAAGTGTAGCAGCTGTATCGGTAGTAAAAAACGGATTTCCTGTTCCTGCTGCACATATTACAACCCTTCCTTTTTCCAAATGACGAATTGCCCTTCTTCTTATATATGTTTCACAAATAGTTACCATTGGTATTGCAGATAACACTCTAGATGGAAGACCCATCTTATCTAGAGAGTTTTGCAAAGTCAAAGCATTCATTACAGTTGCAAGCATACCAATATAATCATTGCTTGCTCTCTCAAAACCAGTTGCAGAGGCTGAAGCTCCTCTAAATATATTTCCTCCCCCAGTAACTAAACATACTTGTACTCCTAACTCATGAACTTCTTTTATCTCCTTGGATAACTTGTTAATAGCATCCAAATCATGACCAAATCCCTGAGAACCCATAAAAGCTTCTCCAGATACTTTTAATAGAATTCTGGAATACTTAACTTCTTTATCTAGAGCCATAAGGTTAAGAACATATAGTGAATAGCTTATAATCAACTAAGTTAATTGTACAATTCAACTCCGCTTCACTTAACTTAATTAAATCAGCAACTTTTATTTTTTCACCTAGAAAAAATTGCTCTAAAAGTACAACTTCTTCGTAATATTTAGCAATGCGACCACTAATTATATTTTCCATAACCTTCTCAGGCTTACCTAATTTTTTTACATCCTCTGTAATTTTAAGACGCTCACTTTCTAATTCTTTTTGATCTAAATGATCAACAGATAGCGCTTTTGGTTTCATACTAGCTATATGAATAGCCAATTGTTTGCCGAGTGCTTTTAATTTTTCTTTGTCACCCTTAGATTCTAGTGCTACTAATGCACCAATTTTACCAAAAATAGGTGGAACATTACCGTAAAATGACGCATCTTCACTAGAAGGGATACTGCTATGAACATAACCAGCAACCACCCCATCTTTCACGTCCAAATAGCAAATTTCACTTAAGTTAATTTTTTCCTTTAGTACCATAACTTCATTCATTATTGTTTCTTCAATACTACTGTTTACATTGTCATCACTTCTTTTAAAGCTATCTAAATCATTAGAATTATTTCTATGTGCAAGTAAAACAAGCTTTTCAGCTAGAACTTGAAATCTACTACTACGAGCAACAAAGTCACTTTCACAATTTAATGCAACCATTGCAGCAGATTTCTCTTCTATATGAGCTATAATAACCCCTTCTTTAGCTTCCTTATCTATCTTCTTTTGCGCATTTGATAAGCCTTTTTCTCTTAAATATTTAGCTGCAGATTCAATATCGCCTCCGCATTGCTTTAGTGCTTCTTTACAATCAGACATACCAGCACTAGTTTTATCACGCAAAATTTTTATATCGTTTATATTAATATTACTCATTTTTGTCACTCTCCAAAGCTCTTCGATATCTTTTTTGTGAAGCATCATCTATCTCTTCCCCTGAGTCAAATTTTAACTTTTTTTTCGGTAACACATTAACTACTTCTTCATTTGCTTTTCTTTTTAACATTCCTTCAAATTTACCACTTTTTACATCGTCAATCTTGACACCAGACTTAGCAAGATCAAGCTCAATACCAGCTAAAATAGCTTGCGATGCAAGCTTACAGAATAATTCTATTGATCCCTTTGCATCGTCATTGCTAGGTATAAGATAATCTATTCCTGTAGGATCAGAATTTGTATCTACCATAGCAATTATTGGTATTCTCAGCTTTTGTGCTTCCTTTATAGCAATGCGTTCCTTATTTGTGTCTATAATGACTAAAATATTAGGCATACCACCCATCTCTCTAATACCACCGATGAATCTTTCTAGTTTAAATCTTTTTTTATCAAGATCAGATATTTCCTTCTTAGTTAAGGTAGTATCCTCATCCTGAATCATCTTCTCATATTCTTGTAACCTCTTAACTGAAGAGGAAATGGTTGACCAATTTGTTAACATACCACCCAGCCAACGATGGTTAACGTAATACTGGCTACAATGAGTTGCAGCTTCTACAACAATAGACGCAGCTTGTAGTTTTGTTCCCACAAATAAAATACGCCACCTCTTTAAGGCAGCATCGTGTAATGTTTGAAGGGCTCTTTTTAAAAGTGGAACCGTCTTTCGTAGGTCAATTATATGGGCCCCATTATGAATCCCATATATATATGGAGCCATTTTAGGATTCCAGTGACTAGTTTTATGACCAAAGTGCACACCAGCTTCAATTAAATTCTGTAAAGTAAAATCAGGTGAATATACCATAGTTTTCTCCAAATAGTTTTTCCCCCATGACTATACCTAACTTAAGGACTATTTGTTTTGTCATGTGCGAAGTATAAACTTTAATTATTATCAAAAATATACTCATAAGCAATATATATTGTAATATTTAAATGCATTATGTAATCGCTTAAATCTATCTCACAATACAATCCTTAATCGTTTTTTAATATTACTTTAAAAATATCTCTTCTACTTTATAGCATTTCTTCTCTTAACGATATTAAGGAGAGTTGTCATAAGGGAAGAAGCAAATGCAATATATATATACTTTTGCGATAATTCAATATGCAATCCATCTAAAATAAGATAAACACCAATAGCAAATATAAATAAGATCGCTACTATTTTTAATTCAGGATAAGAACTTATCAATGAAGTTGTATGACTAGATAGGAAAAACATAACTAGCATAGAAAACATAAATGCAATTGTGATAATTACAATATTGTGAGTTAATGCTATAGCAGTTAATATTGAGTCTATAGAAAAAATTAGATCTATTAATACAATTTGCAGTACAACTAGTATAAGCTTAGACTTAGGATCAATATTTCTAACTTTATTACTATCTCCAATAAAGACATCTCTATACAACTCTAAAAAACTTTTAGTTGATAAAAATATACCTCCTATTACTAGTACACAATCTTTTATTGATATATCAAGCCATAAAAAAGAAAGTATGGTTTTATCCATACTAAGTATAGAAGAAACAAAAAATAATGCTACGAGACGCATAAGAAGTGCTAAACTAAGCCCAAAAATACAAATCTTATTACGTAATGCACTAGGTATTCTTTGAACTAAAAGGGAGATAAAAATTAAATTGTCTATGCCTAGAACAATTTCTAATGCCGATAGTGTAAATAGGACAAAAATATCATGAAACATTTTATGTAAAATAAATAATGTACTATCTAATGCTCGATAGGCTGATTATTTTTTTATAAACTAATATAGTTTAAAAACCTTTAAAACTTTAAATTTATTTTACATGAAATCAATTAAAGTTCCTTTCAAGAAGGATTTGCTTAAATAAAGCAATAACAACTTAAACCAGTCATTACCAACAAGTAAACTAACACAATTAAAATTTCAATATAGGATTAATAACCCTGACGTGCTTTAAATCTAGGTTTTAATTTATTTAAAACATAAATCCTTTTGCCTCTACGAACAACCAAGCAATTTCTATCACGTTTTTTGGCAAATTTTAAAGAACCAAACACTTTCATAATTTACTGTTACATAGTATGTAGACTATATTAGAATATGATAACATTAAGTCAATTAAAAAATTGATTTCATTTTGATAAGAAGTTAATTGACAAATATAATAAATTTAAAATATTACAAGAGGCCGGGACCGGAATTGAACCGGTATGAAAGGATTTGCAGTCCTCCGCATAAACCATTCTGCCACCCAGCCATAGAGTTAGCTTTTATATAAGCCAATTACTTTTTCTAACATAGATAATGCATCTTTTTTGTTTTTTTGAAAAGTGTTGCGTCCTATTATTGAACCATCACCTCCACCTTTGGTAATTTCTTTGATTTCATTATATAAATCACTTGGATCCTTAGCTTCTCCTCCTGAAAAAACCACTATCCTTCTTCCGGCGAAACAAGCCTTTTTAATGTATTTTATCCTTTCTGAAATCATATTAATTACAGGAGTTTTATCACGTTCTATATAATTGGTTGGTAATTTTACCTTTATAATATTAGCACCAAGCAATGCTGCCATATGTGCTCCATACGCAACAATATCAAGTGCAGTTTCACCTTCTTTTGAGATATCCCCACCTCTTGGGTAAGACCATATTACAACTACTAAACCATATGATTTAGCCTCAGCTATTATTTCACGAGCTTCTTCAATCATGTTTAAGTTATTAGAAGAACCAGGATATATAGTAAATCCAACAGCACTGCAACCTAAGCGCAATGCATCTTTTACTGAAGCAGTAATTGCTTGATCATAAGAACTCGATTTAGGATGCAAAGAATTAGAACTGTTCATTTTTAAAATAAGTGGTATAGAACCAGCATAAGACATAGCTCCAGATTCAATCATGCCAAGAGGTGCAGCATATGCACTTAATCCTGCATCAATTGCCAGTTTAAAATGATAATGTGGATCATATGCTTCAGGATTGGCATCAAAGCTCTTTGTTGGACCATGTTCAAAACCTTGATCTACAGGCAAAATGACTAATTTACCACTACCACCAAGTTTACCATTCATTAAAATGCGTGCTAAGTTTGCTTTAACTCCTGGATTTTCACTTTCGTAGTTGCTTAAAATTTCAGTTACTCTGCTATTTAAAGCCATAATGTTTTAAAACTAACAATAACATCAAAACTATAACAATATTTCCTATCTATACAAATAAAATTAGACTTCTGTGTAAAGAGCTCTTAAAGTTGCTTTAGATAAAAACACATCAACTAAAAAAGCATTTGGTACTGCTTTAAATTTTGAAAATAGTTCAATAATTAAAATTAGAAGGGGGAACGTGAATAAAAGAGAAAAAGAAAAATATTATACTTCTCTTGCTATGCTTGATAAACACATTGTTTATACATCAAAGCAAGAAGGAAAATATGACAATGGTAGCATTACTTTAAAGCCAGGGAATGGCTCTATATATTTTGAGTTATACTTCGATGTAGGTAATGCCACAAAAACCAAGCAAATTTATACCTATAGTTCTGAAGTAAAAAATAATTATTCAAAAAGTTTTACTGATACTGCTATCTTACCTACTTGTATAGAAGATCATAAAAGTTATAATCTTATTAGGCAATGTTTTAAAGAAGCATTAAATATAACCTTTCCAAACAAGCAGGAATTAATTGAGTGTTTGCAAGGCTTTGCCTATAATGAACGATGTCAGAAATATTGGTGTTTACCTAGTGATTTAGTAATAGATAGTAATGAATGTAACCATTATAATAAGAAATTAAAAAAATCCAAAAATAGAATAACTTCACGCGTACCATTATTTAGTCGAAATATTTCCAATGTATCAGCTAATTCAACGAATGCCCATTTTATAGGGATTAATAATTCTAGCTCATTTGCATTTCGGCCAAATTATACTGCTTTTAATCAAGGAGTGTTGGAGTTCAATAGTACTAATAGTATGTCATCTAATGGAAACGAAAATTCTGGAATTTTTTTAGCTTTTTTACCACTTTTCTTTCTAGCAGGGTTATTCATAGTGACTAGATACGTTATCTGTCAGTTAAAAAACAAAGTATATGTAGAAAAAAGTAAGGAGCGAGTAGCTTTACAAGAAGTTAGTGTTGAAAATAATTTTGAGCTTGTAGTAGATTAAAGAAGTCCTTAAAATCATGTTGCCTTTTATAATAGATAAATAGATTTAAGTATTAAATGCTTAAGTTGAATTTATACTGAATCTATTAAACAGCATGCTTAATTAAACATTTAATGTAATTATTATTAGTCTTTTTTATCTCCTCTACAGTGCCGCAGAACAGAATTTTTCCATGGTATAGTACTGCTATTTTATTTGCAATTCTAAATGCACTATGAATATCATGTGTAATTGTAATTATTGTTGGATTTAGTTCATTAGATAACTTAATTATTATGTCACTAATTAAATCTGTTACTATTGGATCAAGTCCAGACGTCGGTTCATCAAGGATTATCATTTGTGGACTATGAGCTATTGCTCTTGCAAGTGCTACTCTTTTTTTCATGCCACCAGAGAGCTCTAAAGGAAACATATCAGCTGTATCTCGGCTTAACCTTACCATATTTAACTTATCTATTGCCAGCTTCTTTGCCTCTTTTTCACTTACATTTAAACGTTTTTTAAAATTGAACGATATATTTTCCCACACAGTTATGCTATCAAATAGGGCGCTATTTTGAAATAAAACTCCAAAATTTAGTACTTTATTATTGCCTGGAATATTTATTTTAATTGTTCCTAGATCAGGGCTCATAAGGCCAATTATGATCTTAGTAAGAACAGATTTTCCGCTTCCTGACTCACCAATGATAACTAAGGATTCTCCTCTTGACACTTGTAAATTAATCCCATCAAGTATCTTTCTTCCACCAAAGGATAAGTGTAAATCTGAAATCGATATTATATTGCTCATGAATAGGTCAAAGTGATAATATAGTTTAATAATATTATAAAAATTGAAGATAATACGACAGCTGAAGTTGTTGCAACTCCAACGCCACGTGCACCTTCCTTGCAATAATAGCCATAATAACAGCTTACAAGTGATATAACTGCTCCAAAAACAAAAGATTTTATGAGTCCAAGTATTAAATCGTACATATTTAAGGATTTGATGGCATGTTTTATGTATATATCTGGGCTATAATGCAATTCAAAAACTGCCACTAAATATCCTCCATATATTCCTATTAAATTAGCACAAGTGATAAGGATAGGTAGAGTAATGATCAGTGCTATAACTCGTGGAGCGATAAGATATTTAAAAGGATTAACACCAAGCGTTATAAGTGCATCAATTTGCTCACTTATACGCATAGTACCAATTTCTGCTGCTATTGCTGCTCCTACTTTTCCTGCAATTATCAGTCCTATTAAAACTGGTCCTAACTCTCTTGTAATTGATGTAACGACTATATACGGTATTATAGAATCGGGATTAATAATTGGTGGATTTAACCCACTTTGTAGTACTATTATTGCACCAATAAAAATTGAAGCTAGGCCAACAATTGGTAGAGAAAAATACCCTACTTCCATGACTTGTTTTAATAGAGCATGAAAGTAATAAGGTGGTAAAAAACACTGATAGATAGATTTAATAAAAAAAATAAACATCCTGCCAATGGATGATAGAAAATTGATTGAGTATTTACCACTACTTATAAATATACTCATAGTGTAAAATAGCATCACACTTTACCCTGCAACATAAGTTATATATTACAGAATAAATTAGCAGCTATATAGTAAAAAAGGGTTAATACAAAAAATTTATCTCAAAATTTTTTAATTGATATATTCTATTTAATGATTTTTTTGGATTGGAACTATTCCAATCCAATATATTCTTATTTTTATGTTTAGCTCTCTACTTCACTACATAATTGTACAACTCTTATCTTTTCCTCCTACTTTCGCAGTATCAAGGGAAGTATTAGGATTATCTTTTGGATTAGATATTTCATTACGAATATCATAAATATACTCATCCATCAACTGATCTAAATTTTTAGATAAATCTTTCACGCAATTTTCAATTGATTTTTTTGGATTTTGTTCAAAATAGTGTAATATAAAGGCAGTAGCATCAGTGCCACAAATTTCGTTGATATTGTCTCTAAATTCTGCAACGTTTTGTAGAGTTTTAATTAAATCAGAATGTGGTGTGTCAATATCAATAAACGCTGCATATCCTCTACCTTTCTTCTCTAAATAAAGTTGCTCTACTTTCTTTGATGAACTTGGGTTTTGCAAATAATCTAATGGTGTTTTACCATTATTATCCCTTAAAGTTGGATTTGCATTAAGTAAAATTAGCTTTATCATTCTATTTTTTAATTCTTCACTATCTTTTTTGTATATAGCTTTTTCTATGCAATAATATTCAGCCAATATATGCAGAACTGTTTGTTCATCTTCGCTATAAGGAGCATTTGCATCAGCTCCATATTTGTTCAGTATCTTTAGCATTTTTATATCATTATTAAAAACTGCAACTTCTAACATTGAATGAATGAGATTGTTATTTCCGGTATGTGTGGTAACATTAACATCTATCTTATTTTCTAATAATGGGTGTGACAACAATGTTTCCATTGATTCAGCATCTCTGCTTTCAACAAAACTCATCATAGCTTGAGCTCAGAACCTGTCTTGAAAGAGAATGAAGAAAAGGATAAGATGAGGTAAACAAAAAATAGTAGGTAAAATTGTATCCAAGTGA
>BNGT01000051.1 GCA_016860565.1 Candidatus Mesenet longicola | reverse complement strand
TATTTTGTAACTCATATATCAAACCTCTATTTTTTGTTTCTATTTTATTTTTATTCCTCGGTTTGACACACTTTTTTGAACATTCCCTAAGGGAATTAAAAAAGCTTTTTGTGACATAAATTCTAAATCTTAGATTAACAAAATTTATCTTATAATTATATTTTAAAAATAAATATTTAAAGTTTCAATCAAAAGATTGATTATTCAAAAAACATTCTAAAATCATCCATTTGAAAATGCTGTACATATAATCTTCTTGCTCTATTTTCCTACAATTAACTGCGTTTTTAGTGTATTTCTTACCGGAATGTTGCTTTTTTTGACTTCTCTATGGAAGTTTCTGTTTCGTCTATTACCAGAATCTCATATGCACATCTGACTTTAATAGCTCTTTTTTTCCTGGTAATGCAAAATCTTGGTGCTTTATCTCCTATTTTTAATATCATATCAAACTTCGTTTATATTTTTTAATTTCTACAATATATACCTTTTTTACTACTTTATGGCAAATTAGTTAATTTTCTTAATTGTTCTGGGTCATTATAATCAATATGAAATCGATCCCCGTGTTTCATCCTAAGCTTTACAGTTGGTGGCACTTCAATACCATAGTCAGAAATCATTGGCTTATAAATTTTTGAATATAATCTTTCGCTGGGAATTTCTCCTTCCATTTCCCATTCTATATGATCTTCTTTTTGTTTAGCGTGCCAAACAAGTTTTGTTTGCATAAGAAATTCCCATATTAAATAAGAATTCATGTAATCTATCATATAACTTTGCAAAATACGAGTGCGTATATGATCGACTGGATCTGAGTCTATTGCAATATCTAATTTACCAGTTACAATGCCTTCCACTTTATCAATCAGAAATTCTTTCATTAGTTTATCAAAATAACTATTTTTTCTGTTGGTTTTAACAAAAAAATTACCTAATGCATGGGCGTTATCATTGTAATAATAAATATTGAACCCTTTCTTACTCTTTATACCTCCTATTGCTCCAATGACTTCAGTATCAATATCGAAGTAAATACCGCCTGTAATATTGATCAGTGGAAGCTTCATTAGATCAGCAGCCAGGCAGTACCTACGTGTTCTTTCACCATAATCAAAAAAATTTGCTGTAAATATTTGATCAAGTAGATTGTAGATACGTTCATATTGTCTATCTAGCTCCATATCATACACATCAATCTTCCAGAGATTTTCTGTGTTATCATTTCTAACTAATTCAACTCTTGCTTTAATATTTTCAATGTTAATGTTTTTTATACTATCAATATTCTTTCTATTATTTTTTAGTAAATGCTTTTCGCTGTAAACTAGAATTACATCTCTAGTTTTGTTTGTATCCGCAGTTTTCTTAAGGTTGTTAAAGAACTTCTGCGGAACATCACTACTAAGCCAAACAAAGTAAATTGGTAAGTTATCTGAAACGACATGATCATTGTTCTTTAATATAGTTATATCAGTAGTAAGTAATAAAATTGCTATACTTAGTATATTCAACATAGTTATGTATTTTTACTAAAGTATAGCTATGCATTTAAAATTAAAGAAAAGGTAAAATTAAGATTTATTTAAATATATACTTGATTTCTTCTAACTTTACTAACTGTATACTTGATTAAGTGTGTCTTCAATCAAATCTCCAACTGTAAGTTGATCTAAAACCTTAGGCTTCCCTTGCGAATCCATATTTTCTTTTTTACTTAATATTTGATCTATGGTACTTAGATCCATCTTCTTATCCATGTCATCCATTGCTTCAGTCATCACTTCCTCCACAGTTAACTCTACCATTTGTGTATTTGTACAAAAATATTCTACTATCTCGTCTGCACTTTTATAATCTTCTTGCTTTTCTCGTCTTCTAATTGCTTCTTTTAAAAAAAGATTTTGGTAAACAATAGTACAATTATCAATCATTTGTAGATCTAAAAGTAATCGATCATACATTTTTTTGATTTCTTGAGCCTTTTTTTGAATCTGATTCTTTAAATCTGTTGGGTTTGAAGGCCCATTTAAAATCTTTTTAGAATAAAAATTATCCTGCTCTTTCCTAATCTTCATTATTAGATCCCCCTATGTTATAATTATTTTATAATTAACATATACTTTCTAATAAAGCTATAGAAAAATTTACTCTATTATCTACTTTTTAAGTATTTATTGATATACTTGGCAACTAAATCTATCTCTAGATTTACCTTATTATTAATATTATTATATTTAAATGTAGTGTTATTCCATGTGTGTGGAATAATGTTTACGGAAAATTCATGCTCTTTTAGTGAATTGATTGTAAGTGAGACACCATCGAGTGCAACAGAGCCCTTTTCTATTATGAATTCTGATAATCTTTCAGGGTAATTAAATATCACGACATGAGAATCTAATTTTTTTTCTATTGATAAAATAGTAGCAACATCATCTACATGACCTTGAACAAGATGGCCATCAATCCTATCATTTAGTCTCATTGCCTGCTCTAGGTTGACTCTTTTACCTATGTGCCAACTATTAATATTAGTAATTCCAAGCGTAGCCTCTGATACATCTACAAAGAAGCTCTTATTATCTATAATATCAACAACTGTTAAGCAAACTCCAGAGCATGCTATTGAGTCACCAACTTCAATAGACCTTAAATTTGGAGCCTCAATACAAAACCGTTTATCTAGATTATCTCTTGTAAAAATGTTAGTGATTATACCTATGTTATATATTATGCCTTTAAACATATAAAACCTTTAAATGCCCTGTATAATAAACTTGTTAAAATCAACTATTTCAAAATTTATTTACTGTCTGAATCATTAGGCTTTGCATTATTGTGTGTTGATACAGTTATAGCGTAAACACAAAGGTCAGAAAAAAGTACACCATTTTTTTGGGCCAAATCATATAATTTTTCCAAACTGTTCTTAATCTTAATTGGTATACTTCCCCCACGTTCCTTTGCCAACCAACTATCTTGGTGATAAACAGGATGGACATCAGGTTTCGGTTCACCTATATATATTGAAAAAGGTATACTTTGGTCACCAAAATTACATGGCACTGTAAATTTTTTTATAAAATCTGGTAGAGACATGCTATCCTCTTCCTCGCTTTCTACTTTTCTTAAATTTAGTATTATCTTTTTGTATATTAGGTAGCGATTTAATCTCATCAATAGATGTTGACTGATTTTTAAGATTATTGATCATTTTATAAATATCATATTTACTCAACTGCGATTCTTGAGCTATGTACACACCACAAGCAACCATTTCTTGAGCATGAAATAATACTTTTTTTACCAAATCTAAATTACCATTGAGCATTACAACAAGTGCATCATATGCCTCTTGCAGAGTTAAATCATCATCAGCGTTGATGATTTGATCACCATTTTCTATAGTATAGCCTGCCTTATTTATATTATCACCCACATCGCTTTTAAGGCTATTGTGATAAACTGACTCTTTAACTTTTAACATAAGTGTATTAACCATACAATGTTCTGCTTATAAAATAGGCTAACATAGTTTATCATAAAACTTACAATGAAGTTAGTCTATCGTTTTATTTTACCGTGCAATGCTTTTAAAATAATTAATGCTCATGATAAATACATATCTTAAAAATCTTATAAAAGAAAAAGAAGCCATATCGATATATGAATTTATGAATATAGCTCTATATCATAATAAGTATGGGTATTACATGAAGAAAGTACCACTTGGCAATGACTTTATCACCGCACCTGAAGTTAGTCAGTTGTTCAGCGAAGTAATATCAATATGGCTTATGATGTCATGGAAAAAAATAAAAGGTGATTTTATTTTAGTTGAGCTTGGTCCTGGTAGAGGAACGTTAATAAATGACATACTTAGAGTTACACAGAAATTCACAGAGTTTTATAATTCTATGTCAGTACATTTAGTAGAAATTAGCCCAACTTTAAGGCACATTCAAAAACAGAACTTAAAAAATTTTCAGGTGCATTGGCATGATAGTATTCATACTTTGCCGGAAAAACCAACGCTTCTTATTGCCAATGAATTTTTTGACTCCCTACCTATTAAGCAATTTATCTACAATCAAAATAAGTGGTATGAGAATAAAATTACAGTTGAAAATGAAGTTTTTAAAGTTATAAAACAGAAAGTTAAAGAACAAAAGGAGGAATTGCATGATAATGCAGTGATAGAAGTATGTCCAGCAGGAATGGAAATAATAAAAGAAATGGAGAAAAGAATAAAAAAAAATAAAGGTTCAGCATTAGTAATAGACTATGGTTATTTAAATCTGCCATATAAAAGCACTATACAATCTATAAAAGAACATAATTATAACGATTTTCTTAAAAATATAGGAGATGCAGATATTACAGCACACGTGAACTTTAAAGCTCTACAAGATTGCCTACAAAACACAGAAGTAATGATAATGACTCAAAGAGAGTTTTTGTATTCTTTTGGAATAAGGGAGAGAATGCATATGCTGATACAGAATGCTACTAATGAACAAAAAGATCAAATTTTAAAAGGATTTTTAAGAATCACTGAAAACATGGGCACATTATTTAAAGTGATGATTATTTGATCTATTAGCAAAAATAGGGCTTTTAGAAAAATAAATTCAATAAAAACAAACTTCTTCTGATGTTAATGTTACGTTAATACATATGAGCTGAAATTATATCAATAACAACAAGCTAAAGCAAGTTTTAAAACTCAGAGATGTTAGATGTTTATTTTCAATATATTTCTGTACATCTGAAGAATTTACATTAGCAACAGTAACAGCAAATAGATCCAATATCTTTTTTTTAATTGTTCAAATTCTTGGTTTGATATATTGTTGGATGGCATAGAATATGTAAGGTATAATGTTACCACTTACAATATCTACGTAATTTATTTCTCTACAGCTATTTCATCTGTAAATGTCTGTATTTAGTACTACATTAAATCAAACGTACTGTGTGTTTATAAATAAACTGAAGTAGATCTAATACTATAAAGTATTCGCCTGAAGGCAAGAGTGTTAACCCACCCATCTAACTACATAAATAGCATGACAAATAAAAAAGGTTGAGCATACGGCAAAGCCAATGCAACATGACAAAATTAAATTACTGGTGCTTGCTGTTACAAAATCATAAATACTACTAGTAACGATAAATGGGGAAAAATATAAGAAGAATATAAAAGTATAGTTTATAATTTGATATAAAATCGAAAAAATTGGGCTTAGACCTATAGTTAAATGATATACTGAAATTTTTTAGAGATAGAAATCTGTCTAATCAATAGATTGCAGAAATTGACAGAATGTTGATTGGCTTTTAAGATTATTTACAATGATTGTTTTTTGTAAAAACTACTAGAATGAAATTACTACACTCCCCAATTCCCCAAAAGAAATAATTCTTAAGAAAGTTCATTGTACTGAAAGTATTAATATAATATACTTTAAATTAACATTTAAGAATATTATATGTCAGAGGTTAGAAATTTAGTCTCAGCAGTTTTTTTGTCAATTTTAATAATGATTGGCTGGAGAGTCTTCTATGAAAAGTTCTTTGGTCATGAAAAAACTGCAATAGAAAATGCTAGTGACATCAATTTAAATGATACGGAATTGGCATTTCCTGAGTTAAAATACAAAGATCGTTATGAGATTATAAACTCCAATTTAGAACAACGAGTACAGATAGCTAATAACAAATTGCATGGCTCTATTTCTTTAAATGGAGCTAAGTTTGATGATTTAACTTTAGCAAATTATCATGTGACTTCCGATCCTACTTCTTCTGAAGTGGTTCTATTATCTCCATTTGGTTCAAAAGATGTATACTTTGCTGAGTTTGGTTGGATAGATCCAGAAAATAAGATAAAAACTCCAAATTCATCAACAATTTGGCAAACTGACAAAAAGAGGTTGAGTAATGGAGAGAAGATTATCCTCTACTGGGATAATTTAGATGGCATTATATTTAAAATAAAAATTGAACTAGATGATGATTATATGTTTAAAATAGAACAAATAGTTGAAAATAATACAGACGCACAGGTTCACTTAATACCATACGGAAGAATAAATCGCAATCGTGATGATATTAAACATTCTTACTTTATATCACACGAAGGTGCAGTGGGGGTATTCAATGATAAATTAGAAGAGTGGACTTATAAAAAGATCTCTTCACAAAAAAATATTAAGATAAAACAAAACAAAGAGGATAATAAAAATTGGTTTGGTTTTGCAGATAAATATTGGTTTACGTCTATAATACCAGAAGGTTCATCAAATATTAATATTAAACATGCCTTATCTTCTCTAGATAACAAATTCCAAATAGATTTTATAAAACAGCACAGTGGTGAAGTATCTGCAAATAGTAACTATTCTCATATCAATTATTTCTTTGCTGGCGCAAAGGAATTAAAATTTTTAGACCATTATAAAAATACTCTTAGAATACCACTATTTGATAAAGCAGTGGATTTTGGTGTTCTTTATTTTATAACCAAGCCAGTATTTGTACTGCTGGAATATTTCCATACAGTATTTAAAAATTTTGGTTTAGCAATCTTGCTGCTAACACTATTGATTAAATTAACTATGCTGCCTTTATCTAATAAATCCTATATCTCAACATTCAGATTAAAGCAACTACAACCAGAAATGTTACGGATAAAAGAATTATATAAAAACGATAAAATGAAATTAAATAAAGAGATGTCATCATTATTAAAAAAACATAATATAAACCCAATGTCTGGCTTTTTACCAATGCTGATCCAAATTCCAATCTTTTTTGCACTTTATAAAGTGTTATTTGTCACTATTGAGATGAGGCATGCCCCGTTTTACCTTTGGATTCATGATCTTTCAGCACCTGATCCTATGAATATTTTAACGCTATTTGGCCTTCTAGATTACAATCCTCCAATTTCAATTGGGATCTTACCTATAATACTTGGTATAACCATGATAATTCAACAGAAGTTAAGTTATGACAATAATTCTTCTGAAAACATGCAAGTAACAAAATTTTTGCCATATATTTTTACATTTCTTTTTGCCTCTTTTCCTGCAGGATTGATAATATATTGGATATGCAGCAACACTATAACAATCGTACAACAACTAGCTATAAAGCTTTTTATAATTAAAAATAATACCGTATTTATCAAAAAAGTTTCAAATGAGAGTATGTAGTGTCTAAAGTACTTATTGTAATTTCAGATTATTATAAAGATATATCTGACTACCTACTAGCTGGCGCCAAAGAGAAATTGGATGATAAAGGTGTTCAGTATGATGAACTCTATGTGCCAGGTGCATTTGAAATTCCAGCCGCAATTGTTTTTTCAATTATGAGTGATCGTAGCAGTTACAATGGCTATTTAGCACTTGGATGCGTAATACGTGGAGAAACAGATCATTATCACTACATTTGCAAAGGAGTAATTGGATCTTTAGGTGAGATTGCCATCCAACATGCTGTACCCTTGGGTATTAGTGTAATTACAGCTGATAGTAAAGAAAGAGCCTTAGTCAGGGCTGATAAAAATCAAAGAAATGTTGGTGGTAGTGCAGCTTTAGCAGTGTTACGTATGATGGAAATATGTAGTCAATTTCTAAAATAATGGAACTTTTAGCTAAAAAAGACCGTTATTCTAAAAGAAGCATTGCACGTTTTCTTGTTATACAAGCCTATTATTCAGCCATGTTTGTAGGTTACAAACATTCTGAAGAGTTAATTGATTATATAAATGAAGTTGCTCATTTATTTGAATTTGATAGTTTTGATAATCAGTTTTTGCTAAAATTACTAGATGGTATCATCGACAATCCAAAAAAACTTGATGCAGTAATAGAATCTAATCTAAATTCTAAATGGTCTTTAACAAGAATAAATTTGATCAGTTTAGCAATACTGCGAGCTGCTGCATATGAATTAGTGAATTGTGATACTCCCGCTATAGTGGTAATAAATGAATATACAAATATCGCTTCTGATTTACTTGATAAGGCAAGTGAAATTAGTTTTATTAATGCTATTCTAAATAAAATAAATAATACATAATATTTATTAGATTTCTAAAAAGAGATGATAAAAGATTTAATTCCTAAATTGATTGAAGCAACAGAAAGTGCAGCTATGGCTGCATATAATTTCCTTGGCCTGGGTCAAGAAAAAGAAGCAGATAGAGCTGCCGTTGATGCGATGCGTTCTACACTTAATTCCATAGATATGAATGGTACAGTTGTTATCGGTGAAGGTGAAAGAGATTCAGCACCAATGCTTTATATAGGTGAAGAGGTTGGTACAAAAAGAGGTCCGGAGGTTGATATTGCGCTTGATCCTTTAGAAGGAACTTCTATATGCGCAAATTATGGCAGAGGAGCAATGTCTGTTCTTGCTGTTACAAAAAGAGGTAATTTTCTCAACGCACCAGATGTTTATATGGAAAAGATAGCAGTAGGTAAAAACTTACCAAACGGTATTGTATCACTTAAAAATAGTATTGAAAATAACCTATATCAGCTATCTGAAGCAAAACGTTGTAAGATTAGTGAGTTAGTAATTATAATACTAAACAGACCAAGACACGAAAGCTTAATAATGAAAATTAGAAAATGTGGAGCAAGAGTAAAATTAATAGATGATGGTGATATATCAGCTGTCATTTCATTACTAAATAATAGTTATGATATGTATGTAGGAATTGGAGGTGCACCAGAAGGAGTTTTAGCTGCGTCAGTTCTAAGTTCCATTGGGGGGCAAATGGAAGGAAAGTTAATATTTAATACTGATGAGCTAAAAAAACGTGCGGAAGAAATAGGTATCAAGGATAAGGAAAAGATCTATAGAGTAGAAGATATGGTAAAAAGCGAATCGATATTTATCAGTACTGGCATTACAGATGGAGATATATTAAGTGGAATTAAAGATAAAAACAATAAGCGTACTATTAACTCACTTATAATATCAAAAGGTGTGATAAAAAGGGTAAAAAAAATTACTTATAATTATTTTAACAGTTGAAGTATTTATTAGCTTAAAATCATGAAAAATAATAAAAAGAAAATATCCAAAAAACTGAATCAAGCCATATTTTTAATGATATAAAGTAAAATATAACCAGACTACTTAAAACAGTAAAAGAAAGAAATATTAGAGACAAGGTCAAGATTGAGCAAAGCAGTTAAGTAATATATAGCGAAGCTACTGAAGATTTTATATGAAGATAATGCAAAAAAAAGTAGTAGAAAATATAGAAAAATAATTTCCCAAGAATATAGACCTCTTTCAAAATTGGAAAAGGGAGTGTAGAATCAAATATTTGAAAGTATAAGGAAATAAAAGAGTTAGAAGGAAAAAAGTTTCGACAAGGGTAAAAAAAGAGAGTAGATGTGCCAAAGGGCAATAGTTGAGAATATAATTGGTTTTTTAAAAAGGTTTAATCGGATAGATATAGAAACTGACGTTTTGATTTAATTTGATATTCACAATTTTGAGCTTCCACATGAATTTTGAAAGAGGTCTAATGTGCCAACTTAGATACTGAGAGATATGAATATGTATATGGTCAGCTTAGGGAATGTTCAAAAAAGTGTGTCAAACCGAGAAATAAAAATAAAATAGAAACAAAAAATAGAGGTTTGATATATGAGTTACAAAATAGAAAATGGAACGACTGGCCTAGTAGATTACAAAGAGCTGGAAGCAAATATACTGTCATCAATAAGAGAAGGTAAACCATTGATGGGGAGAGATGGAGCATTAACACCATTTGTAAAAAGGCTGCTGGAAGCAAGTCTAGAAGGTGAAATAGAGCATCATTTATATAATGAAAGAGAAGAAAAGAATCGAAGAAACGGAAAGAATGGCAAAACTTTGAAGACGAGTGCAGGTTCATTTGAACTATTGACACCAAGAGATAGAGAGGGA
>BNGT01000050.1 GCA_016860565.1 Candidatus Mesenet longicola | reverse complement strand
CAAAGATTACTAGCATTCTCCTCTTACTTCAAAAACTAATATCTTCTTTAATATGATTACTTCTATGCTTTCTAAATTACCTACTTAATCTCTTTCAAGACAGGTTCTTAGTAGAAGGATAATTGAGATTTAAAACTTTAAAACCTGACCTTTCAAGGAATCCAGATAAACTTCTCATACTACTATTAGTACGAAAAATTCCATGAAGGACAATAACACCATCTTGATTTAAAGGTGATGCTTTTTTACATCTTTTTGCAACACAAGTAAATAATACACTATCATTATTTAGCAACAACTTATGACATGATACTAAAAGTATTACACTGATAATAATCAGTGTAATAGACAGATATTTTTTAATACATTCTAAATACAACTTATGTTTACCTACATGATCGCTTTAGCTTTATGAATACTTAAGAAAGGTAAAATGAGAACTCTAGAAAATATAATGTAATTGGACTAACAACAAACTTGCTTTTTATTCCTTCAATAGCTTTCGTATTGTTATTAAATAACACATTTATATAGCCTGTATTATTAAATACATTTTCTTCAAGGAACCTTAAAGTATCATTTACTAACTCAAATAACTCATCTATTGTTAAATTAAGCATAATTCCGCGACTAGGGTCGAAGAAAGCAAAATCATCATCTTTGTTTTTTGTAATTAGCATTGCGTGCCCATTTATGTTCTCTCCTATCTGATTCAAAACATAAAAGTTTATGTAAGTTCCTATTTTTATATCTTCCATCGTATGCCAAAATAATTGCTCATCGACAGTAAGGAAGCCAGAACTATCCTTACTGACAATCCATGGTGTAAAATGTAGATCAAATATACCATAAGCTGAAAACATATTATTACCCGCTACAATTCCTAGCCCACCTTGCATCTGACATTTAGTATGCATTTCTCTCACCCAACTTTCTGTCACCTCACCAAGTCTTTCAGATATTTTTTCTGCTAGTTGATATTCCTCACTGGATAAGGCTTGACCGTATTCATTAAAAAGAGAGGCTAATTTATCATTTACTTTATCCTGTTCTTCTTCAGAGCAAACAGTAAACTTAAGTTTTTTCTTATCCTTTCCCACTATTTCTAGTATTGTTTGCAAATCATTCAGCACCTCTTTAGTGTTGAAAATCTGATCAACATCTTCTTCGTTTAATAGTTCATTATATGCAACATACTTCACAAATAGTGCATATAATTCTCCGTCTGAATATTCATAAAGATGCTTGTACTTAAGTTTATCTTTATTTATTTCTGATATGAAAGCGTTCTGATTAAACTCAATTACCCTTCGCTTGCTTTTTATATTCTCCCCTGCAAGGCAGCTGCTACCTATAGCAATAAGAAACACTAAAATTATCAATTTTAATTTAAGGGTAAAGTTTATATTCATAGAATCACTGACATTGTTTTGCAATGTAGCTTACATGTTAATTATAAAAAATTTTTAAACCTCAACAGTTTGTTGCGTCATCAACACGTTACTTAAAGCAACACTTACCAATTCAGTAGGGACAACACTTAAATCTTTTGATTTTGCTTTACTTAACTCTTTTACAAAAGCACCAAGTCTTTCTTCATCAGAGAATATGAATTCTATGAAATACTGACCACAATTTTTTGATTTTAATATAGTATTAAAAACTTGCTGGTTGTTTTGGATCTTACTTAGTATACTCCGGTTATCAAGTATTGTTCTGATTATATTTGATTTATCATAGGTATTAATATTCGGTGCCTTAAGTATTGAATACAATATATTACGGTCAACTGATTTTAATCTTCTGCTAATATGGCCTTCAGCATCATCACTATAGTCTTTAAAAATTCTTTTCAGTACACCAGCACCATCATTTAAGACTAACAATTCATCTAAAAGCCATTTATTTTCTATAATGTTTGTGTAAAATTTTTGATCACCTAAAACTTCCATAACTAAGTATGATGCAGGCAGTTTTTCTAGTAATCTGCAACAAACATCTGGTGCTTCCATTATCCTTGCAAATATCTCATCATTATCAAAAATATCCTGAATCCAACCTTCATATGGATACATCGCCTTATCATTACTAAACGTTATCTCTAATACTTTTTCTAGAACATCTATATGTTTTCTAAGCTTATCAAAGCTCTGCATATTGTTAAAAACATTCTTAACTAAACATGGAAATTGATGCTCATGACTCAACTTAAGTAACATGTCAAAAATATCAATGTTATTTATTATAAGATCTAAGCACTCTTGATCGTAAAAAACTGCTCGAATTGAATCTTCATTAAGTTTGTTATGCTCTAATATTTTTTTAAAAATACTTTTATTCTCTTTTATTCTCAATAGAATATTTCTATCACTAAACACTGTTTTAATGAGCTCAATGTTGATGCTATCTTGATGTGCACGATTATCTCTATTTTTTATCCTTAAACATTCCTCAAAGATGTCTAAATTATTCTTGATACTATCTAGGTTTTTACCAAATATCAGCTCTATTACATAATCATTGAAAAACTTGCCTGACTTTATCAATATGCTTAGTATATCTAATCCATTTTTTAACTTGCTGAGGCGTTTTTTATCTCCAAAGACAAATTGTATTGCTCTATCATTTAAATAATCCAGTTGTGCTAATCTCATGACAATATCTTGATTGTCATTCATGTTGTTTATAATGCTAGCGCTATGCATGTTGATATCCCCTCAATAATTAAAAACTTTGACTTCTCAAAGCCCTAAGTTGAGTATACCAATTTAAATATTTTTTCTAATCTTTTCTTTAATTAATATTTACTACTTCTCCAATTAAGCTATTCTGATTAGCCGCAAGTATATTAATGTCTATTATCTTACCACAGTATTCACCCTCTGGATCATAAATACAAACAGATTGCATATATGGAGTTTTACCAATGATTTGATTTTTATATTTACCTTTCTTACCATCAAACAGCACCGGTAAGGTGTGACCTATCATTTTTTTATTATATTCTAATTGTTTTTCACTAATTAGCTTTTGTAGCCGTGCTAAACGTTCAGTTTTTATTTCTTCTGGTACTTGATCTTTGCGCTCTGCACCAGGAGTACCTGGTCTTGGACTATATTTAAAACTATAGCTCTGTGCAAACCCCACCTTTTCAACTATTTTTATAGTCTCTTCAAAATCTTTTTCTGCTTCACCAGGAAACCCAACAATAAAGTCAGAAGAAAATGCTATGTTAGGTTTTAGCTTGCGGAGGTTATCGATAATATCTAAATAGTCAGACGCAGTATGCTTCCTATTCATAGAATGTAGTACTTTATCAGAACCAGACTGCACCGGTAGATGCAAAAATGGCATAAGTTTAGACTCTGTTGCGTGAGATTCATACAAAGTTTGATGCATATCTTTAGGATGAGAAGTTGTATAGCGAATACGTTCTAATCCCTTTATCTTAGCTAAATAACTAATAAGTTCACCGAGATTCCATGACCTTCCATCACACTCACCATGATAAGCATTAACGTTTTGTCCAAGTAATGTAATTTCCTTAACTCCGCCCTCAACTAAGCTTAATGCTTCACGAAATACTTCATTTACTGGACGTGAATATTCCGCGCCGCGGGTATAAGGAACAACGCAGAAAGTACAGAATTTATCACACCCTTCTTGGATTGAAAGAAGTGCAGATATACTTTGATTCTGTTTATAGTGAGGTAGTTTATCAAATTTAGATACCTCAGGAAAATTAATATTAATTACTCTGCCTTTATCACGTTCTGCTTTCATTATCAGTTCTGGTAGCGTATGTATGCTTTGAGGACCTACAACAACATCAACAAATGGCGCTCTACTGAAGACCTCTTCACCTTCTGCTTGTGCCACACAACCAGCAACAACTATTGTGATATCCCCCTTTTGTTTTTTTAATTTATGGACTTGCCCAAGTTCTGAATATAATTTTTCTGCTGCTTTTTCCCGTATATGACAAGTGTTAAGTACAATGAGGTTGGCATTTTGCATGTCTTCAACAACAGTAAATCCAAGTGGTTTAATTATATTTTGCATAAGCATTGAATCATAAACATTCATCTGACAGCCGTAGGTTTTAATATATAAACCTTTCACCTTAAATACCTTAATATTAGGAAAATATATCTATTTTAAAGAGCAAACCTAAGCGTTCAAGTTAAACAACTAATTTGAAGAAGAAATTTTGTAAAGCAGTACCTTCTATAACATTATTTATAATTTTACTTTTTTGTGAAGTTGTGTATATAGCTATAAAAACTTTTATAAAACTACAGTATGTCATCTGCTTTAAAGATTAAAGCTGCTTTTATATTCTTTATATCTATTGTTTCGTTATATTTAGTATTACCAAACTTTATAGATAGCAAACTGCTTATTCTAAAAAATAAAATGAATTTGGGCCTCGATCTTAAAGGAGGGGCTTATCTGCTACTGCAGGCAGATTTTGATTTTTACGTTAAAGAAAAATTAGATAGTATTGCTAGCGAAATAAAAGAGGTATTAACTAAAAAAAAAATAAAATATGATAAGCTTGATTATGACAACCAAGTTCTAACACTGGTTTTAAAAGAAAAAAGTGATTATTATAATATAGTACAAGAGATAAAAAAGATTAGTAGTAACATAGAATTATCACACAAAGATGCTACACTTTCTCTTTCATATAATCAAAATTCTAAAAACGCTCTGTATCATGATGTAATGCTTGAATCAATAGCTAATGTACAGCGGCGTTTAGATAAGATGGGTACTAAAGAAATAAGTGTACAAAGACAAGGACAGGACAAAATTTTAGTACAAGTACCAGGTATAAATGATACAGAGCAGATAAGATCAATGCTGGGGAAAACTGCAAAACTTACTTTTCATCTATTAGATAACAATGTAAAGAAAATAGAAGATATAAATATGGTCACTACTTTTCTACTAAATGATGAGTATGGTAATTCATATCCAATATTACGCAGAATTGAAATTAGTGGTAATTCATTGGCAAATGCAACTGTAGGCTTTGATTCTATCGGTAAACCAGTTGTAAACTTAAAATTTGATAATGTAGCTAGTAAGCAATTTGCCAAAATTACCAAAGAAAATGTAGGGAAACCATTTGCAATTGTTTTAGATAATACAGTACTTACTACTCCAGTAATCAGGGAATCAATAACTGGTGGGCAGGCATCAATAAGTGGTAACTTTACGCTAGATCAAGCCAACGAACTTGCAGTACTGCTCAAGTCAGGAGCGCTGCCAGTTCCATTAAGAATCGTTGAGGAAAAAAGTATAGGACCAAGTCTTGGCTTAGAATCAATTAAAAGAGGTGAGATAGCAGCACTAATTTCTGTTGCCTCTGTATCACTATTTATAATAATATCTTATGGACTACTTGGCATTTTAGCTTCCATAGCACTATTTTTTAACGTAGTTTTTATTTTACTGATTTTAACTTTGCTTAAAGCCACTCTTACTTTGCCTGGAATTGCTGGTATTGCCCTAACTGTTGGCATGGCAGTTGATGCAAATATTTTAATATTTGAACGTATTAGAGAAGAAATTAAATTAGGAAAGAAGATAATTAGATCTATTGAAGAAGGGTTTAAAAATGCAATTAAAGCAATATTAGATTCTAACATCACAACACTTATTGCTGCGGGAATAATGTTTGCAATTGGTGATGGACCAATTAAAGGTTTTGCTGTTACCCTATCAGTTGGGATATTATCCTCTATGTTCTCAGCAATTACACTAACAAAACTACTGATAGACCTATGGGTCCAGTTTTATAAACCTAAGGCTTTTAGTATTTAGTAATAGGATCAATGTTATTTATTAATAAATTAATCTTCATCTTAACGAATAATTATTAATTTTATTGTATTATTGATATATAATAATTAATTAATGAGGATGATATGTCTGGTAAATGTAATAAGGTCCTTACACTAACATTGGATACGGGACAGGAGATAACACATAATTTTCAAGATCATATAGGAAATGGCAAGCAATTTGAATTAGAGTTAAAGTCACTAGATGGTCAAAAACTTGGGACTTTCCCTACACATTACTATTTTTTTGATAAGGAAGGGCATCTTAATGGTAAGGTATTAGGCAATGGACGTCTACTAACTTAACTAACCCTTTTTTACAGGTAAGAAAGGATGCTCAAGGTGAGTTTAAGTTCACTATTCATGGAGAAGATGGTGAGTCTTTTGACTTGGAAGCAAAGTCTATAATTGGGATAAGAAATATTAACCTTGAAAAATATGCCAGTGCAGAGAAACCACAAATTTACATTAAACCATCAGAGTATGATCAAAAACACAATCATGTAATAAGAGCATTTTTATATGATATTGATAATAATCAGATAGGAAGTTTATCTGGACACGTTTTCCATTGTAGACCTGACGGTGATACTTTATTTATATCATACTCCTCTTTGAAGCATCAAGAGGTAATTCATTTTCAGCCCAGCACAAATAATGTCTTTGCAGAGAAAATAGATGGTGAGTTCGAAATAAATCACCCTGACAAATGGTTAGATGCTAATTCTTACACCAGAGATTATAACAATTTAGATGTAGATTATGATTTGCTTGATAAAATCATCATGGAACAACAAAAAAACGACCGATATTGTCAGCTCGAAGAGCTTCGGAAAGAAAAAGAAGCACTCTGCAAAGAGCTTGATGGTTCGAGCATGATGATGTCAGGACAGCACCACCCATGTATATCAGAATTGGCAAAAGCAAATTTTGCTATAGAGCCAGCAACATATGACATCGATACATATATGTAATGAATCTTTATATTACCTCCATATATTTTATGGAGGTAATATGAAAGGTAAAAGAATTTTACAATGAACTGATACATATTATATGATCGATAAATTGCTACTAATGAGTGGCTTACCCATTAATTTTTGTTAACACTACCTTAAAACTGCATATCAACTTTTCTGAAGTTGTTTAAAATTAAGCAATATCAAGGCCACACTCTTTTAAAGGTTGTATTACTTGCACTTGCTCTAAACTTGCGCTTACCTTTTGCTTATATTTTTGCACTATATTAATTTCACCATTTTCTTGTAAAAAGTTATTTATTTTTGTAAGACGTCTTGCCACTTTATCTGCTTTGTCGATGGCTTGAGGTTTAGTTTTATTTAGATCTGTAGATCCAAACCAAACACACCACTTTTTATCGCTCAGTTCTTGATTGGCTTGATAAGCCTTTAAAGAAAACATTAAGCTATTCATCTCTTCATTACCAAAAATATATGTTGCCCCTGTAAACTTTTGCTCAAAAGTCTTCAATTTTATACCATGAAGATTTTCATATTTTGCGTCATAATTATAAAAGATATCCATACCTGCTATTTTATTACCTTGATTATCAATATCTGTTTCATATACAGAAAATAGCTCTCCTTTCTTATCGAGATACTCACGTATTATTGTTGCTCTATCAGTTACTGTCTTTAGGCGCTTTTGGTCATTGATAATTTCTTCTTTAACCAATCCTTCCTCTACCATAGGAGCAGGATTAACTCTTAAAGGTGTAGCAAGAGTGGGAGTGTGAATAACTCCAATAGAGCATTTAATCCTTTTTTCTTCTAAAAATGAAGTAACAGCATTTTCAACAATTGCTTGCAGATTTACAAACAATGGTCTATTTGTTTTATCACTGCCTTCTTTTTTTACTTTTTTATTTGCAACAACATCATGCCAAAGTTGCTTGATCTGTTCATCTTTCTCGCTTATTGCCTCTATTTTTTCATATACTACTTTTTCAAACTCTACAGTAAGACTATATTCTTGAACCGTAGATGAGCTTGCAGCTAAAGATTCTTCTAATTCTTTAAGATTATTAGGAGAAGGACATTCTTGTAATATTTCAAAATCACTCTCTGATTCATAATCTTCTCTTGCTAACATACATCCTCCAATTTAAATGTTATATTGATAATAACATAAAAAAATTAAATTTTAATAAAAAATTTACAATTTAGTATGCATTAAGTATTACTCTTCTTTTAAAAAGAATAATAGTAATTAACATATGCTAAAGCTGCAACAACAGCTGTATCTACTCTTAAAATCCTCTTACCTAAACTCATTTTCGTGCAGAAACTCTCGGCAAAACTAAGCTCTTTCGGTGAAAATCCTCCTTCTGGACCAATGATCAAGGCAACGTTTTTTTTATCTTTTAAGATCTCATGCAAATTTTGCCCCCTGCCAGTTTCATCACACAGTATAAAATATTTATTATTTATAGATTGAAGTTCAGTAAAAGAAATAGGAGGAAATATTTTGGGAACAGTTAGGCGTTCACATTGCTCTGCAGCCTCAATCAGCTGTAATTTTATTCTTTCAATGTTAATTTTTCTAACCACTGTGTGTTCTGTATATACTGGATGCAGAGAAGTTACTCCCATCTCTGTAGCTTGCCTTACTATATTATCCAAAGCAGCACTTTTTACAGGCGCAAAATATAAAGATAAATCTTGCTCATATTCCTGATTAGCAATAGCCTCTTTCAGCTTAACTATAGATTTATTATTTATGATATCTATTTCACCCAACCATAAGCCATCTTTGCCATTAAAAAGCAAAACATTGTTATGCTTTTTAACACGCATTACATTTATGAGATAATGGTTTTGTGCAGAGTTTAAAAATATACTAAAACCTTGACCTAATTTTTCATCAATATAGAGCCTGATTTTACTCATTTTTTATTTCTTTGAGAACTTTTAACACATGCCCGTTGACTTTTACATTTCTCCAAATCTGCTTAATTATACCAGATTTATCAATCAAAAATGTAGCCCTTTCTATTCCCATATACTTCTTACCAAACATACTCTTCTCTACCCAAACCCCATATTTTTGCAGAACTTCAGTACTTTCGTCTGAAATTAAACAAAACGGCAACGAATATTTTATTTTAAAGTTAATATGAGATCTAATACTATCTTTTGATGCACCAATTACAACTGTATTCAACCTAGAGAATTCTTCTATATTATCTCTAAAATCTTTAGCTTCTACAGTACAACCTGGAGTATTATCTTTAGGGTAAAAATATAAAACTATATTTTTTTGATCATAAAATTCACTAAGTGATATAATCTTACCGTTATCTGCATGCAACTCAAACTCTGGTGCTTTATCTCCTATTTTTAATATCATATCAAACTTCGTTTATATTTTTTAATTTCTACAATATATACCTTTTTTACTACTTTATGGCAAATTAGTTAATTTTCTTAATTGTTCTGGTAATCTATATCATAACGATCTCCGTATTTCATCCTAAGTTTTACAGTTGGTGGCACTTCAATACCATAGTCAGAAATCATTGGCTTATAAATTTTTGAAGTAACCTTTCACTAGGGATTTCTCCTCTCACTTCTCATTCTATATGATCTTCTTTTTGTTTAGCATATCAAATAAGTTTTGTTTGCATAAGATATTAAATAAGAATTCATGTAATTTATAGTCTTTCCTAAATTAAACGATAAACATCGGTAATGGCGTTGCCAATAAAAAGTTGTCATGTTGCTGTATTTTAGACCTGATCCAGCTTTTAATTGTATGCAAGCAATTGGATTCAAATCAGGGAAATATGGAAGAAGATAGAGCAAATGACAATCAGCTTTTTTTATTAATTCCTTTGTTTTGGGAGTTTTATTGTATTATCCATGTAATATCAGTAGATAATTCAGATAGTATAGCTCTTCTCATAATAATCCAAACAAGTTAAGATATGGATTTATGGTAGTGGGGTTTGTATGCCAGCAGCGTATAGTTACGACTTAAGGAAAAAAGCAATGGAAGCATTGGATGAAGGAGAAAGTAGAGCAAATGTTGCCGAGAGATTTAAAATTGGAAAAACGACTCTATATGAGTGGCAGAAAAGACGTAAGGAAACGGGAGATTTTCAGTCAAAAAAGCCTGGAAGCGTAGGATATAACCATAAAATTACTGACTGGAATGTTTTTACCAAATTTGCAAAAAACCATGGTGGCAAAACTCAGTCAGAGATGGCTAAACT
>BNGT01000049.1 GCA_016860565.1 Candidatus Mesenet longicola | reverse complement strand
TAATACGAAGTTGATGGGTGGTATCAAAGCTTTGAACTAAATCGGCGTCTTCTTTATCTACAATAGAAAGAGAGCTAAGTATGGCTTCTGCTTGAAATTCTCGAGCACTGCGAGTATAGTGAGAATATGGCCAATCATTACTTTGATGATATTTTATGGATTTGATATAATCCTCACATGCTTTTTGGAGATTTTCTAAAGTGGCTTTTTTTGGATCATCCACTGAACTTTCAACATAGTATTCTATAGGTATTTCTTCTAATCTAACCTTGAATTTTACAGGTATTGCATTCAGTATTGGATGCTTTTGCTTCTCTATCTCTTGAGATGTAAGTAAAACTGTGATTTCTGCAAGCTCAGGATTAGCTAACTGAAACAATTCTCGCATAGCAAGCTTTTCTTTTTCATATTCTTCTTCGTTCAGTCTTTTATGTGGTTTAGCGATCTTTACAGCTCTAGTCTTGGTTTGTTCGCATAATACTTGACGGTAACTATTCCTGCGAATCTTCTCTCTATATAAAAAAACTTCTTTATTTTCTATTTTTTTCACCTGATTAAAAGAAAATGCAAACGGCAACTTATCCCTGAAAGAGTCTATAAAATCACATGTAAATAGATTTAAATAAACATCAACATCATATTGCTTTATATTTTTTTCAAATTTTTCTCTCTTTGCTTCAAATTCTTTTATTTCTTCAGCCGTTAGAAAAGCTATAGTTTTTGCAAGTTCTGGATTGATTGATTTAATCAATTCTTGCATGAAACCTTTATCTTCTTCATCAACAATCACAACTCTAATATTTACTCGCTTATACAAGACTTCATCATATTCGTTCCCAGCCCACTCGGAAGGATTATAAGAATATTGCCCTATACCATCTCCCAGAATCACTATTCTCATATTAGATAACTTTTTATATGACTCTTCCATATCAATATTAAATAAACTCTCTATTTCCTCTCCCAGATTGTCTGATTTACTTCTTTTGTTATATTTTTTTAAGAAGGTGTTATATACTGCTTGATAATCACAATGAGAGGTCTTACCATGCGTATCTGCATAATACATTGGAGTTTTAAGATCCGCCTCAAGTCTTGATAATAATACTGTTGACACAGAATTCTTACCTTTTTCATCTTCAGCTCTTTTTTCACCAGAAGCAGCAAACATTCCATTTAGTTTTATCTCATTTCCTGGCAGCAACTGTCCATTTGCAAATGTGCAAGCTGAAAATAGTGTCCAAGCGTTAGTACCATGAGCACAGAAAGTTCTAATATTAACTAAATCGCTTCTCTCAAGATTAATTTCTGGATGTTCTATAGCAATGGTCTTGTTTTTTCCAATTGACCAATCTTCAATAAAAGATCTACTTCTATTCTCATTATATTTTTCTTGTAGTTTTTTAAACTCAACTAATTTAGCTATGATAGCTTTATCAGAAGTATTTTGTTGAGCATTATTCATTTTAGTTTCTCTTGCTGTTTATTAAAATTTTAACATAAAGCTATAGAAATATCAAGTAAATTGATATAGGAGGTTTATTGATAGAGCTCTTCAAATAATATTTGCATTAGCATTCAAAAAATTTGCCTTTATTAGTGTTAATTCCTGAAATAACATTTACATCTTTCATCCAATAATTATCTCGTTTATGAGTCATTCCATAATTATTTAAGTTTTTTTCTTCTATAATATACTTATCCCTCTCTATAGGAGCTACTAATATAGGGAAGGCAGCCCAACCAGTAGTGAGCGAAAATTCATATTGACATATATTTTTACCTTTATTTAGAATATCAAATTCTTCTTGAAATTCTTTTTTTAGTGCTTGAATCCAAACTCTTGGTCCTGAAGTCATAGCGGTGATATTAGCTCTTGCTGCATTCTTATATTTATTTCTTGATGAAGAATTTATATATACTTGATAAAACTTTTCATTGTTATAATCTACACAGTTTATTGTATCATTTGTTAATTCATATGGCAGTGTTATATAAACTAGAAAAGACTCATTTTTAACACTGTAATTGTAGGGAATCATCTTTTTAATCTCTTCTACGTTTGATTTTTTAATGAATAAACGCTTAAGAGGAAATTGCTGTGTAACTCTTTTTATATCTAGCAACGAAAATTTACTTCCTTCGTTACCCATTCTAGCAAATAAGATCACATTCTTAGCGATTCTGTAATTTATAACTACATAATCTAAAAATTTTTTGACAACTTCTGAATTCTTTGGAGCATTTATTATATAAGAATCAATCATGTTTTTTTCGTTTAAAGCAAAATAAGATAAAACCAATTTAGGATATTGTTGATCGTATTTGAACAATAATTTCTCTAATTCTTTTATATTTTGTTGAGCAAGTTTGGTATCTAAAGTAACATCTAAATCAATATATATACCACCTTTAAGCAATCTAATACCTCTTATTATATCAGAAGCAGCAGCATAATTATGCAATCCATTTTCCTCAGTTAAAATTATTCTTTCTAGCTTTTTTAGATTTTCTAGTAGCTGCCCATCACTCTCGTATATCTTCTTTATACTTTCTATAACTTCTTGATAATGTATTACTGTAATACCACGTTTTAATAATATGTCATAATAAGAAAAATCAGTACTAACTAGTTGCTTTTTTCTGAGCAGATGCAGAGATGAATCATTAACAATGAGTTCTACTTGAAAATCACTAAATACCTTACTGTAATTTGAAATATTTACTAAATATTCTTCAAGTAATGGACCGCCAAGCCAAATAAAAATTATATCACTCATATATTTAAAATGTTAATATTACAATAACTTTTTTTAAACATTTCGCACCAAATTTTGTTGAGAAGCTACTCCCCAAATTTTAATATCACCTAGCTTTGTTTCAAATTTATCTTGTCCAATGTTTATTACAAAATGTCTCTATCATTTCTTCACTGTTGTCAAGTCTCATAGCTGGATATACACCATCTTCATATTTTCCTTGATAAATACAATCAGGGCATTCATTTTCATCATCTTGTTCATTATAAATATCTAATGAATCGTAATCGCTTATAAGGCTTGTAAGATCGCTACTTTCTTCTTGCCTAAATACCCAATTATTACCACCTGTAACTTGCTGATCGATATTGTAAATTGAACTATGTGCATCGTAATCTGAACGTTGAAAATGCGTAGCAGGTTTATTTTCGTTAAAAGTAGAAACAGCCTTGACACTATGATGACTCCATAGTTTATTGTCTACATTATATCTATAGCTATTATCTATCTTATTTAGAGTAGTTACTTTTTCTAGAAATTTTTCACTTTTCAAAATATACTGATATTCTTCACTACTTTCTAATATGTCTTCTAGAGATTCTTTATGTTCTTTGTTTTGTTTTTCTATGTTTACCATTGTCTCTGTCTTAATTTCTAAAATAACAATAGTATAATTATTAATTAATTTATTATTAATGTCAATAAAATAAATATTTAACTGCTAAAACAATTGTATAACTCTAGTATATATATAATATGCCACTTAAGGTAGTTACTCACACTTAATTTTCAAGCTTAAAAAGCTTATCTAAAAGTAAATTATACAATTAGTATATTGTAACTATTTTATACTAGGTCACGTGAACAAAAAAATATAATAATGATAACAGGTAAGAAGGAAAGATAGAGGAATATACCAACATACATATAGCGGTTTCCCTTAATCCTCAAACTTGGCAATTTCATCTAAAGATAAGCCAGTAAACTTGACAATAGTACCAGTATCAACATTATTAGCCAGCATTGTTTTTGCCACTTCAATTTTCCCTTCAATTTTCCCTTCAATTTTCCCTTCAATTTTCCCTTGATGAGTACCGATTTGGATGCCTTCAATCTTTCCAGTCTGTTTAGCTTGATCGAGTTTATATGCAAGGATGGCTTCTTCTTTACGTAAATCCATAACTCTTTCTTCATAAGCTATCAGGTCTTTTTCATGCCAACGAAACTTATCCAATTCATCGTATGCTAATTTTATTACTGGCATCTCTTCTGCTATCTTTGTTAGATCTTCATCAGTTGTTTCTTCTGCATACTTAAAAAAGAAACACCACCTTTCTACTGTGCTTGTTAGCTGCTCCACTTTATCCTTTGCAAATTTGGGTAATTCTATAAAGATAAATTGCAGATCTTTTAGGTAATGGCCATTGGTTTTAATATCACGAATGTTGTGAGTAGAAATATAATCAACTTCTTCGGGGAATAACGTACAATTGGAAATAGCAATAAAGAAGACTTTCTTAAGATCGATGTATTTACCAGATTTATCTAATTGGCGTGAGTAAGCTTTAGCAGCATAAAGTTGAGCACGTTTTTCAAAACCTTTATCACGAGCAAGCTGCATCTCAATCACAAATCTATTACCGCTAGAATCTCGACAAAGAACATCAACGATACTTTGTTTATCAGAAGCAATTTCAGGATCCAAGATAGTACTTAAGAACTCAACCTCCAAAATAGTGTTTATTTCGGTAAACCCTAAAATATCGTTCAAAAAATGGATGAGGATGTTCTTATTTTTTTCAGTACCAAATATCTTTTTAAATGTTAAATCTAATTTTGGATCAAGAAACTTGGAAAGAGCCATACTCAGGATATAGATGAAATATTAATAATGATACACTATTTAAAGTAAAAATAAAATAGCAGCTTTTATGATATCATATTATAATTAAAAAATAAACATGATATGAATTATCTTGTTTGTCTATCTTGATCTTATTGTATGGTGATGCATTCTACCTGCTCCAATATAGAAGTATACTTTACTCCTGGTCAAGATTGCATTGGAGTAATAGTTAATATATTAAGTAATATTAAAGAGTCTATACTGGTACAGGCATATGAATTCACCTCAAAACCTATTGTGAATGGGGTTATAGCAGCTAAAAGGCGTGGCATTGACGTGCAAGTTATTCTCGATAAAAGTCAGGTAAAACATAAGTACAGTATTCCCGTTGTCAAAGAGTTATTAAGTAACGAAATACCTGTGTGGATTGATAATAAACCTGCTATTGCACATAAAAGGTGATGATAGTAGATGGCAAAAAAGTAACAACCGGTTCATTTAATTTTACAGCTGCAGCCCAAGATAGGAATGCTGAAAACTTGCTTACAATTGATGATGCGGAAGTAGCTAAAAAATATACAGAAAACTGGTATAGGAGGAAAGAACAATCTAAGCCTGCATCAATAGATGTTAAAGTGTTATGGCGATAATTCTATTAGATGCAAAAACAATCAATCGGATAGCAGCTGGTGAGGTAATTGAAAGACCTGCGAGTGTGGTAAAAGAATTAGTAGAAAACGCTATAGATGCTGGTAGCACTGAAATAGAGATCAAGATAGAAAGTGGTGGGCGTAATCTCATTACTGTTTTAGATGATGGTAATGGCATAGAGAAGGAAGATATTGAGCTAGCATTTAAGCGTCATGCAACTTCTAAACTTAAAAATGATAATGATTTGATGGAGATTAAACACTTAGGATTTAGAGGGGAAGCACTGCCTTCAATTGCTGCGGTTAGTAGAATAAAACTATCATCGCGAGCAAAAGGCATGGATTCTGCCTGGAGTATAGCTTATGAAGGTGGGGAAAAGGTAATGGATCTTACTCCTTCTTCAATAGCGAAAGGCACAGAGGTTGAAGTAAGAGATCTATTTTTTGCCACTCCTAATAGACTTAAATTTCTAAAGACTGAAAGAGCTGAAACCCAAGCAATTGTTGACATTATAAACAACTTGGCCATGATAAACTCCAGCATCGGCTTTACTCTTAGCGTCAGTAACAAAAGACTTTTAAAATATAATAAGCAAGAATCACTACTGCTGAGGTTATGCGAGATTGAGGAGGAATTTACTGAGAATTCTCTTAAAGTGAGGGAAGAAGAGGAAGGTACTAAAATCACAGGTTATATCTGCAAACCAACAGTAAATCGTGGTAACTCTACCATGATCTACACTTTTGTTAACAATAGACCAATTAAAGATAATATGCTCATAGGGGCAATAAAATATGCATATAATGACTTTATTCCTAGTGGGAGGTATCCAATTGCTGTACTACATTTAGAAATACCCTACGATCAGGTAGATGTGAACGTTCATCCCAATAAGCTAGAGGTAAGATTTAGAGATAAAAAGCTTATATATGAAATAATCACTAGGGGATTAATTAAAGCCTTATCAACAAGATTAAGTGATAAGAAAAGTGATAAGAAAGATATTCCTCTGAGCCCATTTGAGAGATTTATTGCCGATGATAAGATTAGCGAAAACAGCAAGGTAAATAAGGATAATAGAAGGAATCAAGAATTCTATCCCAAAAGACCATCTCCTTTAGAAAGTTCATTAATGAATAAATTTCTATCTCCTGATTTAGAAACAAAAAGGGATAGTTTTTCAGTAGATAAACCGCACTCTTTGAATCTGCAAAAAGAGTTAAAGCCTATAACTTCTCAGCAGAATGATGATTTAACTAAAGAGCAGATAAATATAGTAAAAGAATATCCTTTGGGGTTGGCACGTTGTCAGGTTTATAACACTTATATCATCGCGCAGTCAAAGGATAAGCTAATTATTGTCGATCAACATGCAGCTCATGAGAGGCTTGTTTATGAGTATTTAAAAGGGGTGATAAAAAAGTCAGGAGTCAAAAGACAAAAACTACTTATTCCTGAAACTGTAGTAATAAACAACCAGGCTGGAATCGAACTGATAGCAAAATATAAAGATAAGATTGGTGAAATGGGTTTTAATCTTGAGATTGCCTCAGATACACTAGTGACAGTAAAAGAAACCCCAGCAATTTTTGGTGTAATTAATGTCAAAGAAACGATATTGGATTTAGCTGATAACCTGATAGCTATGGAAGATACTTTACCTATAGAAGATAAAATGAGAAAAATTTGTGCAACCATCTCCTGTCATGGATCAATCAGAGCGGGGAGAGCTATGAAACTTGAAGAAATGAACGCTATGCTCAGACAAATGGAAGAGACCTCATTTTCTGGTCAATGTAATCATGGTAGACCTACCTATATAGAATTAAAACTCTCTGACATTGAAAAGCTTTTTGAGCGGAGATAATTTTTACTCAGATATGTAATCTGTTTCTATAATAAAACTCAAAAGCAATTCTCTTTATTTTTATTGGCCTGAGCTATATCCAAAGCTGTCATAGTAATATCATTATAATTAACCTCTAAATAAATATTTGCTTGCTTTTTTAGTAATATCTCAACAACTCTTTTATTACCTTTAATTACGGCAAGATGTAGAGGTGTACAGTCATATTCTCCCTGAGCATTAACGTTAGCATTATTTTGCAAAAGAATTTCTACAACGTTTTCACAATTATTTAAAACTGCGATGTGCAGGGGTGTATTTAGATCTTTATCTATTGCATCAACATATCCGCCATTTTTAATAAGCATCTTCAGAATTTCATTATGGCACTCTTTTGCTGCCAAGTGTATGAGAGTATTTCCCCAGCAGTCCTCATAATTTACGTCTGCACCATTTTTTATCAGGATTTCTACAATTTCTTCATAGCCAGGTTTAATAGAATAGTGTAGCGGAGTTATATTATAAATATTTTTAACATTGGCTTTAGCACCATTAAGTAAAAGAATATTTAAGATTTCTTCATGGCCATTTTTACTAGCAAAATGTAAAGCGGTGTTACCATTCCCATCTCTAACATTAACCTTAATGCCTTTTTTTACTAAAAACTCTTTTTCCAGTTATATTTAGCAGCCAGATGAAACAATATTAAGCCAAATATACTGTTAACCAGAGGGTATAATTAATATATTTACCTTCTTTCTCGCGATAGCATTTATCAATCCCCATACTGGCTTCTATAGAGCGTTATACACTAAAACATGTACTCTTCAGGGTTAGGATAGTATTAATATAATTGCTCGTAGCAAGAGAAATGTTTAAGAGAAATACTCTTTATACGAGAAAGTATTCGGTAAACATTTAAAAAATTTCTGGTGCTGGATTTAGTAAAAATCTATAACATTTATGCTACCATTTGACAAAATTCTTCTATTATCCTTTGATTATCACTAATCATCATCAGGGCTTCTTGCTTTAAGTCCTCAATATTTTTGGCAGTAGTATTGTCTATCTCAGCTGATGCAACTTTTAATTGAGATTGTATTCTTATATACTTATCTCCCATTACTTCACCCAGCTGATAATCAACAGCATCAAGGCTACTGCCGAACATAACATCCAGTAAGGGTTTAACCCAAGTGATCTTACTCAATCTTTTTGAGCTACTATATTTTATAGTTCTTTCTAATGTACCTGTACCAATGATAGAATAATCATTTGAACTAGCTAGTCGGCACTATTCCGCCAGAAACATAAGTAATAAAATTAGATAGTGCATTACTCATATTTTGTATTGAATCACTAGGTTGTGCTTCACTAAGATGAGGATTAACCTTAACCTTCTCAAATGCTGTATTAAAATCCTCTATGGTGAGTTTTAGTTCTTTTTCTTCTTTAGCACGATTTGCAGCAATAAGCTTTGCTTTATCGACTAAATATGACAACTTAGCACCTGAAAAACCCTCAGTTTTTTCTGCAATTTCTTTAAGGTTTAAACCTTCTTCACATGGTGTACTATTTATATTCTTCTCTAATATTTGATTTCGTGAGTTACAGTCTGGAAAATCGATAAAAATTTTCTCAGAAAAGCGACCTTCTCTCAGTAGTGCTGGATCTAAAGCTTCTATACAGTTAGTTGCCGCAATTATCACTATATCTTTATTTTCTTTAAAACCATCCATCTCAATTAATAGTCGAGTCAAAGTCTGAGCTCTATCTTGAGATACACTGTTACCAAAAGTGCGCTTTGTACCAATAGCATCCATTTCATCTATGAAAACTATACAAGGAGCGTTCTGTCTTGCTTTTGCAAAAAACTCTTTTACACAACGTACTCCAGAACCAACATACTCTTTAACAAAATCAGAACCAGAAATACTAAAAAATGGTACCTTTGCTTCACCTGCAACTGCTCGAGCAATTGAAGTTTTACCATTTCCAGGAGGACCGTAAAGAAGATAGCCTTTTGGTTGCTTACAATTCAGTATTTTAAATTTGCTTTTCTTATCTTCTGACATATTCCCACAAATGATTTCTAACTGTTCCTTCACCTCATTTGGAATTACAACATCACTAAATTTTGTTTTTACTTCTAATTCAATTGATCCTATTTCATTTTGATTAAGAAATGTATTGAATGTTAGCGAAACAATACCAAGTATAACAGCTACAGCAGAAAGCGCTATATAACCAGTCATAGATGCAAGATAAAGATTTGATATTACGGCTGGACTTAATAAATCAGTATTAACAATTACAGCAGAAGCTATTGATGCTAATAAAATTAAAGTTGCCACAGTGATAGCAATATAAGGTGCCTTTTTCATCGTACAAAATAATTAATATATTAGTATTAAAACATAAAAAAATGATAATATCAATTTTGTTTATCTATCATCGTTTTATAACCAGTACTATCTAAAATATGTTCAACTCTACTTATCACCCACTCACCATTTATTTCTTTGCCAAACCCTGCAAGGTTAAGTTTAGCTTCAGTAAAAACTTGAGGATCACCTGGCATGGTTATATCTAAAGTTGCTGTACTACGCTTTAGTTGTTTTAATTTTGCTTGGGCTGCACTTAATGCTAACTCTGAGCTTGAATAAACCTCTTGTATCACATAACTTGGACTACCAATTCCAGCTGTTTCTGAGATAGTTTCTCCCTTCTTGTAATCATACCATTTTGCTATCACAGAGTTATAACGATTGCGTACAGTAAAACATGCTTGCCAGTTAATTACATCTTGAGGGGTGATAACTATTGCTTCTAAAGTTTTCCCTGTTGCTGATTTTGACTGTCCTTTAGAAACAAAAATTATATACCCACCTATAGGTTTGACTGTTGCCCCATATTCTCTAGCTACTTTAGTTAAAAAACTCATATCACTCTCATTGGTTTGATAAGTATGCTGCACTAAAATATCTTTAAACTCTGCAGCAACTTTAGCTCCATAACCATGCTTTTGTGCTATTTGCTCTACTAAGTTGCCTAAAGTAATTTGATGCCATTGTTTTGATACCTGTTCTTTTAAAGACTTCTTTAAATTAGCCGCATGGGCTTTAATTCTCACTGTTTGTGGTGGACTCTGTATTGTCACTTCATTTGCTACATAAACTCCCATTGGGCTGTCTCCTTATATCCAACTTTAAATTACCTGTAAAATCTAAATTCATAATTAAAACATATCTCAGCTTCATCACTGGTAGTGCCAAGTTCATCAGTAATACGCAGCGATATTAACCTATTTTTCAAATTCTCTATAACAAAGCTTTCTCCTGTGATTATATTAAAATCAGGTATCATTTTAATCTAAAATTCTTACAATGGGCTTTTGTGATATTTTCTCAAGCTTAGGTAACTTAATCTTAAGTCCTGCCGGCAAAAAACTACCATATTCTGCAATCTAACACTTTTTCTACTGCTCCAGAAATAATGCTGATAACAGATATAATCTAAAACCTCATTCTCTTGAGTATATAGCGTTTTAAACTTAAGTTAAATTCTTGGCAAACCAGAAAGAATCTTTGCTTTTCTTCTATATGAGTAATAACAAAATGGCCTAAAATAATCCCTAAAGTGTCAATTAAAATATGATGTGTTTGATTTACCCATGACTCTCTCATATTAATTAGATCATTAAAATGCAGCTGCGGATAGATCACTCCTTCTAAATCAATATGTTCTACTCCTGAACCAATATTTTGTAATAATATTTGACCGATGCACTCAACTGCATGCCATCTTTGCTCTTTATAGCATCTTAAGCTTGTTGGGGAGAATTTATATGGTCCAAGTGACAGCATTAATAAACCTCTTCTACTATATCAAAAAGGGCGCCACGTGCTTGTTCTCTTATTCTTTTTATCACTTCGTCAGCAAGACTACGAGTATCTTGATTAGGCTCTGCTTTAATACTGATATTATAATTATTAGTAATATGTTGAGTTTTATTGAAGGTTTTCTCTTCCTTATTTTCAAATTTATTCTTGATAAACTCTTTAAATATCTTGTCAGTATCGTCTTTAGAGTTATTCTCAGCAAACTTTTTCTCTTC
>BNGT01000048.1 GCA_016860565.1 Candidatus Mesenet longicola | reverse complement strand
TTCTCCTGACTTTAATAAAATTGAACCTCATTGGTTTGTTATCAAACACAGCGCTAGGAAGAACATCCCTCTGTTCAAGTCTTTTCGTCATGCCGTTGATTCTTCTTTCTTATGAATCCTTCAAATTATTGTTGGATATGCTATAACTACTGATTTAACTCTTGGACTAAATATTTCTGGTAATTTGCTACTTCCTCAAATATATGAAGAAGATAGACTTACATTCTTACTAGATAAATCTAAGAGTATTTCTAAAGTTTTGAGCCAATATGTTCATTCATTTGCCTCAAAAAGATATCTATTACTTCTTTTACAGGCCTTTCTTTATCCACCATACCGACACTTTGTCCAGCCATAAGAGAACCATTTTCAATATCTCCATCAATTACAGCCCTTTTTAAAGCCCCAGCCCAGAATTTTTCGATTTCTAATTGCCCATCTTCTTTTGATATTTCGCCTTTCTGATATTGATTAATTACTTCTTTTTGCAGCTCTGCAAATTCTTTACTAGCCTTATTGGCAATTGCTCTAACTGGAATTACAGAAAAATCAGAACTTAATTGTACAGAAGACACAGCATCTCTTGATGATGCTTTTATCAGCACCTCTTTGAAATTTTTATGCGCTATTGATTCGTTAGTACATGCAAATAAAGTGCCTATTTGGCAACCGCTTGCTCCCATTTTAAGATAACTAACTATTGCTTCTCCTCTACCTATGCCGCCAGCAATAAATATTGGTATATTTTCATTTTTAAAATGTGGCAATATTTCTTGCACAAGTACGGCAGTGCTAACCGGACCAATATGACCACCAGCTTCCATTCCCTCGATTATGAGTGCATCTGCTCCAATCCTCACTAATCTTCTAGCGATAATCAAAGCAGGAGCAAAACAAATAACTTTGATACCATGACTTTTTATTGCATTTATGCTTTGCTGACTTGGCAAGCCACCTGCTAAAACTATATGACTTACTTTTCTTGCAATGCAAACTTCTATTAATTCATTTAGCTTCGGATGTATTGTGATTAAATTAATACCAAATGGTCTATCAGTTAATTTTTGTGTTGCCTCAATTTCCGAACTTAATTGCTCTGTGTTCATAGCCCCGCATGCAATAACACCAAATGCTCCTGCATTTGAAATTGCCGAAACTAAATTTCTTTCTGAAACCCAGCTCATTGCTCCGCCCATTATGGCAAATTCACTCCCCAAAAATTCCGTACCCTTTTTCCATAAAGAATCTAACATAATTATACTATGCGCCTTAGTATATTCTGTTTGTCTATGATTAAGTGTTTTATGGTACCAAGAAGGTGTAGTGCTATAAAACCTATAAGTAAACATGCTGATATAAAATGTAGTTGATTGCTAAGTTCAGCTACCATTTTGTTTTTTGCAATTATAAGTGGAATATTAAAATTAAAAAAATATTTTATGCTTCTACCTGAAGCTGATGACATTATATAGCCAGATAAAGGGATAAGCATCATAAGAACATATAAAGCAAAGTGCACTGTTTTTGTTGTCAGAACAGTTACCTGAGAATAATTCTGAGGTAGAGGTGGCACATATAAAAATAAACGTAAGATAATACGTAGTATTACTAGTATAAAAATACTCACTCCTGTTGCCTTATGGATACCATAAATGGAAAACTTTATTGGATTATCTATTGGTAGGCTTTTCATATAAAAACCGGAAACAAGCATACCTACAATTGTAGCTGCCATCAACCAATGCACTATTCTTAAAATCAAATGATACTTTTCATCTTTCATATTATAATAAATTTAGTTTAAGTTAAGCTTATATACTTAGAGAATATTTTTCAATTTAAATTAATTCAATAATTTTATGTTGCATTGGTATATAGGTACATTTAAATTATAAGATTTAGTAATATTTGAAGAATTGGGTTATATATAATTTATCCATATTTTATTAAAGGGGTGATTAGCTCAGTTGGTTAGAGTGTTTGCTTGACGTGCAAAAGGTCGCTGGTTCGAACCCAGTATCACCCACCAAAATATCAATAAACTCTTTACGCAGAAGTTGTGATAGATCTGTTTTTTCCCACGGAAAGTAATGGTTTTCACATTCACGACCAAAGTGCCCATAGCAAGCTGTGGGCTTATAAATCGGACGGTTTAGTTGTAGATGATTACATATCCCTCCTGGTGAAAGATCTACGTTCTTAGCAATAAATTCTGTTATTTTAAATTCATCTATAGTACTAGTGCCAAACGTATCAATATAAAACGACAGTGGCTGCACAACACCAATTGCATAAGATAATTGCACAAGGCAGCGTTGAGCTAGGTTAGATTTTACTATATTTTTTGCTAGATAGCGTGCCATATAAGCTGCTGATCTATCTACCTTGGTTGAATCTTTACCAGAGAATGCTCCTCCCCCATGAGGTATATGTCCCCCGTAACTATCAACCATAATTTTGCGTCCCGTCAGTCCACAATCACTAATCGGACCGCCTATAACAAATCTGCCAGTTGGATTGACAAAAAAACACTCATCAGAGCACATCCACCCTTGAGGTAAGGTAGAAATTACATAAGGATAGATTATTTCTTTAATCAACTTTTGATCTAGATCTTCTCTATGCTGAATTGAAACTACTATGTTTTTAGCACAAATAGGTACATCGTTTTGATAACAGAGAGTAACTTGTGATTTTGCATCAGGGCCCAGTCCCCAAATCTCTCCCTTCCCTACTGCGCTTATAATGTTTTTAAGAATTGAATGTGCATAGTAAATCGGTGCGGGCATTAAATCTTCTGTTGCGCTTGTTGCGTAACCATACATTATACCCTGGTCACCAGCGCCTTTATTTTTACTTACACCTATTGCGATATCTTGAGACTGCTCATGCAACAAAATCTGCACTTTTACATCTTGCCAATTAAAATCACCATTTTCGTAGCCAATATTTTTAATTGTGTAACGAACAACCTCCTCAATTCTACTTTTTCCTATATCTGGAGCAAACACTTCACCAGCTATTACTATGTTATCTTTTGTTACTAAAGTCTCAATAGCAGTGCGAGAGAAAGGATCAGCCAAAATATATTCATCAACAATTGCATCTGATATTTGGTCTGCTATTTTATCAGGATGTCCAGCTGCAACCGATTCACTTGTAATAATATTTGCTTTTGGAGATAAAAACATAATTAATTATACTTAAAACAATTTATAATATACTTCAGAAGAAATATATCCATATTATTAAAATAGTGCTATTCTTATCAAAGTATGTTAATACAAAAACTAGTTAAACAAGCCACAATTATAGGGGAAAGCGAAAAGATTGCTGAGTTTATGTGTTATACATATCGCTTTCAGATATTTAGGAATATATTAAATTTAGCCCTATCTTTAATTAAAGTGGGTAGGCTTTCATTTAAAGTATTGCCAAAGCGATTCTCAGAGAAAACTGAAGGATTATGTGAAACTTTACAACTAGGAAATAGTCTTAAATCAAAGCAGTATATTATTACAATAAAAGAGCTCAGCCCATATGTTATAATTCATGAAATTGCTCATATGGTTGAAAAGGAGATGAACTTAGATTTGCAAACAGAGTTTTTACCTATAGTGCATCAAGATGTGCAGCAAAACTTAAAAAACTCTAACGCTTTGGTCCAAAAAATAATAAATCACATTATTTTTACAGAAATAAAAGCTTATCCAGATTCTCAAAGAGCATCTGAGTTATTTGCGCGTTATTTTGAACTTTTTGCCTGGACGCAAGAGGTATACCCAAAGGATAGAGAATATTTAATTCGCACATCTGACTTAAATAGAGTTTTTTCAAATACAAACAGATGGAAAGAAAAGTTTTTAGACCCAAAACTAATTAGTGCAACAGATAAGGAAGTAAATGCATGTAGCAATGCACAGCTAACTGTAAGGCCAGATCAGGTACAGAGTAAATGGTCAAATAAGGTTGCAAGCAATAATTATAAAAATATTAAATCTAAATTTAATGATGAAAATATCTAATAGCATTTTCAAAGATTAACATTCCATCACCATACTTAGGTAAAGCGACATTATTACGAAGATACTTCTCTTTCATTAAAGGCCAATTTTCTTGCTGAGTAAAAAATACTGCCCTTTCAGGATGAGGCATAAGTGCGAGTATCTTACCACTTTTATCTGATACAGCTGCTATATCGTAAATAGAGCCATTAGGATTATATGGTTGTGTATCACTTTCAATATATCGTAGCGCAATGGAATTATCGTTTATCAGCTTACTTAAAACATCTTGTTCCATATAAAATTTGCCTTCACCGTGAGCAATTGGAATATGTAATTTATTTAATCCTTGCAGCCAAGGAGAGTTGCATTTTTTATTCACTTGGACATTTACCCAGCAGCACTTGTAACAACCAGTATCGTTGTGAGTGAGGGCAATGTTTACAAAGTCTGGAATTAATCTTATCAGCACTTGACAACCGTTACAAATTCCTATTACAAGCTTATCTTGTGATAAAAATTCTTGGAATTCATCCCATAAATTATTCAATATTCGAAGTGCAAGTGCATTACCGGCGCCGGTATTATCACCATAGGAAAAACCACCAGGAATAGCTAAAACATGATATAATTTAAGTTGTTTTGGGTTATCAATAACTTCATTGACATGAACTACATCCACTTTCACATTGCATTTTAACTTTAAACCGGCTTCCATGAATGCAAAAGCAGTTTCTTCTTCGCAATTTAAGCCATATCCACATAAAACTATAACATTCATATTTATCAAAAAGTAAAAGAATCAAATTTCTTTTTAAAATAATGTGCAACTAAATTTAATATGAGCAGTATTAAGAGTAAGCAAATTATTGCAACGGCTGCAAGTTCCATAAACGCCGCCTTAGGGTTACTTGACCATATATATATCTGTACTGGTAAAGTAGTGGATGGATCAAAAAAGCCTAAAGGAGCATCAGCAATAAATGCCACCATACCAATCATAAGCAAAGGAGAAGATTCTCCCAAAATTCTTGCTATTGCAAGTATAGTAGCTTGGATGATTCTTGGCAAAGCAATTGGCAAAGAGTGATGCAAAATTACTTGCATATGTGATGCACCAAGAGCAAAAGCTGCATCTTTTATAGTAGTAGGTACAGAAGCAAAAGCATGTTTTGTTGCAATAACTAAATTAGGTAGCATCATAAGAGAAAGTGTCATACCACCAACAAGCGGAGAAGAGCGCGGCAAACCAAATATATTTAAATATATTGTAAACCCTACAATACCAAATATTATTGCTGGAACAGCTGCAAGATTATGAATACTTATCTCAACAATACTGGTAAAAATATTACCTTTAGGCATAAACTCATTTATTCCTATACCTGCCATAACCCCTATAGGTATTGCAAACAATAAACATGCTGCCACTGTCAGCAAAGATCCAAGAAGAGATCCTAAAATACCAGCGATTTCAGGTTCTTGTGAGTCAGATTTTAGAAATAAGGACTTATTAAAAAATTTCTCTATTCTTTTTTCCGCCTTTAACTTATTGAAGATTTGATAATACTCATCATCTACATATTGCTGCTTATTAATCGCATTTATAGTGCTTGAAGCAGTGAACCATATTTCATATTTACCAACTTTGGTACTTTGTTTTAAAAAACGAGCTAGCTCTACATGTGCGCTATAGCTTAAAATCTCTTTCTTTGCATCAAATGGAACATCTTGCAGTATTTTTTGTAAGGAATTATTAATTAGGTTTATGCATTCTTCACGCAACTTAATTGGATCATGAGTGGAAAACAGTTCGTTATTTATGCTAATAGGTAGAAGGACTTTCGTTACTGTCAATGCATTATAACCGTTAATTAAAATGCTAAATAAAATACACAAAAGAAAACCAAGTGATGTAAGTAGTATGGCTAAAGAACCAAAGCGCAGCAATTTATCTTTACGGTTTTTACGCTTTATTCTAGCATGAATACGCCTGGACTTTAATAATCTAATGAACTTTTTTCTCATTTTATAATATTAAAAAGCCCTAAAGCTGTATAAAAAGACATTCCTATAAAGAAAGTAAAAATACTGAAATTTAAAGTTTGATGATAGTTTTATATTAAGTAAATAAAAAATATTGAGAAGACTTATATTTTTAATTATATGCTAACCTTTAATTCAGCATCTTTAAATTCATGTGGTAACTTAAATTCAATATTTTCAACAATACCAGGTAGAACTGAAACTTTTATAGTCATATAGCTCTTCAGGTAAGAAATTAATTCTTCAATTAAAATTTCTGGGGCTGAAGCTCCAGCCGTAATGCCTAATTTGTTAACGCCATCAAACCAACTATTATCTATATCACGATAACTATTAATTAAATATGATTTTGACCTGCATATATTAAGCAAGCGATTTGAATTTGAACTGTTCTGACTGCCTATCACTAAAACTAAGTCAACCACTTGTGCTAATTTTTTTACGGCATTTTGTCTATTTTGCGTAGCATAACAGATATCACTTAAATTTGGACCAGAAATATTGGGAAATCTTGTTTGCAAAGCAGTTATTATCTCACGTGTGTCATCAATACTGAGTGTTGTTTGTGTTACGTAAGATAGTTTATCTGGATCTTCTATTTCTAGTTTATAAACATCTTGTACATTTTGTACTAATATTACCGGCTTTTTTACTCTGCCTTTAGTACCTTCAATTTCAGGATGTCCATTGTGGCCAATAAGTATTAACTGTCTACCATTTTGCTCACTTCTTTGCGCTTCCCGATGCACTTTGCTGACTAAAGGGCAAGTTGCATCTATCACAAAAATATTTTTGCTTTTTGCTTCATCTTCAACAGATTTAGCAACTCCGTGAGCGCTAAATACTAGTGCTGCACCATCTGGTACCTCTTTAACTTCATTGACAAATGTAACCCCTTTGTGTTTAAAATCTTCCACTACATGTTTATTATGCACTATCTCGTGCAGTGCATATATCTTGCGGTCACTGCCATATCTTTCTAAAGCGAGTGTTAATATATCAATTGCTCTTTTAACTCCAGCACAGAAACCTCTTGGTTGTGCTAAAATAACTTCCATATCGCCTTCATTTTTCCAAAAATCACGCTTATGTTATCAAAATATTTAACAGTAGGATATATTTAATTTTTCATGAGATCACAGATTTCTAGTGGCCAATTTATATAGATAATCTCCTATAATTCTATGTGGTTCTGCGGTAGGATGAAAGTAATCAAAAAATAAGTAATCACAAATATTTTCTTCACTACATCCAGGATTATAACTAGCTTTAAACTCCCCTGTAATTATTAATTCTAGAAACATTTTTAAGTCTTGATGATCTGCAATATCTGATATACAGGCATCTCTGATATTTCTTTCTTCTTCCCTATAGCTATTAATTATTTCATTTAGCTTACTTTTAAGATCCAGCTTTTTTATATCTACTGCAGTATACTTTCTTTTAAAATTATCTATCTGATTAGTTAACTCTGTATCAAATCTATCAGTTAACTCTGCTGCTAGAATACTTTTGTCCTTTTTATTGACAAATGCTGGTATCAATCCTATATTTGGTACATTTGAAACAATAATATGCTTGATATTTTTATCTGATAAACAAGCAAATGTTCTGTATATCTCATCAATGGCTCTATCTATCGCTTGAAGTGGATATTTATCAAAAATAGCATTCATTATGTCGTTACCACCAATCATAATAATAAATAAATCTTCTTCTCCTATATCTGGATGATGCCTAATTAAAGCATTAAGTTGATTTCTTAACTGAAATTTATTGAAGAAATAGCGATAAAGAGGAGTACTAATTTCTGATGCACTAGCATTTGAAATTGCATAATTTGTTCCAATCTGTTCTGACGATTTATAAAATACATCACATTGCCAGCCAGGCTTAAGTGGTAAATTTAGCTTGTTAGCTAAATATTCAATAGCCAATGGACCATTACTAAAAGATCTTCCTTCATAAAAAGGCGCAGAAAAACAAACATTTCTTGGAGAAAAATCATTTAGAATACCAATAAAGCTACCAGTATCAGATAGGCTATCTCCTAATACATAAAGGTTTTTATAATCCATAAAAACAGCTCATCTTGCAATATAATTTTTTATAAATGTTAACAAACTATCAACCTGGTTTTCATTAGAGTGAAAATCTGGCGTGAAGTGAGTTACATATTTGCCATCTGGTCCAATTAAATACATTATCCCAGAGTGATCAATATCTTCACCTACATCATTAATATATACTTTGTACCTGTTTGCAACTTCAGCTAATTCTTCTTCACTGCCTGTCAGCATTTGTATGCGGTAATCAAACTGCTGATGATAGTCTTTTAGTTTATCAACAGTATCTCGTTTAGGATCAATGGTAATGAAGATTATTTGTAACTTTTCAGCATCTTCTTTAAGTCTTGCCAAAGCTTCAGAGGCGATACCAAGCTCCATTGGACATATAGATTTGCAAGAAGAAAAACCAAATAAAACCAACATGTATTTACCACTAAAGTCACTGCTTTTAATTAATTGATTATCTTGATTTCTTAGTGAGAATTCACCACCTATAGTTATTTCTTCATTTGTAGCTTTTGTTTTTTTTAGCATGGAGAAAACTTCTCTTTTTTCAAAATAAGAGTATCCAAAAAATACGATTGCTATTAATGTTATTAGATGAAAAAAAAACTTTATAGCTTTCATTATCTTAGCTTTAAATTATATAATTATAACGTTTAAGAATATTGTAAAAAATACTGTTGCTTAAGTAAAGAAAAAGTTAAAATTTTTCCATATTTTCAATTTTAGTAAGTTGTGTAGATATTTAATTATTTATTAGTTATACTAAATTTATTAACTTAATTACTAAGGGGGGATAATGCACAGTAATCAAGAAAATAAAGTATATATTGGTGGTCTTGATAAGGCGGATTTATTAGTTACATTATACTTATTTGCTCTTCATAAGAGGACTAGATACATTTATTCTGATATTTCTCCTAAAGAATTTGTAGAAATTGCACAATCATCATCAGATCTGTCTGCTGTAAAGAACGCTACGTTAGAGGAAGCAAAATGTGCTCTAATTAAAAAGAAGGGAGATATTGGTTGGTTTAGATTCATGAATTTAAAAGTTAATCTATCTGGAGATTATTTAGATACTTTGCAGTATAATAGGGATAATGGTCAAGAACTTGCTGAAGAAATAATTAAAGGGCTGCATAAAAAACAAGTTTCATCACAGATAACTACTCCACAAGTTGAAAGCCATATGAAGGAGCATGGTAAATAGGGTCATCTATATAAATAAGATAAACAAATGAGCAATTTGTTTATCTTATTGTATTAAGTGTACTTTATAAGTAATAAGCAAAACACAGCAGCTGTAAAATTATTTCTCCTTGTATTATAAACCAAGTAATCCAAATGGTGGTATTATAGTAGCCTTGAGGAAAATCACAGTTTCTACAGTTTTAGCACTTTTGCTCATTTTTTTAAATTTGGTACTTTTTTTTATATGTCTATGTTCAATTAGACCACCTATTACCATTATTTCACCGCTTTTGATCTTTAACATTGAGTCAATTTCTCTAACCTCAACAATTGGTATGTTGCTACTTACATTAAGTCTACCTTTTTGTATAGCATATTCTGTACCAGGATCTTTTACATAACCATTTACCCTAGAAAGAATAGGGTGCACGTTCATAAATATTTCTTTATCTATAATATCTATACTTGGCTGAATGGTAAGTATTATGCCTACTGGCACGCTATTCATTGTGCTCAAGATAGAAAAATCACCAGCATCAGCATGCTTTTTAATGTCAGCAGTAAAATAAACATGGTTTTGAGTAAAAGACATAATTGCTTGTTGATTATTTAGCGCATGTAATCTTGGGCTTGAAATTACTTTTGATGCGCCAAATCTACTTAAAGCTCTAACAACATCTTCTAAATCAGAATAATTCGTAGTTAAAACTTTAGCTTGTTGATCAGATCTATTTATATAGCTCAAATTTTCCCAATCAATACCAGATTGATACATATCATCCAAAGTTACCTCCACTACTTTTGCCTCTATCATAACTTGAGACGAAGTCAGCTCTCTTACTTTGCTTATGTATTCTTTCACTGCTTGATGGATATTCTCTCTGGCGTTTAAGGTAATTATACCTGCTTCTCTGTTGGTTGAATAAAACTCATCGTCATTTGTGCCATTTATATCAATTAAGGCACTTAAATTTTTCTCTAAAGAAAACCATAGATCTCCATCATACTTAGATTTTATTTTATTGTCTGATCCACTAACAATGGTGCTATCTTCACTTATGTTTCTAATAATCTTGTTATTAATTACAAAATTGCTTTCGTTAGAGCGTTGAATGTTTATGAAATCTATATAGTAGTTGCGGGTATATGGTAGATCTTGCTCAATTCTAAATACATCATTATGCTTTCTATAACGTATTTTAGCACTCTTAGCTATTGTTTGTAGCACTTCATCTATAGGCTTATCTTTAAGCTTTAAAACTATACTTCCAGAAATTTTAGGGTCTATATCGAGATTGAGATCAGCTAATCTACCAATCTCTGTGAGTAAATCTATAACTGGTGTGGAGCTATCAATATTGATGGAAATAAGCTTATCACTTTCATCAGGCATAGGAAAGTGTAGAGGCGTATTGATAACTTTAGGTATTTCTGGCTCAAAGTTTTTTTTCTTTATTTCTTCAATTTCATTTGCATAATCTACTGCTCTTTCTCTTATATACTGAGTGTTGTATTTGTAACTAGAAACACAAGCAGTTACACTAAGTAGCATGATTAAACAATATAGTATTTTCACCAGTTAAGTATTATTAGATACATTACTATTTCAATAGACGTACATGTTTAAAAAAGTATTAGGCTCCTATAAAAAACCAAAGTTTTAATGTGTTTCTTTATGAAGAAGGTAAAAATCCCTCACCTTATCTCGGGTAAAGTGGATATTGAATCATATTTTTGATACCAATCTTAATAAATTTCTTGCTAGAATTGACCTATTATAGCTCTTCTCATAATAATCCAAACAAGTTAAGATATGGATTTATGGTAGTGGGGTTTGTATGCCAGCAGCGTATAGTTACGACTTAAGGAAAAAAGCAATGGAAGCATTGGATGAAGGAGAAAGTAGAGCAAATGTTGCCGAGAGATTTAAAATTGGAAAAACGACTCTATATGAGTGGCAGAAAAGACGTAAGGAAACGGGAGATTTTCAGTCAAAAAAGCCTGGAAGCGTAGGATA
>BNGT01000047.1 GCA_016860565.1 Candidatus Mesenet longicola | reverse complement strand
TATAACGCTATTTATTTTAAAATCTTTATTTCTAGAAAGTTCTGTTAATACGCTGTTGTTTAAAGGAGAATTTATACTTTTTAAAGTACTATTTTTAGAAATATCGTTTTCATTTAATAAACTTCTCCTTTTCTCAAACTCTTTAAGCGGGCTATTTTCAGAAAGCTTTTTTCCAACAACACTTTTCAGTGGGGAAACAACAGTATTACCTATCCAAGCAAAAGCCTCACCAATGGGTTTGATAATTGACTTAATATACTCCCAAAAACTAGCAAAGAAACTTTTTACCTTTTCCCAATTAGCAATAACCAGAGCTGCACCAGTTACAAGCCCTGCAACTAATAATCCTATAGGATTGCTCATTACTGCAAGTGTTATGGCTCTAAGTCCCATTACTACTGCTGGAAATACCGATGAAGATAACGCAGTAAATGCTAAAGTAAGTGGTCCATGCATAATAGCAGCTAGTGCCAAAGCTCCACCTTTAATAAAAGTAAGGGCATAACCTAATCCTATTACTGCTATTTTAAAACTAATCAGAGCGGTGGTAACCCCCATAACTACTGTAGTTATTTTTGGATATCTCTCTGCAAATTGAGCTATGTTGGCAGAGATGGCTTTTAAAGCTCCAGTGATTGTATTTAAAGTGGGAAGCATAACTGAACCTAAATTCATTCCCACTTCTGCTATTGAATTTTTAAGCAATTGTAGATTATTGGCTGTAGTGCTGGCACGATTGTCAAACTCTTTCTGCATAGAATTTTCATAATCTCTTTCTTGAGCAACGAGTTCTATAGCTTTCTTATATTTATCTAAACTACCAACTAGCAAAGCAATATCATCTTGATACTCTAAACCAAATAGCCTATAAAGAATTTTAGAGCGTTCCTGGCTATCTATTTTCTCTAGTGCTGCAAGAAATTTCATCAGTGCTCCTTGGGCATTAGATTTGATGGCTTCTTCAAGCTCTTCTACGCTTAACTCCATTTCCTCTAATGTCTCTTGGAATTCCCTACTTTGCTCTCCTGCAGTTTGGAGTTTACTGAGCATGGCATTTATTGCCGTTGCCGCTTTGGCTGGTTGTTTACCTAAACTAATAAAGCTATTAGCTAGGCTGCTTGCTTGATTAACATCCAAGCCAAATTGTTTTGCTGTACCACCAATCATGTTTAAAGTTGCCACCATTTCTTTGGCTTTAGCTGCAGTATTATCAGATAAATGGTTTATTACATCACCAACTTTACCCATTTTATCAATGCCAATATTATAAACATTGGAAAGCTTAGCAATAGCATCACCCGCTTCTTCTGCTGTCATATCAAATGCGGTGGCCATTTTAGCGACTATTTCTGTAAATTGGGTAAGATTCTCCTTAGCAATACCAAGCTGACCACCACTAGCAGCAATTTGAGCAAGTTCTGCCGCTGATAAAGGTATAGTACGTGACATTTCTTTTAGCTTATTAGCAAAATCGGTAGCTTCATTTTTTATCTTAAACTCTACAACCTTCTTAACATCAGCCATAGCAGATTCAAAATCAATAGCAACTTTAAATGGGGCAGCAAGTGTTACTCCTAACGCTACAGCATCGACCATTTGAGATCTAAGGTTTGTTCTTTGTGCTAAAACTTCTTGCTGTTTTTTTATAACTAAGCCGAGTGCATGATAACGACTTCTTAGCTTTTCAGTTGATGCTCCGAGTTTAAGTTGATTGCGAATCAAAGATTCTATATTTTGGCCACTTTTTCTTATTTCTAGATTTAATTGGTGAAGAGCTTCTCTTTTGTGCAAGTAAGCTGCTTTTGCCTTAGATGTCGACAACTTAACCTTATCGAATTCAGCTTTTAAAGTCTTACTTGGATTTTCACTGAGCTTCATTTGCTTAGCTAAGGATTTTACTTGCCCTTCTAAGTCTTTCCAGGATTTTTTAGCAATAAGTGAATCACGAGTTAATTGTTTAAACTTAGATGCTGATTGCATTGATAAGTCAAGTTGCCTGATTGTACTGCCAAGACGAGAAAGTTGAGAGCTACTTCCTGCCATAGTGCTACTAAAGCTACCATCAAGTACTGCACCGATTTTTATTGAAAGTATACTCATTTTAATTTCCTACTAATTTTTACCCATAATAAAAACTCTTCTATTTCCATATCTAAAAACTGCTCAATCCCGCCACCTGCAACAGAACTGAGCAACAATACATTTAACCTTAAGTCCTTTGTGATGGAAAAAAACCTCTTAATACTTCCTGTATTTTGACATAATCAACAATATCCAATTCTTCAATAGTTTCTTTGGCAACAGAAGCAAGGTTAGCAGTTAAAGCTACTTCTCTTGCCAGATCACTACCATCAAGACGGTCTATAGCTAAGTAATCTCGCACTTTTGGCCGCCTAAGAGTAAGCTCAGAAATAACAGAGCCATTTGCCGTAATAGGTTCGTTAAGTAATATTGTATTCATATCATCTCCTGTAATTAAATTAATGTTTTAGTATATTTACAGCCCTAAAGCTGTTTGTAGTAAAGCTAGCTGATCAACACCATTGATCTTACGCATCATATTCTCAGCATCGATCTCAATGAGTTCCTTGCCTCCGATGGTAAGTTTGTAATAATGAGCATTGACCATACATTTAAGAGTTGCTTTCTCTCCTGGTTTCCAACTACCAAAGTCCAGCTCTCTAAAAGTACCTCTTAAATTGATCACCACGGCTTCAATATTATTGTTTCCTTGCAGTCCTCCCCTTAAGGTTAAAGGTACTGAATTGCCATCTGTTAAACCAAAAAGTCTGAAGAGCTCGGTGTCATACTCAGCAAAAGTAAGCTCAGCTTCAAGCTTTTCCATCCCCAGATCAATACTTACTGGAATATCCATGCCCCCGGCTCTATATTCTTCAGTTTTAATGGTAAGTTTAGGTAAAGTGATCTCATCAATACGACCAGCATAACCTCGACCATCAACAAAGACATTAAAGTTTTTTAAGATTTTTGGTAACATTATATTATTTCCTTAATATGATCATTAATTAAATGCGAACGAAATGTTATCTGCTCTGCAGGATACGGTGGGGTAAACTCAAAATCAAAGTAAACTTTTCCACTTATAATGTTTGTGGGAGTATTAAGCTCCGGTGAAGGATAACACTTACCAGCAAGAATTGCTCCTTTAGCTTTTAAATGTGCTAAGTAAGAATTAACGCTATCAACAACATCATCAATATAGGTTTTACTAATGTTACGATCAACTGCCCAAAGATGAGCACGCAGAACACTATCATTGATTAAATCAGCTGTCCGTCTTACCGATAAAAATGTCCATTTAGGATCAGAAGAACAGGTTCTATTGCCCCATAGCCTATAACCATTTTGATGAATAATGGTGGCGACTTCATTCTCATTTAAATAATTAGCTCGAGAATTTAAATCACCTAAAGTAAAATCTATAGCCAGACTCGTGCCAAAAGTACCATTTATCTCTTGATTTGAAGGTGACCACCAAAAGCCATGCTCATTAACAACTTTAGCAATAAGCCCAGCAACAAATGGACTTGCAGGTAAAATTTCTTCTTTGCCCTCAATAAAAACCTTAACCCAAGGATCAACTACATAAACTCTGCTACTGCCAATACTTTGGCGATATTTAACCGCTTCTTCATCATTAGTATTGGGACCATCAGCAACTATAATTGCTCTGAGCTTCTCAGCTATGGGGATTAAAGCGCTAATTACTGGGTTTCTACTACTTAATTTTGTTTCAGACTGTACTTCAGGCAGTTGCTGAGTAAAACCAGGAGCGATGAGTATTCTTGGAGTTACATGCACTATACTTTCACTACTTAAGAAAGCTTCTATACCTTGATAATCTCCAGTTTCTTTATCTATTCCTCCGATAATATTTTTAAGTGTTTCACCATCTTTTAAAAGAGGATCACTATTTTTACCCTCCTCAACTCTAATAACTACTACTGTTGCTCCAATCTGCGCAAAGATGGCATTGATAGCTGCAGGCAGAGTACCTTTTTTCCCAAGTTTAGCTGCCTCTTTTAAGCTTCCTGCTATCAGTGATGGTTTGTTCAGTGGAAACATCTTACTATCGCTATCTGGAGCAGTACCAATAACGCCAATTACTGCTGATTTACTGGTACGTATTGTCCTTGGACCTGAGGTGATTTCAACAACATTTACTCCATGGAAGAATTGGTCATTCATATATATTTATCCTATATTTATCCTTTTGGTTGAGTTAAAGAGACTTGAATTTCTTTGACAAAATTATCAAGAATATTCTGTAGCTCCTGGTCAGTTTTAGCTTCTTTAATCTTTTTCTTAGCTAAGCTCTCAAGCTCTTCACATTTTATTATGGCCTTTATTGCTTGGTTTGCCCTTTCTTGAATTAGCTTGGCCATCTCAACTACTGATATATCACGTACTTGAGCTAAAGGTGTGATAATTTCTGTATCTTTATTATTTAAAGGTTGTTTTGCTTCTTCTGCCTTGAGAATATTCTCTGCAGCTTGGGCTTGAATATCATATGACTTGGCTTTGTGATGAGAATAACCCACGTATGGTCCGGTATAATTATGGAAGTAAATATTAAGACTTGTAAGTGCTGCAGATTTAGCATTCTGTAATAATTCTAGTTTTATATCTTCATCGCTACACTGTGTAATTTCTCCATTTTCCGCTAAACAATAACTTTTTTGCCAACTAAAATCTCTTGGCGCCTCATGCCAGCCCTCACCTTTTGGTTTATTTTCAAGGGTGGTGGTTTCAACTTGTTTATTATTTATAAAACGAATATAAATAGGCATCTCCTAGCTCCAAATCTGATAAACATATTCTAATCCTGGACACTGTAGAGCTCGAAGTGTTCTCTCCCTATCAATCTCAAGCCCAGTGGTTAAAAAACTGCTACGGAAATTATAAATACCAAAGTACATAAATTGGGCATAATAATTGTTAGTATTAGTGTAGTAATATGGTGAGGTATAAAGCACAATTGCTACGGTCTTCTCTGCTGGAATAACTATAGTAGCTGAGCTTGATAATTCTGTACTTGTGCTATTATGCTTTTGCACATTTGCCCAGGTTACTGTTGAGGTCTTCTCTTTATTAGGATTGATGGCATCTGGGGTACCAACAAATACTCCTGCACCCTCATAACCAGAACTCCATCCTGATGAACCAGTGAAATTTAATGTTCGCGTTATATCTTCTTTACTGGTATTTTTTACAAAGATTACTCCCAGTAATGCATATGGATATTGATACACGTTTGTACTTACAGCATAGCGCAAGTACATCTCCTTATAAAGAAATGTACCATTTGTTCCTTGAAGAAAATAAAGCTGTGGCGGCTTATAAAAACTACAATATTTAGTACTTTCCTTATGAGCCCCCGCAAGAAGAGCAAGCATATAGTTAGCACCGGTTGTACTGCTATACCATTGGCCAAGTTCACTAGAGAAGTTACTTGATCCCCAATTATCGTTATATCTGTTTAATATTCCAAATAATAAAGGTACTGATTCAGGTGCAATTATACTACGGCTTTTTATCTCCTTGCTTAAATCATCAACTGCACTCTTAATTTGATCTAAATTCCCACTACTATCAATTGCGGCAATATTTGCATCTTTTCGCGTATCAAGTAATGACAAGCTTTCTATACTTTTATCATCGATGTTTTTTAATGATTGTTTTTCCAACTGAGAGATAGCAGTTAAAGCCTTATCTTTAGTGGTATCTAAGTTATTTAAATGGCCTGTTGCACTCTCGAGAAGTTCTTTTAATTTCTCATCAGTTGTGTTTACAATGTCAAGAACAGTGCTCTGTCCTGCTATAGATTCTAAGGCTTTAGCTAAATATGCTAGCTTATCAGGGGTAGCATCTATTGACAATTCCTTAAGTCTTTGTTGCAGAGCATTAACTACTTCTTTGACGATAGTCATTTTATTTCCATAAATTTAAAAAAGTTTCAAAACTAAAACGGGTAAAAGCATCTTTTAGATTTAAGTGTTCACTCTCTTGCAAGCTAATATCCTCATCTATTTTTACAATGGTGTTACGGATACGAACTACGTCCTCAGCTGCAATATTATCTGGATGTGGTAATAAATATCCACGCTTTGTTTTATCATCTTGCATGCTATGTAATGACTATTCTCAAATTTCTCACTTTAGGACGATATAGCACTGTACCACTTAAGACTAACTTTACTCTAGTACTATGAGCATTAAAGTTTCCCAGCACATGAGTTCTCTCCACCTGAGATTCTCCTAGAGGTTTACCAGCAGTTAAATCAATCAATTGCCATTCACCCTCAGCTTTTTGCAAGTAAAGCTTAACATCAGCAGTGCCTGGAAGAACAGCATCATAAGTAACTGTAACCTTAGTATCTATCCCTGCAGGAATACTTCTGCTAACATAATCTGCAGATTCTAAAAGATTACCAAAAACTATCTGTACTCCTGGATAAAGAACCGGACTTTTCTTCTCTGATCCTTTAAGACTTACTTCTACTTTTAATTCCCCAGAAAGCCTTGAGCGTAGTATTAAAGGCAGATTATCAGATAAATGATGTTCTTCACCGTTCTCATCAGTCAACAAAACTTCAGCATTAGTATCAAAAGCTACTCTTTCAATATTGGCTAGAACTATTAGGTCTGAAGTTTTATCTGCGGTGATCTTACCAAGATCAATGGTATGGGTATTCTCAGTAAATCTTGCTGCTAAGAGTCTAAAAGTTAAATCCAAGTTTTGATGGGGAGTCCAGGTACTAGCATTACTGGAAGAAAGTAATACTCCTATCTGATAAGGTTGACTGACAACAAAACAACTATTTACTGCATCATACTTGCCTATTTCTGCTATTTTTACCGCAGTATTAGCATCATCAGTCAGCACAACTAAAGCATATTCCTGTCCAGCTTCACAAAACACTGGAGGCCAAACAGCACGTGTTGCACTACCATTAGTATTAATATCATGAGGTTCAATATAACTTTCAGCAATGACAGTTTGAGATGGTATGCCAATATTAGTTGCACGAATCTGCAGGACAACCCGTTTTGTTCCATTATTTGTAAACCATAAATCCACACCAGCAATGTTCGCTTAAAGTAAAAGTCTGAGCTAAAGGATCAATGCGTTTAGTAGCTATAATTCTTCTACGCTCTTCAGTAGTAATTGTTCCGCGGCTGGTATAGGTTGCTTCAGCATAACTACCTTGATTACCAAAAAATTGTACGAGCTTTGTTCCTGCGGGAATATTACTTGGTACGGTAAATCTTCCTGTTATTTTTCCTTGGTTATCAGCTATAAGTGGTGTAACTGCATTCATACTTTTAAGCTTCAGGTTTAATACTGATGGAATCAAGTCTTAATTCTTTGAGTTCTTCATGAGGAACAAAGCCTTCAAGCTCAAAACTTTGAGTAGCCTGACGCATAAAGGCAACTTGATTACTTCTACTACTTATAAGCTCTGTGCTGTTATTAACACTAAATCTACTAGTTATGGAACTGAGCCAATTAGTTTTAACTTCTGTCCAATGATCAACACTTAAGTTAATTGTAGCTTTAGCTGGTACAGGATCGAAGGCTTGATAAGGATTAATTTTCATTTCTTTGGTTTGTAATAGTTGTTCTAATACTGGCTCAAGCTCATAGGGAAGAAGATAAGGCCTTGCTGCTTGCTCAAGATTAACTACTGTAGCCGTGATAGATAAAGTCAGTTCTTTATTTACAATCGCTGCCGTTTGGGTAATACCTAAGTCACGCATATCATCATCAAAAAAAGGATCAACAAATACTCCTTTCTTAGCAGTAGGCTCTCTTAAACTCGCATCACTACGCAAACGTTCTTCGGCAACTAAAGCATAAAGATCATTGATACTTTTTTTCATGGCCTCCAAGTCATTCATAGGTATGGCATAAGTAGCATTATTTATTACTTTAGGACTTTCTTTTTCGTGCCATTTCTGCTGAACATAGCTAAGAGCAAGTTGTCCTACTGGAGCCTGAGGAATGGATGGTTGCCAAGGATGGGCTATACCCTTTATTCTTCTAATTGTCCCTTTGCTATCGATGGTGATTAAATCATATCTTGGCATTTTCCAGCTATAGTCAACTAAGACTAAAGTACCGTCAACTGCTCCAGTTATTTTACAACCTCGTTCATTTAAATCATAAGGAGAGGCGTAAGTACGACAACGATAAGTGATTTGATAGCTACTACCTGGTTTTACCTGGTAATGACCAATCAACATCGCCAGCATGAAGTTTATAGTCTACAGCATTTTCATAAACAGTATCCCCCTGTTTTATTTGAATAATCTCAAGCACAGCTGAGTCAGGTATAGGATCGACTGCGCCTGAGTATGAACCATGAGTCATGGTAATGGTTTTTTGTACGGTAATATCAACTTTTTTAATTTCAGTGATGGGTGAGTCATTTAAAACAAGCTCCATTACTTTTTTACTATCAGGTTGAAAAGTATGGGGTTCTGAGGCAACAGCTTTAATATCTGGATCTTCGCCAAAGTAAACACGTAGACTATGTGGTAATTCAATCTCATAGCCATCAACATGAGCCTTACCTTCACTGATCATGAATACTTGCTGTTTTTTGCCATCCTTATTTTCTCTAGCTAAAAATATTACTTCAAGGCCATTTACCACATAAGAGCCATTAGCTTCACGATCATAACGAGCAAGAGCTGTGGTCACTATATTTGCTTGTGGTGGGGGAGAATGCTGAATGAGTATTCCATTTTCAATATGATAAATAGGATAGAATTCCAAAGTAGAGCTTTGAGTTATGCCTTCCGCTTGATATCCCCAAGTGATTGTGCTTTTTAATCTTGCTGCGCCAACTTCTTGATAATTTCTTGTACCAACTGCAGGATCACGCAGACTCACATCTTCAAGTTCTGTAACTGTTGACTCAGTATAGTAAATACCAATACGCACTGTAGTATTTAGGGGAATGATAAACTCTGCAGCTTCAACTATTCTTACTGAACCACGAAGGTAAATTTTACCAAGCTCAAGGGTAACATTACCAGTCTCTTCATCAATAATACAATTAGCCCCAGAGATAATATCGCCATCACTGAAAATCGCATCTCCTATACCTTTAAGTTTAAAGAGAGCATAATCTTGAATCTCATTAAGTTCTGCTGACTGTAAGCCTCTCCCTGCTAAGAATAGACTACGTTCATATCTATTTTCTGGATTGAAACGATTGTAATAGCTATTGAGCGTCATAAAATTAAAAGAGTTTAAAAAGTAACTACAAAGGAAAAGGTCTCACGAGTAGCAGCAGATACCGTCTTGCTTGTCAATAAAGAAGTTATAAAAATATTGAACATAGAGTATTATCATGTGTCAAAATGTTACAACAAAAGAAAAAGTTTCCCTAGTTGCTACAGTTCTGATAAGCGGTACGGTATGTTCAAGTACCAATAAAATTCCCTGATCAATAATATCTTGCGGTTCAAAATACCTTTGCCCAGGTGGTAATTCTTCTTTCACTTTAGTGCCAACCATAACTCCAAGTTCCCGGATCACTTGATTTGCAGCATCAGTAAAATCGAAAGTAAACTTTAGATACAAACTACCTGTTGGTACATTGGAAGGTTTAAATCTTCCAGTGGGAGTAATTAATTCTCCCTCATCATCACCGCTACAAAAGATAACTTCATCAGCAGTACGTCTACCCACCTCATTTATCAGCTTTGTGGAATTGATTTGCTCTGCTTTTGTGCTTTGAATGTATTCTAAAGTTACAATATCATCTGCTAAAATAGAGTTATTTTCTCCACGTTTTATCACCCCAGTATTGCTATCAACTAGATAATCCACACTTGGTTTATAGATTACTTTTCCTTTGAAAACCTTAACATCTTTAACTGGGTAGTGATCAAGCTTGATTTCGCCCTCAGTAAAAGTTTTGTCGACTTTATGGCTACTTTCCCAAGCGGTATCACCTGTGCCCCAAGCAAGATGTATTGGTTGTTCTTTTATACTTAATGCTATTGCTGCTCGACCGGATTGGGTGAGAATTGACATACTTATTTACCTCCTATTATATATATATTCACCAAATTTACAAAAAGTGTTCAGTTTTTCTTAAAAAATTTTGAAAAATCTTTATGCTATTGAAACTACAAATTCTTATTGACTAATACGCAATCTATTCTAGATATAGAATATTTTTTGCTTGATTTGAGTATGAGAATTTACCCTAGTCAAGAATTTTGGGAAAGTAGCTTAGAAACACCTGTATTTAGTCTACTAAGTGACTTTAGAAACCAAAATATACGTAAAAATTGGCTTCATTCCATATCAGGTAAACAGTTAAGTGTTATTTTCTATTACTGCTGCAAAGATAAGCAAAATGGGCAATTGTTTGAACATAATATTCCTTGGCAGTATGATGATGTTTCAGTTCAACAAAAACGCAAGATTCTTACTAATATCTACGATACTCTGTTTGATTGTTATTTAGTTGATCGTTTTGGCTGTACTAAATCAGAATCAGCTATAGTTGAAGTAGCAAAGTCTGTATTACATCAAGATATAATAGAATCATTGTTATTACAAAATAATAAGTATGATAAGAAATCTTTGCTTTTTATTTTATTTCACGATGATCCTCATTTACTGAAACATGTTTTTCATTTCAATAAAGTACAAAAGAGAAGTTTTTCATCCTTTACTTTAAAAAATCCTCCAAGACAAAAGACTGCTACATTTAAAGACTTTGTATCAAAAGAAAAAGTGCAGCAAATACTAAAACAGCATGATCTTACTGAAAATGACAACTTTGAAAGTCAATTCCAGGGTTTCTTTTTCTATCAGAACCGTATTTACGTATTTATACGTCGTGCTAGGGACTTAGATTTAATACTAAATTCAAATCAAGTAGTACATGGTTATAAGCCAGATTGGATTATAATTGATTTCGCTCTTAATGCTAATCAGGTAAATTTATGTACTAAAAGTATCAGTCAAGGTCTCAGAATAACAAATTATATTGTAAGTCAGTATTTTGAACGTGAGTGTTCATTTATTAATACACATAATCAAACTGAAGTTGCACAAGTATATAAATTCTTACAAGCCTGTATCGAAGGAGCTGATGCAGATATTTGCATTTTTGAAATAAAATTTAGATCAGCTTATTTTAGAGCTATAGCATATCCAACAATAATTTGAAGGATTCATAAGAAAGAAGAATCAACGGCATGACGAAAAGACTTGAACAGAGGGATGTTCTTCCTAGCGCTGTGTTTGATAACAAACCAATGAGGTTCAATTTTATTAAAGTCAGGAGAATATGGTGGAAGATAAAGAACTTCAGTGCCTTAGCAAAATCACTGATTTTTTTAGATTTATGGAAA
>BNGT01000046.1 GCA_016860565.1 Candidatus Mesenet longicola | reverse complement strand
TGGTCAAACTGTAATTCTTGACATTTCCATAAATCTAAAAAAATCAGTGATTTTGCTAAGGCACTGAAGTTCTTTATCTTCCACCATATTCTCCTGACTTTAATAAAATTGAACCTCATTGGTTTGTTATCAAACACAGCGCTAGGAAGAACATCCCTCTGTTCAAGTCTTTTCGTCATGCCGTTGATTCTTCTTTCTTATGAATCCTTCAAATTATTGTGGGAAATACTATACTGTTAGTAATGTAAATTCTTCAGACGTACAGAAATATATTGAAATTTCTGAGTTTTAAAATTTGCTTTATAAGCGTTTGCTCATACCACCTGCTTTAGCTGATTGTTATTGATGAATCATGCTAGTGTGGAATCATTAGAGCAATTTATTAAATTAATGATGGATTTGGTTATACAGGAAGGCTATTAATAGCAAAAAATAAATCTAAAAATGCTTCAAAGCTAGAGGCTTTAAGCGCTAGAACATTTATAGATAATATGAATAATAATAAAAGCCTTGTAACTGATTATGTTAACAAACAAATAGAATACAAGGAATCACATGCAAAAGATGTAGAGGATAAAGCGAAATAAAGAGGAGCAAAACTAGCTAACCCACGAGCTACTCCAGCCATATCTGATTAACAATATATTACTCAGTAATCCTTATCTTTTAAGATAGAGCACTGAGCAGCGGTGAGCTTGGCAATAGGAATTCTAAAAGGAGAACATGATACATAATCTATACCTAGTTGTGCAAAAAACTTGATTGATTCTGGATTTCCTCCATGCTCACCACAAACACCAAGTTTTATTTTAGGTGATGTTTTTCTTGCTTTATCTACTGCAATTTTAATTAATTCTCCAACTCCACTAATATCTAAGATTTCAAATGGATCATCCTTTAATATTTTTTGTACATGATAATGATCTAAAAACTTTGTTGCATCATCTCGTGATAGCCCCATTGTTGTCTGCGTTAGATCATTAGTGCCAAAACTAAAAAAATCAGCGTGTTTTGCAATTTTATCTGCAGTGAGTGCTGCTCTTGGTAGTTCTATCATAGTGCCAATTAAATAATCTTTTCTACTGTAATCAAAGCTTTTAGATATCTTATCTATCATCGAACATATGATACTAAATTCAGTTTCATCTATAATGAATGGAATCATTATCTCTGGAACAACTCTTATATTTTCTTCTTTTTGCAACTCCTCTATCGCAGAAAATATTGCTCTTGTTTGCATTTCGTATATTTTGGGATGAGAAATTGCGAGCCTGCAGCCACGATGACCAAGCATTGGGTTTCTTTCTGACAGTTCAAGTATTTTATTTTTTATATTAGATATAGACCTACCTGACGATTTAGCTACCTCTTCTATCGCAGCATCGCTTTGTGGTAAAAATTCATGCAGTGGTGGATCAAGCAATCTTATTGTGATTGGCTTACCTTGCATGATAGTAAATATTTCTTTAAAGTCGTTTTTTTGTATTATCTCTAGCTTGCTTAGAGCACTCTCTTGTTCCTTATCAGTCTCTGCTGTAATTAATTCTTGCACAATCTTGATTCTATCAGTAGAAAAAAACATGTGCTCAGTACGACACAAGCCTATACCATCGCTATTAAAACTCTGTGCAATTTTTACATCTTCAGGAGTATCTGCATTTGCTCTTACTCCTAATATCCTAATCTCATCTGTCCAACTCATTATGGTTTGAAAAACCTCAGAAGATTGAGATTGAATTATAGGTACTGTGCCTTGAATTATTTCCCCATTGCTACCATTTATAGTAATATAATCACCCTTATATATCTTTTCTTCTCCTATAGTAAAGAATTCACCACTCTCATCGATAGATATTCCATTTGCACCACATATGCATGGTCTACCCATCCCTCTTGCAACCACTGCTGCATGTGATGTCATTCCCCCTCTTACAGTAATAATACCGCATGAGGCATTTATTCCTTCAATATCTTCAGGATTGGTTTCAAGACGCACTAAAATTGCTTTTTGTTTTGATATTTGCTTTGCAGCTTCAGAAGTGAAAGCAACCTGACCACACGCAACTCCTGGAGAAGCAGGTAACCCCTTGGCTATAACTTTATACTCATTTTTAGTTTCAATAATAGGATGTAATAGTTTATCAAATGTGTGAGGATCAATTTTAAGTATTGCCTTTTCTTTGGTGATCAGCTTTTCATTTACCATATCTTGCGCTATTCGTATAGCAGCTTCAGCAGTACGTTTGCCTGATCTAGTTTGCAGAATCCATAACTTGCCGTTTTCTACAGTAAATTCAATATCTTGCATATCACAATAATGAGCTTCGAGTTTATTACAAATATCGCATAATTCTCGATAAACTTCTGGCATTAAATTTGCCATAGTTTTTTCATCTGAACCATTTATTAGCCAAGGAGTAGTTGTTCCAGCAACTATATCTTCACCTTGTGCATTAATTAAGAACTCACCAAAATATTCTTTTTGTCCAGTTGAAGGATTGCGAGTAAATACCACACCGGTAGCTGAATTATTATCCATATTGCCAAAAACCATTGACTGTATATTAACTGCGGTGCCAACTTCATCTGATATATTATGGATTCGTCTATAAGAGGCTGCTCTGCTATTTTTCCATGAATCAAATACAGCTATTATTGACGTATATAGTTGCTCATGTACATCTTGTGGAAAGTATGAATCAGTGTTTTTATATACAATATCTTTAAAGTTAGTAACGATATTTTGTAAAGATTCATAACTTAAGTCTGAGTAGTTTTGAGCATTATTTTTACGCTTTTCATTCTCAATAACATCATTAAACAATGAATGATCTATTTTTAGCACAATACTGCAGTACATCTGAATAAAACGGCAATAGCTGTCATATGCAAAGCGCTCACCATTATGCTTAATTAAACCTATTAATGTTTCATCATTCAAACCGACGTTTAAAATAGTATCTAACATTCCAGGCATGGAACTGACACTTCCTGAACGTACCGAAACAAGTAGGGGATTATTTATATTACCAAATTTACGTCCTGTTTCATTTTCAAGTAGTGTGATGTATTCTTTACATAGCTCATAAGAGAAATCATTATTTTTATGATATAAGTTACAAGCAGCACTAGTAATAGTAAATCCTGGAGGAACTGGTATATCAAGCTGACACATTTCTGCTAGATTAGCTCCTTTTGTACCAAGTAAGTTGCACATGCTAGCATCACCATCGCATTTGTTCTTACTAAAATAATATATTAACGTCTCCACCATATATACATAAATAGAATGCTTGTAAGTAATAAACTGCTAAATTCTTTAATCGTCAATCAATCTTCGTGTTAGAGAATATTATTCTGCGATTTTAAATAGTTATAAATTTTTAAATAAAGTATTGACATTATTTTCCTAATATTTAACAATAAAAATACAGCTTAAGTTTTGCTTAAGTATAGATGTTTGAAAAGTATAAGAAATTAATGGTAGAGATTAATAATTAATCTCAATTCAATTAGAATTATAATGCAAATATTTAATTCTACATATATGTTACATATGTCTAGATAAATAAACATACAAGAGCGTTTGATGGATGCCTTGGCGTTAAGAGGCGATGAAGGACGTGGTAGACTGCGATAAGCTACGGGGAGCTGTCAGCAAGCTTTAATCCGTAGATTTCCGAATGGGAAAACCTAATTAGTTTTACTAATTATTATATGCTCAATACATAGGTATATAAAGCAAACTTGGTGAACTGAAATATCTAAGTAGCCAAAGGAAAAGAAATCAAAAGAGATTCCGTTAGTAGTGACGAGCGAATGCGGACCAGGCCAGTAATTTATAGATAAAAACTAGAATATTTTGGAAAGAATAGCTATAGTAGGTGATAGCCCTGTATAGGTAAAAAGTCTATAAATTCTTGAGTAGGGCGGAACACGTGAAATTCCGTTTGAAGATGGGGGGACCATCCTCCAAGCCTAAATACTCCTTAACGACCGATAGTGAACTAGTACCGTGAGGGAAAGGTGAAAAGAACCCCTGTTAGGGGAGTGAAATAGATCCTGAAATCAAATGCTTACAAACAGCTGGAGCTTGATTATATTAATGAGAGTAATCTTGTTGATATAATGTGAGTGACAGTGTACCTTTTGCATAATGGGTCAGCGAGTTAATCTGTTGAGTGAGCTTAAGCCGTTAGGTGTAGGCGTAGCGAAAGCGAGTCTTAATAGGGCGTTTAATTTAATGGATTAGACCCGAAACCAAGTGATCTAGCCATGACCAGATTGAAGGTGTAGTAAGATACACTGGAGGATCGAACCAGTTACTGTTGCAATAGTATTGGATGAGTTGTGGTTAGGGGTGAAAGGCCAATCAAACTTGGAAATAGCTGGTTCTCCGCGAAATCTATTTAGGTAGAGCGTTATATTGAATATTACTGGGGGTAGAGCACTGAATAGACTAGGGGGACTCATCATCTTACCAAATCTAATCAAACTCCGAATACCAGTTAATAGTTTTATAGCAGACACACTACGGGTGCTAAGTCCGTGGTGAAGAGGGAAACAGCCCAGACCGCCATCTAAGGTCCCAAAATTACAGCTAAGTGTGGAAGGAAGTGGGAAGGCCATTACAGCTAGGAGGTTGGCTTAGAAGCAGCCATCCTTTAAAGAAAGCGTAACAGCTCACTTGTCTAAATAATAAGCTTTCCTGCGCCGAAAATGTAACGGGGCTAAAGTTGTATACCGAAGATGCGGGTATTTATATAATATAAATACGGTAGCGGAGTGTTCCGTAGGTCTGTGAAGGTGGTTCGAAAGGGCTGCTGGAGATATCGGAAGTAAGAATACTGACATAAGTAGCGTATAAAGAGTGTGAAAATCACTCTCGCCGAAAACCTAAGGTTTCCTACGTTAAGTTGATCTGCGTAGGGTTAGTCGGTCCCTAAGGCAAGGCCGTAAAGGAGTAGTCGATGGGAATTAGGTTAATATTCCTAAACCTTGTAAATGTGACGAATTTTGTAGTTGGTGTAGATCTTAATGGATTGATTTATGCTGGTGAAAAGTTCCAGGAAATAGCATTTACTTTAAATAGACCGTACCGCAAACCGACACTGGTAGGTAGGTAGAGTATACTAAGGCGATGAGAGAACGATGTTGAAGGAACTCGGCAAATTGTATCTGTAACTTCGGAAGAAAGATAACCTATTTTTGGGCAACCAGAGATAGGTGGCACAGAAGAGGGGGTGGCAACTGTTTATTAAAAACACAGGACTCTGCAAACACGTAAGTGGAAGTATAGGGTCTGACGCCTGCCCGGTGCTGGAAGGTTAAGAGGATGAGTGCAAGCTTTGAATTGAAGCCCCAGTGAACGGCGGCCGTAACACTGACGGTCCTAAGGTAGCGAAATTCCTTGTCGGGTAAGTTCCGACCCGCACGAATGGCGTAATGATTGCCCTACTGTCTCCAACATCGACTCAGCGAAATTGAATTCCCCGTGCAGATGCGGGGTACCCGCGGTTAGACGAAGAGACCCCGTGCACCTTTACTATAACTTTACATTGATGCTAAGAATCTAATGTGCAGGATAGGTGGGAGACAATGAAGTTGCGATGCTAATTGCAATGGAGTCGTCCTTGAGATACCACCCTTTACATTTTTGGCATCTAACTATATTTCATTAATCTGGAGTTAGGACATTGTATGGTGGGTAGTTTGACTGGGGCGGTCACCTCCTAAAAAGTAACGGAGGTGTGCGAAGGTAGGCTAAGGCTGGTCAGAAATCAGCTGTATAGTATAATGGCATAAGCCTGCCTGACTGTGAGGCTGACAAGCCAAACAGAGACGAAAGTCGGTCATAGTGATCCGGTGATTCTGTATGGAAGGGTCATCGCTCAACGGATAAAAGGTACGCCGGGGATAACAGGCTGATGGTGTTCAAGAGTTCATATCGACGACACCGTTTGGCACCTCGATGTCGACTCATCACATCCTGGAGCTGAAGAAGGTTCCAAGGGTTCGGCTGTTCGCCGATTAAAGTGATACGTGAGTTGGGTTTAGAACGTCGTGAGACAGTTCGGTTTCTATCTGCCGTGGGTGTAGGAAATTTGAGAAGGCCTGGCTCTAGTACGAGAGGACCGAGCTGGACATACCTCTGGTGTACCAGTTGTTGTGCCAACAGCATCGCTGGGTAGCCACGTATGGATAGGATAATTACTGAAAGCATATAAGTGAGAAACCTTCTTCAAAAATAGATTTCCCTATTAGAGCCGTAATAGACTATTACGTTGATAGGCTGGGTGTGGAAGTATGGTAACATATGAAGCTAACCAGTACTAATAGCTCAATCGGTTTATTTGTCTTGCATATGTAAGTATATGTAGAATTAAGTTTTTGTAATATTTTAATTGGTCTGGTGGTTATAGCGAAAATGAAACACCTAATTACATCTCGAACTTAGAAGTGAAACTTTTCAGCGCCTATGGTACTCTGTATAAGGGGAGAGCAGGTCGCTGCCAGACTTATTAAAATACTTATCTTGTTATTTCTTTTTCTTTTTCAACTATACGGATTTGTTCTAATTTTAAGTTAGGTTTTTCCTTTATTAGTATTTTATCTATTGTAAAGGTTTTATTAATATGATTAGCTATCATATTAAATGAAACTAATATGAATGATTTTTGCTGATATGCTGAACTAACATCTTTTGTGACTGTTTTGATAAATTGCTTTTCTTTACTAAATCTTATACTTTTATCATCAAGCTTTATAAGATTGAATATTGTTTTTAACATGAATATATTAATTATTATGATAAAGTATAGCCAATTTTACCATAATTTATTTAGCTGTAAATATTAAACTTTTATTAATTTAAGTGTGCATTTTTAGTTTATTTAAACAAAAAATTAAATCTTTCTTTAAGATTTGAAGATTAGCTTTTATACTATTTTTATTAGCTATTAGAATGTAATAATGACCACACTTTGCATTTTGAGTAATGATATCTCTTGAAATTATACGAAAATACCTTTTTATTTTATTTCTCTGAACAGCATTTCCTGATTTTCGACTAACGATAAACCCAACTCTGGTAGTGTTAGAATAATTTATTTTGCTTTCTTTTATAGCTCGAAACGATAAATAATTTGAACTTGTAGATAAATAATTCTTTAACGCGAATAAAAAATCTTTTTTTTTATGATAAGCAATTTCTTCATGCGCATAAAACTTTGCGTTTTTGAGCACGTCTTCTGTTTAAGATTTTTCTTCCCCACTTAGATAACATTCTTGTACGAAAACCATGTCTACGCTTCCTTACTATATTGCTTGGTTGATATGTTCTCTTCATTTTACAAAAAATATTATATTAATTAAATTAAGTTATATGACATTGATATTGTCAACTAGTTTGTTTGGAGTGAAAATATTAGCAAATGTAAATCTAATTTTTATCTCTTTAGTTTAATCTATTCAATAAATCTGATAAATTTGTTTAAGTTAAAGTATTTAATTTATGATAATGTTTTTTCTTGTCTTGTTACTTTCTTGTAGCCTGTTTTTTTATAGAAAGATAAGCTATACTAATAAAGCTAAGCTTTATTGTTTATTTACTCTATTGCTTACATGTTTTTCTTTAATGCTTTTTTTGTATAGCAGTTACTATAATCTGATTTGCTTTATTTTTATATTGTTTCTCTCTCTAATTGTAATAGATAAAAAACACAAAATATTAAAATATTTATTATTTTTTACAATAGTAATATCTTTTTCTGTAACACTATGCATATTATCTTCTGTTTTTTTTCAATCTCTTGTATTTTTCAATGAAATACCAATATCAAAGTTCTTGTTCAGTTCTAACTGGAATCATAATGATTTTGGAATTGTTCCTTTATTAGTCGGTACTCTATTAGTTACAGTAATTGCAATTTTAGTTGCAGTACCTGCTGGCCTATTTTCTGCTGTGTATATTGGTGAATATGCAAATAAGAGAGTGCGTTATGTGATTAATATGATATTGGAAATTTTATCTGCAATACCAACTATTGTGTATGGGTATTTTGCTGTGATTTTTTTATCACCATTTATAAAAAAATTAGCTGAGCTTACTGGGTTTAGTATACAATCAGAAAATGCCTTAGTAGCAGGTGTTGCTATTGGAATAATGATTTTTCCTTTTGTTACTTCTTTGATGGAAGATGCAATAAGATCTGTACCAAAATCTTTGCGATATGGATTTATGGCACTTGGTGCAACTTCAGCAGAAACTGTTTGGCATATAACATTGCCTTATGCTTTTCCTGCAATAATCAGTTCAATATTGTTAGCTATTTCAAGAGCAATTGGCGAGACAATGATTGTTTTAATGACAGTTGGAGTAAATGCTCGACTAACCTTTAATCCTTTACACTCTGTTACCACTGTTACTGTGCAAATTGCTACATTGCTTACAAGTGATCAAGATTTTAACAGCATACAAACTTTAGCTGCTTATGCTCTCAGTTTAACACTTTTTGTTATCACTTGGTCACTTAATGCCATTGCTTTATTTATAATAAAAAGAATTTATTAAATTTATTATTGCAAAATAGCTTCATAAGCCTTATTTTTTAAAGAAAAAAAGATATAATGAATAAAAGCAAAACAGATAATAAAAGAGGTAATATAGGTAAGGTGATTAAGGTCACTCAAGCAGTTGTTGATGTTAAATTTGATGATGTATTGCCTAAAATATTAAATGCTTTAAAGAGCAAGATGGATTACAACGACAAGAAATTGATATTAGAAGTTTCTCAACACATAGGGGACAATATAGTACGTTGTATTGCAATGGATAGTACAGATGGTATAGCAAGGGATGATGAGTTTATTGATACCGGGGCTCCAATATCAGTTCCTATTGGTCGCGGAACACTTGGGCGCATATTTGATGTAACTGGCCAGATAATAGACGGTTATGAATTACCTGCTAAAAATAAATTTTGTATGCGTTCTATATATTCAGATCCACCAAGCCTGGTTGATCAAAAAGTTACAGATGATGTTTTGGTTACAGGTATTAAAGTAATTGATTTATTAGCCCCATATTTGAAGGGTGGTAAAGTTGGTCTTTTTGGTGGTGCTGGAGTTGGTAAAACAGTTCTTATAATGGAGCTTATTAACAATATTGCTAAGGCCCATAAAGGATTTTCTGTTTTTGCTGGTGTTGGCGAACGTACTCGTGAGGGAAACGATTTATATCATGAAATGATTACTTCAGGAGTGATAAACTTGCAGGATCATGAAAAATCTCAAGCTGTTTTAGTTTATGGTCAGATGAATGAACCACCTGGAGCAAGAGCAAGAGTTGCTTTAACAGCTCTTACTATGGCTGAATACTTTCGTGATGATGAGGGACAAGATGTATTATTTTTTATAGATAATATCTTTAGGTTTACTCAAGCTGGATCTGAAGTTTCGACTCTTCTTGGTCGCATTCCTTCTGCAGTTGGTTACCAGCCAACGCTTGCAGTAGAAATGGGAGCTATGCAAGAAAGAATAGCATCAACAGATAAAGGCTCTATTACTTCTGTTCAAGCAATATATGTTCCTGCTGATGATTTAACTGATCCTGCGCCAGCCACTACTTTTTCTCATCTTGATGCAACAACTGTACTATCAAGGCAAATTGCTGAACTAGGTATATATCCTGCTGTTGATCCTTTAGATTCGACTTCTCAATCTTTATCTGAAAGCGTTATTGGTAAGGAGCATTATGAAGTTGCATGCGAAGTAAAACGAATATTGCAAACTTATAAATCATTACAAGATATTATTGCTATATTGGGAATAGATGAATTATCAGAAGAGGATAAATTAACTGTAGCAAGAGCAAGGAAAATTCAAAGATTTTTATCACAACCTTTTCATGTCGCTGAAGTATTTACTGGGATGCCTGGTAAATTTGTTCCTCTTGCTGAAACTATTTCTAGTTTTAAGGACATTATTTCTGGTAAGTATGATGATTTACCAGAAGCTGCTTTTTATATGGTAGGAAATATAGATGAAGCAATAAAAAAAGCTGAAGGATTGAGAAAGAATGGATAAATACTTTAAAGTTGAGTTTTCCTCTCCCGATAATGTCATTATTTTTGATAATGTTTATTTGCTTTCCCTTTGTTCAATAGAAGGAGAGCTTACTATTTTGCCAGATCATAGTCCTTTTATAATCTATCTCCTTCCTGGTTCAGTAACTCTAAGAACTTTAGAAAAAAAAGAAGAAAAAATTATAATTGATGATGCAGTGCTGAAGGTTGCTAATAATTGTTGTAATATTATGACAAGTAAACTACAAAAAGATGATATTAATGGGCATAAAAAGAAAATTAGTATGCAGCATTATTCTGATTATGTTGATGCAGTAAAAGAAAATCAAGATATGAGAGATTAAGTATGGAATTTTTTCTTGATAGTATAGATCTAAATGAAATAAAAGATTTAAGTGAATTTATTGATGGTATTACTACAAACCCATCATTGATTGCAAAGTCTGAAAAAAAGAGTGATACATTAATTGCTGAGATCTGTTTAGCAGTGAAAGGACCAGTGAGTGCTCAGGTTACTGCAACTGACTGCGACAAAATGATAGAAGAAGGACTGAAATTAGCAAAAATAGCCAAGAATGTTATTGTTAAATTGCCACTTACTTATGATGGCTTGCGTGCATGCAAAATTTTATCAGAAAAACATAAAATTAAAGTGAATATTACATTATGTTTTTCTACTGCACAAGCTATTTTGGCTGCTAAAGCAGGTGCATATTTTGTTTCCCCATTTATTGGGCGTTTAGATGATTTAAGTTTTGATGGTCTTTCTTTGATAGAAGATATTGCTACTGTGTATAGTAACTATGACAGCTTTAACACCAAAATACTCGTTGCATCAGTACGCAGCCCAGTTCATGTAGTTGAAGCAGCAAAACTTGGTGCTGATGCTGTAACAATGCCGGCCAAAGTATTGAGACAATTGTTTAGCCATCCTCTGACTGACAGTGGTTTATCAAATTTTCTGCAAGATTGGAATAAAAGTAGCCAGAAATAAATGCAAATTTATATGCAGAATCCAAAATTTATCCCATCTCATACTCCTATAATAAAAAAGAAAGAATTTAAAATATTCATAAGTAGTTGTTATATAATTCTCTGAATCATTATCTATTTTGATCTTATCTTTCAACCTTTTTCGACCTATTGTTGATTTAGTGCCAATCTGGAGAGGTGTACAACATCAGAGAGAGTTAGCCCTTTTCACCACCATGAAAGAGTTGATAATTGGAAGCTCTATGGTTATATGTTTTAAGGCATATAACTATAAACCCTTACTCTAGGCAAAAGAGCCTAAAATAGCTAAAACTATTCAGTAGGTCGCCAAAGATCCTATTCAGTATATTCAGATCTTTTTTTCCTATACATCTGCCACTTTAAAGGCTGCCTCTACAGCCTCAATCTCTCCAGATTGGCATTCTCTTTATATCATATACATTTATTACCATGGAAGCAGAAAATTGCATTTTTCTGCAGATCTGTTAACGTTTTTTTTGGCAGCAGCAGATTGTGCACTTGCACTATCGAACGATATACCTAGTTTTTCTTGATGTGCTTCAAGCAAATTGACTATTGCACTACTACTATACTCAGTAGAATGGTATAGTAGTAATTTTCCACTATTACTCTTATCATTAACATATAATTACGGAAAAAGAGAGCAAAAAATCGTATGTGCAGGCATGGATGATTTTAGGATATTTAAGGAATCAAAACTACATATATTACCAGAAATAAAGTTCTAGCAGATACAGAGGGATGCTGCATAAAAACTCGGAATTGCCGCGCAGGAAGAGAAAAAATAATCCTTTGAATAGGAAAGAAAAGAAATAGACGTAAACGTTTTGGTCTGAGGTTCAATTTATAATACTTTCCAAAGTAAATGAACAATTTTATAAGAGGGAAAATAGCATAGATTTAAGAGAAAGGCTGAGGTTGTGGAGCTTTTAGAAATAGGAATAGAACATTATATAGATGGCTAAAAAAGTGGATTAAAACCAGTAGTGATTTTATCCGAAAAATAGACCGCTAGAAGAATATGTAAAAAAGCATCCAGCTAGCAGAGATGAAACGAGATCTAGGATTTGGAATAAATTCAATCTGGTATAGATTGAAGCAGCTGAAAATCACATTAAAAGAAATTTATCAAAAATGAGAGAATTTTATC
>BNGT01000045.1 GCA_016860565.1 Candidatus Mesenet longicola | reverse complement strand
GAGTACGTAAGTCAATTGCTTTCCAGTTATTTTTCATTATGTTTGACTCATCGTGTAATCTTTTTAAACAATTCCACGCATGGTTTGGGTTGTCTTGTGGTAATTTGATTTCAAGTCCATTGTTAAAAACAATATTCCAACCTTGCATATAATTAAAAGAACTTATTTGTCGACTAAGCTCGGTGTTGCTGTTTATCACTGCTTGTACAAAATCTAATTCTGATAAAGCATCATTGCCAAAAATAGGGACTAGCCCACCAACATAATAATCATTGATAATTACATAACCTGTGGAATCAATAACTGAAAATTGATTACCATGATGCCAAATAGCAAATGGTTTATGTTCTTCTATGCTAATAGCAATAGTGTTTGGCAATATTCTTTGAATATTAACATTTTTTATCCACCTACTAGACAATTCAATGTTACGTTTGATCTTTGATAAAGATATAAATAAGATAGGCTTGCTTTTATCTATAAATTTTAAAACCTCTTTTTTACTGACAAAGTGGTTTCCTTGTGAAGATATAATATCGATACTCAAACCCCAATTAACCAATATATCAGATAATTTGTTATTGCATTTAGCAGTTGAAGAGTTTACATAGGTAACTATTCTGTCTAGATAATTAGAAAAAAATAATGAAAGTGAAAATAGGATAATAATTACAGCAGTATATTTGTGTAAAACACGTAATTTGCTCTTTTGTGTATAAGCATCCGTCCTTACAGCTTCTTTGTTCATAAACTACTCTAAACATATACCTCTAAAATAAAACTTATAACATTGCCTAATGCGTGAACAACTTTAAGCCTATGATTCCTATTATTATTAGAGAAATACATAAAATATGTGCTAAATTACTAGGCTCATTGAACAATACAACTCCAAGTATTGCTGTGCCTACAGAACCAATACCGGTCCAAACTGCATAACACGTTCCTAAAGGAATAAAACGCATAGCAAGTGCAAGAAGATATAAACTAACAGGAGTAGTAAGCATTACTCCAATTGTAGGCCAAAGACGTGTGAACCCATCACTATATCTTATCCCTAAAGTCCAAATTATTTCAATAATTCCAGCAATTAATAAGTATAACCAATTCATACAGTATAATTTTTACTTGTCTCTTTACTACGTGGGCGAGTGACCAGGATTGAACTGGCGACATTTAGTACCACAAACTAACGCTCTACCAACTGAGCTACACCCGCCATCTCTTAAGTTAATAACTTAATAACACATTCAATAAACCCGGTCAATGACTTCTTTTTACAACCACTCAAAGATTTTGTGATATTAATAAAAGGTTAAAAATCTACTTTAAGATCCTTATCTTTAATTTGCAGTATAGCTATAAGTCCTATCAAGGCACAAAAAATCATGTAGAAACTAGGACCGATTTTTATTTGTTTCATAAGCCATGTGCATATAAATGGACCTAATCCTCCGAAGAATCCACCTGCTATATTGCGTGATAAACTCATACCACTATATCTCACCTTTGTTGGAAATAACTCACACATAGTGGCGCTTACTGGCCCTAAAGATGCTGCGATTGGTATCATAAAAATAAAATATGCCACTGTAACAATCAAATTATTACTACTGCTGAGCATAAGCAGTGTTGGCAAACTGATAATGGTAAATGTTATAAATGCTGGAATCATTACTTTTTTCCTACCTATTACGTCAGATAGCATTGCAAACAATAGTGTTAATATTGCTAAAAAAACCTGACTTATAATTTCAATTGTATAGAAGAAATTGTTATTTAATTTAGCAGCCCCTTCTATAAAGATTTTAAAAAATATTAAAAACATATAGAGCGATGCATTTTCAACAATATCGATTCCTACAGCTATAAGAACGGGTTTTTTATAGCATTTAATAAGTTCTATAAAGGGAGATTTGGATAATTTATCATGCTTTTTATTGATCTCATATGCAGGACTTTCACTCAGTATATATCTAAGGTAGATGCTGACCAAACCTATAAACAGGCCAAAAGCAAAAGGTAATCTCCAACCCCAAGAATCAAAATTAGATATTTTTTGACATATAAGTATAGCTATTAAACTCATAGCTGATCCAATTATTGCACTTAATACTTCAATGCTACCAAAAAAACCACGCTTTTTATCAGATGAATGCTCTATTAAGAATGTTGCATTACCTGCTTCACCTCCAAGCGATATCCCTTGAAGTAAGCGTAATATTGTCACAAGGATCGGAGCTAATATGCCTACCTTTTGATAACTTGGTATTATAGCAATTGTTATGGAGGATATTGACATTAGTATTATCGAAAAAAGCAAAGCAATTCTTCTTCCATATTTATCTCCAATATAACCAAACATTATTGCGCCTAAAGGCCTCATTAAAAATCCAGAAGCAAATACGCCAAGAGCTGCAAGCAGGCTAACATAGTAATCATTATTAGGAAAAAAAGTGTGGCTAATTATGCTAATCAAACTACCAAAAAGCATGTAATCATACCACAGCAGAGTATTGCAAATTATACTGAGAAATATTACTTTTTTAACTTGTAACTTGTCCATAATCTAACTTTAATATATAAATTCTCTAACAATTTCATAAGTCAAAAATTAGTATGACTGTAATAGGATGTTGTTGAGTATTAAACTTTGACTAGTATAAAACAAAACATCAGAATATAATAACTTTATTTTTTAGAAATTTAAATTGTCAGCTAGTCCTTTAGATCAGTTTAAAATACTCAGTGTAGTAAAATTACCTAATGTATTTGGATATAATATAGATTTTACAAACTCATCTCTATATATGCTGATTTCAGTTATTCTCGCAGCTTCTTTTTTCTTATTTGGTATAAGAAAAGCTACTATAGCACCTGGCTATTGGCAAGCAGCAGTGGAATTTGTCTATGAATTTATTGCTTCACTTCTTGAAGGTAGCAGTGGAAGAGAAGGATTAAGGCATATACCACTAGTTTTTACTATATTTGTTTTTATTGCAACATGTAATATAGCTGGTATGTTACCTTTGCCTATGAGCTTTACCGTAACAAGTCATATTATAGTTACTTTCGCTCTTGCAATGATAGTTTTTTTTAATGTAACAATCACTGGATTTAAGCAGCAAGGATTAGGTTTTTTACGCATATTCCTACCAAAGGGTACTCCCTTGTGGTTAGCTCCAATGATGATTCTTATTGAGTTATCTGCTTACTTTACTCGTCCCGTAAGTCTGGCAATTCGTTTAGCAGCAAATATGGTAGCAGGCCATATAGTAATGAAAGTAATAGCTAACCTGACTACACAAATGAATATTTTGCTTATACCTTTACCGCTTATCTTTATTATGATGTTGATTTGTTTTGAAACATTTATAGCTATTTTACAGGCATACATCTTTGTAGCACTTGTAAGTGTTTATTTATCAGATGCAGTGAATAAACACTAATTGACTTTAAACACAATGTTTTTATAATTTTATTAAGTTAATTTAGGGTATTTCATTATGCTTTGTTCAGAATCTTTAAAATATATAGCAATTGGTTTAGTTGCGTTTGTTATGGGAGGAGCTGCACTTGGTGTTGCTAGTATATTTTCCAATATGTTAAATGGTATAGCAAGAAACCCTGAAGCTGAAGAGCAATTAAAAAAATATGTTTATCCAGCTGCAGGCCTAGTTGAAGCATTAGGGTTATTTGCATTCGTAATTATATTATTGTTGATATTTGCAGTTAAATAATGCCACAACTGGATTTCTCCACTTATTTATCACAATTATTTTGGTTTACTATCTTCTTCTTTTTACTGTGTCTGATATTAAGTCATCTTGTTCTGCCAAAAATTGAAACTGTAATAAAGAGAAGGTATGAAGCAATGGACAAAGCAATAGGTAATGCATCTTCTTTTTGTGCTCTTGCTGAAGATGAGATAAATAATCGAAAGCAAATCCTACAAAAGACACAATTAGAGGCGTCAAAAATTATAAGTAATGCAGTCAAAAAAGCTAAACTCTTAGAGTATAACATGAAAAATTTATTAAATGCTGAAGCTATTGAGATGCTAGATTTAGTTGATAAGGAAATAGAAAATTATAAGATAAAAATGCATAATCAACTTGTGGAGATAGCAATTTCTGTGGCTGCAGTCTATTACGAAAAATTGGTTAATTCTCATGTTAAAGATTATGACAAATTAAAAATTGTTACTAATTCGTTATTCAAGAAAGGTTTATTATAATGTCTGCATCATCAATTATTCTTCTTGCATTTATTATGGTTTGCGCATTTGGATGCAAACCTGGTTATAAATTTGTTAGTAATTTTTTGAGCAGAAAGCGTAGCTGTGTTCATACAGAAATAGAGAATTCTTTAAACATCGAAAAGGAATCATTATCTTTTTTGAATTCGATACTGCTAAAAAATGAGAATATTCAAGAAGAAATAAAAAAAACTATAGAGAATGCTAATTATGAAGCAGACTTAATAATAAAAAATAAAGAAAAACAAATAGAAGAGATGCTTGATAACTATCAAGATCTTATTATCTCTAAAATAGATAATAAAATTTCAGAAGCAGTGCAAAAGTTAATGTCTGATTCAGTAATAATTGCAGCAAAGACAGCAGAAAAATTAATTCAAGAATATGTAAGGAATGAAAACAATAACAGCGAGGTTATTTCTTCTTTATCACGCGATTTAAGTAAAAAATTGCATTAATGTGCAGAGAAATTGATATATCAAAAATAAAGTTAGATTATGATATTTGGGATATCAATGATAAACTTTACTACTATAAATTTGGTTTATTACCTTGGCAAAGGCTAAATAATATTACTTTTATCATAATAAGTGATATTGATCACTTAGTTATAAGATGGTTAAAAGGAAAATATAGCAATAACTTTATTTTATTTAAATCAGATTATAATAAAATCATTAGCTCTCTTAACGCTTTCTTTGATTATATAGAATTTTCAACAAACTATTTATACTATAAAAACGATAAATTTTCAGCTAAAGATATAAAGTTTGGTGCTATAATCTATGTAATATTTACTCTCTTTATCTCTATCTTAGCTTTAACAAAAAGTTTTGCTGCAGTTTCATTACTAATCATATTATTTGTTTCCGCTTCTAGCACATTATTTCGGTACATAATAGTTTTGCTTGGTTTTTGTAATAAAAAAACAAACTCAAAGTATGAAGATAATGATGAGTTGCCAGTATATACAATACTTTTACCTATTTTAAATGAAAATAAAGTTATTAAGCAGCTAATTGATAACGTAAGTAACATTGATTATCCAAAATCTAGATTAGATGTAAAACTTATAATGGAGGAAGATGATAAAGAAACTATAGGGAATTTAAAGGAATTTAATTTACCAGAAAATTTTGAAACTATTATAGTACCAAATTCGTTTCCTAAAACAAAATCTAAGGCATGTAATTACGCCTTATGCTTCTCCAAAGGGGAATATGTTGTTATCTACGATGCTGATGATGTGCCAGATCCCCTGCAGCTAAAAAAAGCTTTAGCTGAGTTTAAGCAAGGAGATAGTCAATTGGCATGTGTGCAGGCAAAACTTGGTTATTACAACTGTGATTATAACCTTTTAACAAAATTTTTTTCTTTAGAATATATTAGTTGGTTTCATTATCTGTTACATGGTATGCAAAAAATTAATATGCCAATACCCCTAGGCGGTAGTAGTAATCATTTTAGGATGGAAGTTTTAAAAAAAGTATATTTATGGGACGCATATAATGTTACTGAAGATGCCGATCTTGGTTTAAGACTTGCTTCAATGGGATATTATACTAAAGTTATCGACTCAGAAACTTTGGAAGAGTCACCAATCAATATATTTGCTTGGATTAAACAGCGTGCTCGTTGGATAAAGGGCTATGTTAAAACTTATATTGTCCATATGAAAAATTTGAAACAATTATATAAAGCAACTGGACTAAAAGGAGTTTTGTTATTAAACCTCTTCGTTGGAAGTACAGCTTTTACTTTTTTCACCACTCCATTTTTATTCACATCTCTTATACTTGTGCAATACTTAAATCAGGTATTTTTATACTACCTTACTTTTACGTATATCATAAACACTGTAACTCTTTTTGCTGTGATAAAAGAGAAAAAGATGAAAGTAAGTTTTTATTTATTAGCTGTCATTTTTCCAATATATTGGCTGCTACATTCAGTTGCTAGTGCTGTTGCTTTATGGGAGTTAATAAAATCCCCTCAACATTGGAATAAAACCAAACATGGGTTTCATTTATGAAGAAAGAGCCAGTAGCTATTTGGCTTTTTTTTTGCTGCATAATGATCATTGTAATGATATTTATTGGTGGGGTTACAAGACTTACAAAAGCTGGCCTATCAATCACTGAGTGGAAACCAATAACAGGAATATTGCCACCACTTAATAAAAATCAATGGCTTTTGGAAAAAGAAAAATATCAAAAAACTCCTGAATATAAAGTTTTTAATTATGATATTGATATGGGGGATTTCAAAAAAATTTATTTAATAGAGTACATACATAGATTATTTGCCAGAATCACTGGTCTTATTTTTTGCATACCATTTATCTACTTTTTAATAAAAAAAAAGTTGCCCAAAACGCTAGTTATAAAATTATCCATAATCTTTATATTAGGACTTATTCAGGGTTGTGCTGGGTGGTACATGGTAAGAAGTGGATTAGTAAATCAGCCGCATGTTAGTCACTACAGATTGGCCATGCACTTGGTCTTGACGCTTATGATTTTTTCTATGCTGTGGTTAGAATTTGTAGAATACATAATTGATCAAAAAAATAAAGTAGAAGTTAGCATCAGTAGTACAGTGCTTTTGATATTAATCTTAAGTTTAACCTTTATACAAATAATATACGGTGCTTTTGTCGCTGGGCTTAATGCAGGACTTATTTATAATACTTTTCCACTGATGGATGATCAAATCATACCACAGGATCTATTTTTTATGGAGCCAAAATGGCTCAATATTTTTCAAAATAGTGTCGCAGTACAATTTATACATAGAAATTTAGCATTTATAATAATAACTTTTACTATACTTGTGGTAATAAAAAATAAAAAAGTAAAACCTTTACTTATACTACTACTGTGCCTTATCGTGCAGGCAACTTTAGGAGTAATAACTCTATTGCTAAAAGTACCGATGGTTTTTGCCTCAGCACATCAGGTATTTGCTTTCATATCGTTCGCAATGAACTTATACGTTCTAAAAATGCGTAAAGCAACAAAATAAGTATTAGTAGGAATAGGAAAAAATGAAATGCAGTTTTGCAATCTATTGGTTAAAAGCTGTGTTGAGGAAAGCAAAACTTTTTTACAGGAGAATACATGCATTCAACACATAGATATTATTGCTAACATATGATCAAGTTGACATCAAATGTAACGGCAAAGTTGTTGCTGGTTCCTATCGTTTGCTTTAGAAAGTATTAGATTTGCTTGAATAATGTTCATTAGATCCAATGTTTTCTACATGAGCTTGGCTTAATGCTTTAATACCTTGAGAAAATTCTTCTACATCATCTGCATTACCAATAAAGACCATTCTAATCTCTTTTATTTTTTCTACCAATGCTGTACTTTCTTTTTTGAAACCATGTTTTTTTACCAATTTTCTAGCTTCATTGTAGTTTATTTTTTCGCCATTTAATATTTGATGTAAAGAAATCTGCTTTGGAGAATTTGAAGCAAGAAGATTGCCAGCAAGACCAAATTTTAATGCAACTGAATTATGTGCCGCTCTAAAATCGCTAGCATTAAGACTATACTCTGTTCCTCTATAATTAATTTTGCCTTTTTTCTCACAAGAAGTAATTAATTGATTTAATTCACTATTAGGTAAGAAGTCACCAAGGTCAACAGAGTTACCATCAATGGTTTCAATATTTACGTGATTTAAGTATATCATTCTTGCAACCTCAGATGCAATTAGACCACATGAATAGCAATCTTGTTGAATCTTAGTAGTAGAAACATGCAGACTGCGTTTTTTTTCCTTTAAAAAAGGCTCTAAAATTTTGTGAATATCTTTTGAATTTCTCCCTTGGCTTAAGGAATCAACAAATAATAATTTATTCTGCTTATTCTCTCTAAAGAAGTAAAAGATTATCCAATGTCGCTGATCTTTACCTGGTGTTTTTGTAGGGCGAAGTCTGATATAAAGAATGTTTCTCTTATTATACAACTTAGATATTTCTTTGAATTCCTCAGATAAAGAAGGCGGTTTAAGATTAAAGTTAGCTCCTTGTACGAGAATCACAGGCTTTTCTTTATGGCAGCAAGAATCTAAAAGCAAATCAAATAGTGAAATCAGAATTCCTTCAGAAGTATACCAACCTAGATTTTGAGAGCTTGTAAAAAAATCTTTAAACTCTTCAATGTTTTCAGGATCGATGCCATCAATAATGTTTTGTACACCGTTTTCGACTTTATTTAAGACTGTAGAACTCTCTTGCTTGCATATAGTACCGCTGTTAGATTTATCGATATTAATACTTTGTTTCGTTTTACTCAAAGCTATTTCATTCCCTTGCTTATATTTGGTATTGCTATTAGATTTTTTGATATTGCCTACAGTAGAAGTTTTAGATTTTGAAAAACCAAAAAAGGCTAAAACTTTTGATATAGCGTTTTTAAGCCACTGCCAGATGCGTTTTAAATAATGCATATAACACCCCCTAAGTTATATATCATGACTAAAAAGCTTACTTTTCTTGAGCTAAATTAGATTTTATAATTAATCTTATTTTGTTATAAAAATATTAATAAGTAAGCAATATCAAACATCATTCTGCTCTTTATCTTATTGTTATGCATAAAGATTATTTTTTGTTTCCTACCTATTTAACTCTCACTTAAACTTTCAATAGTTTTAGCTAAAGGTATTTTCAAATGCCTTTTTACAGAATTTTCATACTACAAATTTCACACTTATGTCTACAATAATATTATCTGCAATTGGCAGCAATGTTGGTAGTTCCTTGATGGGAATGATAGGCCAATTTATCGGTGCAGAACTTGGCGCTGCACTTGGCTCAAGAATAGACAGTGCACTGTTTGGTCTTGATAATACAAAACACGGACCCAGGATTAAAGATTTAAACATTCAAACTTCAACTTATGGAAAGATGATCCCAATCATTTACGGCACTGCACGTGTGGCGGGGAATATAATATGGGCACAACCAATTAAGGAAGTGCGTTCTGAAGATGCAAAAGTTGCCAGCATACTTGGGTTTGGCAAAGCAGACAGCTACGTAAGCTATAGTTATTTTGCAACTCTTGCAATTGGTATATGCGAAGGAGAGATAGAAGATGTAACTAAAATTTGGGCTAATGATAAACTTTTAATTGCAGATGAGATAAGTTTTAGGCTTTATAAAGGTACAGAAGATCAAGAGCCTGATCCACTTATTGAATCTATAGAAGGTAGTAGCCCAGCTTATAGAGGCTTAGCTTATATTGTCATTGAAGATTTTCCGTTAGCAGATTATAGCAATCGCGTACCAAATTTTACGTTTGAAGTTACGTCACTGACAAAAATTAACAACTCTTCAGTTGCAGCGCGAATAAAAAATATTAACTTAATACCGGGTTCTGGAGAATTTGTTTACGACACTAAAATACAGATGAAAATAGCTCAAGAGAACGTAGGTGATAAAAGCATTACTTATGGACCAGCTCAAAGGGTCAATCATCACAACTATAGTAGCGAGACAGATTTTGTGCTTTCTTTAAAGCAGCTAAAAATGAATCTACCAAATGTTGAATGGGTATCAGTAGTTATAAATTGGTTTGCCAGCAGTTTAGATATAAAGGATTGTAAAATATACCCTGCAGTTGAGTTTCAATATGATTCAGTAACAATGCCAGATGATTGGCAAGTTGGAGAGATAACAAGAAATAAAGCCAAGCTTATCTCTAAAGATAGTAAAGGCAATCCAAGGTATGGCGGTACTGTTAGTGATATAGCACTACTTAGGTGTGTAGAAGAACTACGTAATAGAAATTATAAGGTTATGTTTTACCCAATGCTACTTATGGATATTCCCACTAAGCCTTGGCGAGGATATTTGATTGGTCTACCTGAAGATGTAAATAGCTTCTTTGTAGAGTATAATAAATTTATATTGCATTACTCAACACTTCTTCAAGGTAAAGTAGACGGATTTATTATTGGTTCTGAATTTGTTGGTCTAACCAAGATAAAAGATAACAGTGGTAGTTACCCTGCTATTACAGAACTCATAAAACTTGCAAGGCAAGTAAAACAAAATTTAGGGCATAACGCGATAGTGACATATGCTGCAGATTGGACTGAATATCATTCATTAGATGGGTGGTATCACATGGATGAACTGTGGTCTTCGAAGTACATAGATGTTATTGGTATTGATGCCTACTTCCCTCTCACTGATGGACGTCAACCAACCTTTGGTTATACAAAACATGATATAGAAAAGGGGTGGATAAGTGGTGAAGGTTATGACTATTTCTATTTAGATCCAAAAAATAAAAATGGCAAAACAAGTTATACTGATAACCGCTTTGCCTGGAAAAATATTGAAGAATGGTGGAGCAAATATCATATAAATCCAGATGGTAAAACAACCAAATGGCAGCCAAAAATGAAAAAGATGTGGTTCACTGAATATGGCTTTCCTAGTGTTGATGGCTGCGGCAATCAGCCAAATGCATTTATAGATCAAAGCAGTATTGATAGCAAATACCCATATTATTCACAAGGAAACGTGGATTTTCATGCACAAAGAACTGCAGTAGATGGCACTTTGGCAAAATGGCATAACTCAGAGATGGTAGAAAAAATGTTCTTATGGGCATGGGATGCAAGACCATATCCTTACTTTCCTGATTTGTGCAAAGTTTGGGCTGATTGTGGCAATTGGCAGACTGGGCACTGGATACAGGGTAAAATTTCATTATTAGGAATAGATACCGTTATAGCAGATATGTTACAAAGATCAGGAATAGATCAATTTGATGTAAGCATGCTAAGAGGATTTCTACATGGATATGTTATAAGTTACAGGCAACCTCTGCGTTCAATAATTCAAGTCCTGCAAAATACATACTTTTTTGACGTTATTCAGCAAGACCGTAAGCTACTCTTTCTTCATATAGGCAGAGAAGCTGACATATTTGTTACTACAGATGATATTGTACCAGATACGCGCTATAGCGGGCAAAATTTAATTAGTATTGAACGAATAATAGAACTTAAAAGTAAAGTTAATGTTATGTATATTAGTAGAATATTTGATTATCAAACTAATGTAAGATATGCGAAGCTTCCAAATAGTGGTGGTTTTAATACTGCTATCACAGTAGAGATACCCTTAATTCTTGAGGAAAATCAGGCACAGAATATAGCTGAAGTTATGCTTTATAATTTCCAGCAGGAAAGGAATATATACAATTTTACCTTACCGATAAAATATTTATGGCTTTCGCCAAGTGACATTATCAAGATTACAAACGATAAAGAAGAGCATGTTTTAAGAATAACTAAAATAAAAACTGGTAGCTTATCTCTGCAGATTGAAGGAGTGAGCTACAATAGTTCAATATATCAATTCTCCTTTCCTGCAGTAAAAGGAGAAATAACTAATGCAAATTTGCCTAAGCATTTAAGCGATACTTACTTAAAAATATTGTATCTGCCATATGACAAAGATCACATAAAATTAGTAGTTGGTGCAGTAGAAGATAATTGGCGGGGTGCAATCATATTTATGTCAGAAAATAATGGGCAAAATTATAAAGCTATTGCAAACACTAATCAACCTTCGATCTACAGCTTTGTCATAAATCATTTGGATGAAGGACAAGTTGGAGCTCTCGATGAAGAAAATAAAGTAGAGATAGTATTAAATTATTCAACTATTTCAGATGAAGCTAATTTGGCACTTGTGGGTGATGAGATTATTGAGTTTCATAATGTTGAACTTATCAGTAAAAACAGGTATAGACTGAGAACCTGTCTTGAAAGAGATTAAGTAGATAATTTAGAAAGCATAGAAGTAATCATATTAAAGAAGATATTAGTTTTTGAAGTAAGAGGAGAATGCTAGTAATCTTTGCTCATGCGTCTAAAATTGGAGAGCCAAGCAAAAGTTCTTTCCACAATCCAACGTTTAGGAATAACCTGGAATCCTGTAGTATCTACTGCTTTTTTGGTGATCGTTAATAAACATCCTGTCTCCAATAAACAGCGACTTTGTAGTTTACCTTTGTATCCTTGATC
>BNGT01000044.1 GCA_016860565.1 Candidatus Mesenet longicola | reverse complement strand
CATTGCCTTTTTCCTTAAATCATAACTGTACGGTGCTTGCCTCCTAAATCTTTATTTTATCTCATTCGGATCCTTAATGGAATGGCTATAATTACAATAATTCAAAACGTGAATTAATTACAACTAGCTAAAGCTGGTGGTAATGCTTATGTTGTTTAGTTATCAAAACTTTCAGGTAACTGTATAGCTTTTTTAAATTCTATTTCTTCATTAATGAAGAAATAGCTTTGTCGACTAATTTACTTATGCCCATATCAGATTGAGTGTTTTCAATGATACCACCACTTGTAATCACATCATCCTCTGCTCCAGGATATATATTGATAAATTTATTTTCTAAAAGATTACTATTAGTTACCCTAGCAATACTATCAACTGGTAATAATATGTTTTCGTTGATGCACATACTAACTTCAACTACATAACCTTCCTTTTTAAGAGATATATTAGTAACTACCCCGGCCTTAACCCCAGAAATTTTGACGCTACTACCAATATCTAAACCTGTCACATCAGAAAACATAGCATTTACTTGATAACAATCATCATGATTTGTCTTTAAATTATCAAAAATAAAAAAAGCTATAACAGCAACAAAAACTAAAACAAATAGCCCTATTATTGCTTCAGTAATATTAGATTTAGTCATTTGGACTCCAATTTTTATAAGTGATATTACTATTTGAGAGGTAGTGATTAGTGTCACTATGTATTTCTATAGGATCAATTATACATCTTATCAAACTGTCCTGTGTTTTTGGAACATTATCACTAGTATAATGAAGCCAAAGATGCCATTTTGGTGGGATTCTAACTGGATCTTCAATTTTGTTGTATATAACCCACCTCCTTTTAGTCTTTTTATCATTTACCTCATAGTAAGCATTACCATATTCATCTTTTCCCATTAGTGTTTTGTTTTTTCTAAAGAAAAATTTTATCTGATCAGAAAATGCCATATTCTCCCTAATTTACAAAAATATTTGCTATAAGCAAAATTATTTTACACTTTTACACTTTAAAAGTATATTTTTAGTTTAAAATAGTTTCTAAAACGTGATATTGCCTATTTTGCAAGTTATAATACCTTTAACTTCTGCAATCCTTTGTTTTTTGTTTAACAATCACAAACTATCTTGGGTTTTATCTTTAATTACAACTGCTACTACCCTATTTATCTCATCATTACTTTTATGCAAGACATACAATGGGGAAATTATAAATTACAACGTGGGCGGATGGATAGCTCCGTATGGAATAGAGCTAAGAATTGACCTATTTAATGCGGTAATGTTATGCCTTATTAACTTTATATCTCTGATGAGCGTACTTTATGGATTTTACATAAATAAAAAAGAGATAGATGGAGATAAAATAGCAGGTCTATATTCTATATTTTTATTTTGTTTAAGTGGATTTATAGGGATTTTAGTCACAAATGACGTTTTTAATATTTACGTATTTCTCGAGATATCATCTCTTTCATCATATATGTTAGTTGCAATGGGTAGATCAAAATCGTCTTTAACTGCAGCGTTTGAATATTTGATAAATGGGACAATAGGTGCAACTTTTTACTTAATTGGAGTGGGATTGCTTTACTCAGTAACTGGAACACTTAACATATCTGACTTAGCACCAAAAATCTCATATCTACAAGATAGTCTTATCATACAATCGGGGTTAATTTTTATCGTTATTGGTTTGTCAATTAAAATAGCACTTTTTCCTTTAAACCGTTGGATAGTTAATGCTTATAGTGCATCTCCTAGCTTTGTTACTATCTTTTTCTCCGGTACTGCAACTAAAGTTATGATTTATGTTTTGCTTAGAATTTATTATTCAATTTTTTATGCAAACTCGTTATTCATTGAATCATATCTGACTCATTTGTTATTAATCCTGGCTTTGTGCGGAATAGTTTTTGGTGGTCTGCTAGCAATTGTAGAAAAAGATTTGAAAAAGCTACTTGCTTATTCAAGCGTAGCTCAAATTGGCTATATTATCTTGGGGGTTAGCTTAAATTCTAAGGCAGGCCTTACTGCTGTTATAATCCATATAATAAGCCATAGTGTAGTAAAGTCTGCACTATTCATGGTAGCCGGTTGTGCCTCTTATACAACGGGCACAACAAATATAGAAAACTTAAATAAATCTTCTATAACACCTATATTTATCATATTAGGTATGGGTCTTATAGGCGTGCCAATTACCTTTGGTTTTGTTGCTAAGTGGTATTTACTTAAGTCAATTATTGACTCCAGCTTGTGGGTACCTCTTGTCATTTTTGTCTTAGGGTCATTTTTGTCAGTGATATATGTTTGGAAAGTAATTGAGAGAATGTATCTAAAAGCTAACCAAGAAATGAAAATTACTCAAGTTCCAATTATAATGCTTTTATGTTCATGGTTTATGATTACACCAATAGTAATATTTGGTATATACAGCAAACCAATTGTAGATATTGCAGATAAGATTTCTGCTTTGCTTCAATAATTCTCTAGAATCAAAAAAATCTTGAATTAATAAAATATACCTTTAATTTAGAGTATTATTTATTTAACATTTACATGACGCATTTTGTCACAGAAAAATGCATAAAATGCAAATATACAGATTGTGTTGAGGTTTGCCCTGTTGACTGTTTTTATGAGGGGGAAAATATGTTGGTTATAGATCCAGACCAATGTATTGACTGTGGGGTATGCATCCCAGAGTGCCCAATAGACGCAATTGTTACTGACGATGGAGTAAAAGATATTTTAGATCGAACTGATGATCTGCTAGCAGAAGAACAAAGAATGCTCAAGTTATTTTATAATCTCAATACTGAGTACGCAAAAAAATGGCCTAATATTACAGCTAAAAAGAAAGAAATGGATACAGCTGAAGAATATAAAAATAAGCAAGATAAATCAGACCATTTTATAGAAAATCTTCAAGATCAAGAGGAAATTGAAGATTTTAAAAGCTTTAAAAAACCTAATACAACAGATTTAGAATTTTAAATAAATTGTTGGCATAAAATACACACAATTAACTTATAGCACATACACATATTGAGCTATTTGCTCTTACACTTGTGACTTCTGCTACTTCCAAAGATGTACTCTTGTTTTGCAAACATTCTACAATTTTAGCTACAGCAAGAGTTTGCAACGATTGCACCCCTTTTTCAGTGTATGAAAAACCACCTAATTGAACTGGTGACAATTCAAGTTGCTCTTGGTTTTTGCTTATCTTTTCTTTAGTTAATGTTTCTACTTTTTGAGTGATTTCTTTGATAGATTTATTTTGTAATTCTGAAATTGTAATATCACCTAAGCTAAATATTGATAGATAATTAACAATAAAATTCTGCTTATCTTCATCCAAAGTTATTAATTTTCCTATATCTTCAATCATTTTATTCTTCATAGCGAAATAAAATAGTCTTGGATTTTCTCTATATCTATCTATTGCTGTAACTCCTACAAAAGATATAAATTCCCACGCACACTTAAGTGTTTCTGAAGACTTAAGTAAAGAGGAAAGCTTTGAAGCAATTTTTTCGCGATTAATAAAATAGTCATATATTTCAGTGGCTACATTAATTTCACTATAATGTCTCATAAAATTTATTGTAATAGTAGGAAAGCATTTCTTAAAAAGGTTTCTTACACGATCAGATTTAACATTATATTTTACAAGATCATATACGCATTCTATGCTTTTTAGTTCACACTTATTTTCCAATAACAAAATAATAAATTCTTTGTATTTCACAAAGGTATTATATACTTCATCATCCTTTTGACAAAATACACTTTTAAAAGCTTCACTACCATACCCATTTTCTATCAGTGTAGTTAGTAAATCAGATTGATCTTTAACTCTGCTTGAAAGTAAGTTAAAATCTCGATTATTAAATTTTAATATTCCACTGATAACTTCTTCTGGACATCTATATTCTTTTAACAAATATATAAAATTATCTTGTGATCTACTATTAAGCATTTATCCCCTCATACTAAATAAACTTATATTATGATAAGTTATTTTAGATAAATAGTAAAATCTTAAATAGATTTTTATATATTAGAATATAGTTTTTTTATATATTTTATCTTTTTCTAGTTTAGAAAATGAAAATTGGAAATTTTATACTCGACGCTCCTGTTATTTTAGCACCTATGTCTGGGGTAACTGATCTGCCATTTCGTTCTTTAGTTAAAAAATTGGGCGCAGGGCTTTTGGTTTCAGAGATGATAGCAAGCAGGGCAATGATAATGCAGACCAAGCAAAGTCTGCAGAAAGCACAAGTTGATGAAAACACTTCTGTGCAACTTGCAGGATGCGAGCCAGAAGTTATGGCAGAGGCGGCAAAGCTTAATGAGGATATGGGAGCAAAAATTATAGATATGAACTTTGGCTGTCCAGTGAAAAAAGTAGTGAATGGTTATGCAGGATCAGCACTTATGCGTGATGAAAAGAAAGCTGCAGAGATAATTGAGGCAGTAGTTAGAGCTGTTAAAATTCCCGTTACGCTTAAAATGCGCACAGGTTGGGACTACGAGCATCGAAACGCAGATCGCCTGGCTAAAACTGCTGAAGAGCTTGGAGTGCAAATGATTACAATACATGGACGCACAAGAGCCCAAATGTATCAAGGTAAGGCTGACTGGCAATTTGTCAAACAAGTTAAGGAAAGAGTCAAAATTCCAGTAATAGTAAACGGCGATATTAAAACTACTGATGATATCAAGCAAGCACTACAAGACTCTGGTGCAGATGGAGTGATGATAGGGCGCGGAGTATACGGTAGGCCGTGGTTTATAAATCAAGCAATAAATTTTTTAATAAAAGGTATAGAATTACCAGAACCGACAGCAAAAGAAAAAATAGAACTAATAATTAAACATTATGATGATAACATTAATTATTATGGAGAGGACGCAGGAGTTAAAATTTCAAGAAAGCATATAGGCTGGTATAGTAGTGGATTTATTGGCTCTGCAGAATTTCGCGCTGCAATCAATCGCTTAACTGATGCAAAAGAAGTAAGAGAAAAATCAATAGAGTTTTTTAGTCGAGTTATGAATTCTATTTAAAGAAAGCTAAAACTTACTTTTATTTGTTAAGTATAAGTGGAAATATAGGCTTGAGATATTTATACTACAAGCTTACTATATCCTTTTAATTAGAGTTTTGCCTAAAAAAAATAAAACAACATCAGACATTCTAGAAGAAGTTGCAAATACTAATGTTCAAGATGCTGATAAAATTACATTGTTTGAACTTAAAGCTGTGATACATGAACGTGGCTTTGGCATATTCATGTTAATTTTTTCCCTGCCGCCATTTATTCCTGTACCTATTCCTGGTTATACTACTATATTTGCAATACCACTCATTTTGTTTTCGATACAGCTTTTTATTGGGCTTGATTCACCATGGATGCCGAAATGGTTAGAAAAAAAGTCTATTAAGCGCTCAGCACTGGTGTTTATAGTAGAGAGGACCTCTCCTATCCTTAAGAGGATAGAAAAAATCATGCAGCCAAGGATGTCGTTTGTTTTTTGCAAATTTGGTGAAAAATTTTTAGCTCTAATTATATTTCTTTGTTCCATATCAATTGCAATTCCTCTACCTTTTACTCATTTTTTCCCATCTGCGGGAATAGCATTTATTTCCCTTGGAATTATAAGTAAAGATGGGCTTATTTCGCTTTTTGGAGTAGTTATATCGTTTATTGGAATAACTATTACTTCAGTTGTACTCATAGCCGGGCCTAAGATCTTACTTGAAGCATTTTCCTTTTTAAAAAATTTTGTATGATTAGCTTATACAATACCCTTACTAATAAAAAAGAAACTTTCACCCCTTTAGACCCAAGTAATATCAAGATGTACGTATGCGGTCCAACCGTATATGATTGGGCGCATATCGGCAATGCCAGATCTGCTGTTGTCTATGATGTGTTGTTTCGGCTGCTAACTCATACTTATGGTAATGTCACTTACGTACGCAATATTACCGACATTGATGATAAAATTATAGATTCAGCAAAGCAAAAAAAGCGTAGCATTGAAGATATAACCTCATATTATACCGCAGCGTTTCAGCAAGATATGGATGATTTAAACTGCATAAAGCCTACGTTTGAACCCAAGGTAACACAAAATATAACAGAGATTATTGATTTAATAGAAAGGCTAATAAAAAACGGTAATGCTTATGTAGTAGATCAGAATGTATATTTTAGTATTGAGTCATACCCCAAATATGGGCAGCTATCTGGACGTAAAACTGCTGAGCTTATACATGGAAGTAGAATTGAGACTTCAGCTCATAAAAAACATCCAGGAGATTTTATCTTATGGAAACCAGCGACTGATGTTGACTTCGAATTGCAAAGCTTTTGGTCAAGTCCTTGGGGCAATGGCAGGCCAGGTTGGCATATAGAGTGTTCAGCTATGAGCTATAGCTACCTTGGAGAAAATTTTGATATGCACGGTGGCGGTGCAGATTTGCAATTTCCTCATCATGAAAATGAAATAGCGCAAAGCTGTTGCGCATTTCCCAGTTCACAATTTGCAAGATATTGGATACACAACGGCTTTGTAACTGTGGATGGCGAAAAAATGAGCAAATCTTTGGGCAATATAGTAAAAGTTAGAGATTTACTGCAAAACGGAGTAAAGGGTGAAGTGATTCGCTATACGTTCCTTAAAACTCACTATAGAAAGCCTTTAGATTGGACAGATGAAACATTAGCTACCTCCAAAGAAGCCCTAGATAGATTTTACGGAGTTTTAAGTAATGCTTCAGAGATAGAAGGAGGTGTAGATATTGCCAAAGACATTACTTCTGCTTTAAAAAACGATTTAAATACGCCAGAAGCCATCTCGATCCTGCATGAGATGGCAACAGAGATCAATAAAACGCATGATAATAAAGAAAAAGCACATTTGATGGCTACTTTCCTTAAAAGTGCAAATTTTCTTGGCATCTTAACCCATAGCTGGCAAGAGTGGTTTAAAGTTTATGATGAAGAGATAAATAAATTGGTAGAGCAGAGAACACAAGCCAAGAAAAACGGTGATTTTGCTGCTGCTGACACCATACGTGCTGAACTCCTTAAAAAAAACATATTACTATCTGATCAAAAGGACGGCACTACAAAATGGTATAGGAAATTTTAAAATAAATAGGTTAATATCTTTACTTTTTTTTTGAGAGATGTTATAATTTACTTAAAAAGGTAACTAAATGACATTATCTTCAAAAATAGTAAATGAGGTTGTGAGGCCAATATCTTTAAGAATACTAATTCCACTAGTATGTGTTTCTCTGATAGTTCTATTCTTTGCTATATATTGGTATTATTTAAGTAGGCAAAATCTTGGGAATAATCATGCATTAGAAAAGAGCATTAAGACATATCCAGAAATATTTACTGAGCAATTATTTAAAAATAAACATGGAGATGAACGTAAATATAAATATTCAAAAGCTGATGATGGCTTTATTAAGTGGCTAAAAAAACACAAATGCCCAGACGAAATTATCAGTGATATACTCAAGGAAAATTCTAGACAGTATAACCGTAAGTTAGAAAGGCACATTAAAAGTTGTCCAAGATTATTCACTGCAATGTTAAATAATGGATACGGATATGAAGCTATCGAACACATATTCTTAGATAATTACTACAGTGGTTACCATTGGGATCAATTAGTAACACAAGAAGATATTGCGATTGAACTGGTAAAAAACAAATGTGACTACTATAGTATTTTCCTAATGTGTAGGTTTAAAAATGGTGATAGTAAAAAGTTTTTTAACCATAAAGAATTTTATATCGAACTTCTTGAAAAACTCTCCCCACTTCCAGGATTAAGAATTAGTAATATTTTGGATTTCTTTGTAGTTGATTGTAATGAGCAACAGCTAAAAAAATGTATGAGCAATCAAAAATTGCTTAATTTATTGATAGAAAACTACCTACCACGTCGAATGCTAAAGGGCATCCTTCAAAGAGAGGATTACAAAACACTCAATATTAATAACAATAAAGAATTACTAGACCTTTTACTTGAAGAGAATTTAATATTTTCTAATAATGATTATCCTAATGATAAGTATAGAAAAGAATTAGTTACTGAAGATACATTGATACATAATTTATTACAAATAAATGCTCTTAAAATTTGTGATTTACTATATCTTAATGGCAGTGCATTTTTGTCTACAGCACCAGGTATTAGGAAGAAAGCAGAGGAAGTAGTAGAGTCAATTAAACCAAAAATAAAAGAAATCCAAGCTCAAAGCAATTTACCAGATATACACCATGCAAAAGCGCCAATGTTAGCAGAACAAGCAGTAAAAAAATTAAAATGTAATCAAGATGAAGTACCATCATTAATAACTCTCTCTATAGGTGCAATACTTAATATTTCTCAAGTAAACACGCTTGCCTAAGTTCAAATTATTTATGTGAATTTTATAATATAAGGTGTAGAATTATCTAAAATAAATGCAGTGTGAATTAAGCTGAAAAACAAAATTTTTACAACAAATGAACCTTTCTTCCCAGCGCTGGTAGATTATATATTTGCCAAATATGAGCTGCTGGAGATTGCAAACCTTAAGATAGTTGTACCTTATAAAGCGGATATACCACTGCTGCTTGACGCATTTAAAAAACATAAAAAAACTGTTATTTTGCCAAATATCGTCTCATTTGAAAATATAGATGAGGAACATCTAATACTAAATATTGATAAAGTGAAAGTTATCTCTCCTATAAGACGAATTCTTTTGCTCACTGAATTTATAATAAAATGGAATAGGGACAATAAAGAAAATTTGCCAATTAGTGTTGTGCATAATCTCACCTCACTGCTAGATGAGCTTGGGCACAACCAGATACCAATATCTGCTTTGAACTTAGATGATTCTACTGAGCACTGGCAAAGTAGGTTTTTATCTGAATTTGCACAAGCTTGGGGTAGTGTTTTACAGAATGAAATCGATCCCTTAGAGCATAAAAATAACTATATAAATAACATAATATATAGTAAAGATGAGCATGTTATTTTTGCTGGCATTCACCCATCTAAGATCTGTCATGCCTTAATTAAAATCATCTATAATTTAGAGTTTGGCTTAATTGTGCTGCCAAATTTAGATTTATGTATGAAGGAAGAGGAGTGGAGTAGAATAAATGAAGAACACTATCAGTACTGCTTAAAGGGGCTTTTGGACTATGTTGGTGCCAGTAGAGAAGACGTACAATACCTGACTGCCGCACCTAAAATAGGCAATGAGTTGATTGAATATGCGTTTGACTTAAGCAAAAATCTATACGATTTCAATACAAAAGAAGACAGTAATTTTGAAATTATCACTTGTAAATCGCAAGAGGAAGAAGCACAAATTATTTCAATGATAATCAAAAATGAAGAAAACGTATCGTTATTTATTAGTGATGGACTATTATCTAAACGTATTAACTCTTTGCTGAACGAGGAATCAGCTACTGATAATTACTATCTTTATATAACTTTTTTATTATATATTTTAGATATACTTACATCAAACTGGGGTAGTGTAGAGCTACTTTCATTACTCAAACACCCATTTATTGATTTAGGATACCCTAAAGATGAATATAATAAAATTTTAGCTGATTTTGAAATTAAAATTCTGCGCAATCTTAATCAAATGGGAATTGAGGCAATAAAGAAAGGTATTGATAGTTACAATGATTCAGAAATATCTTCTTTTTTCAGTAAAGTAGAACCGGGTTTCGCGCCTTTAACTAGCAATATAAATCATAATATCTCAAAGATAGCAAAGGCACATATTGAATGCGTACAGAGGTTATCAAAATTTCTGCAATTAGGTAATGAGATTAGCGATTTCATGGTTGCTCTAATAAGAGAATGTGAGAAAGTAGAAATAAACACATTAGAGCTATATCAAAAGATACTGAATTTACTGCTGCAAAACAAATTTTCTTCTATATCAAATCATCTGCATAGATTCAGTTTGCATAAGAATAAAGTTGTAATACTGACAAACTTCAATGAGGGACATTTTCCCCCAGATTTTCAAAATCCATTACTAAGTCCATCTATGCGCAAACAAATAGGGTTGCCTTCTACTCAGATTGGCTATTTTCAATACACTCTTTATAACCTGATGCATGCAGAAAAAGTCTATATTACCAGATCCGTAAAGGGGATAAGTGGAGTAAACAGAAAACCTTTTCTTCTACAACGGCTAGAGATGTTAATAAGAAAAAATGGTAATGCTCTAAACAAGCAACCGTTTAAGGAGTGGCTCAAGTTATTAACTAAGCCTGATTTTATTATTTCGTGCAGTAGGCCCAAACCTAAACCACCTATAGATGTTAGATTAAAAAAATTACAAACTCTCTCATCTACTGCAGTGGAGAAGTTAATTCGCAACCCATATTCATTCTACGCTGAATATATCTTAGACCTTAAGCCACTGAGAGAATTAAATTTTAAACCAACGATAATGCATTTTGGCATTACTATTCATAAAATTTTTGAAAAATATCTATTATCTCAAAATAATAGTTATGAGATACTACTCAACATCGCCCATAAATATATGAACTTTCCTAGCATACAGTCCATATGGTGGCCAAAATTTCAAAAAATAGCTAAAGATTTTTTTAAATTAGATGTGGAAAGAAGGAAAAATTTTAGTGTTGTAGAAGTAGAAAAGGCTTTTTCTTGGCCACTTTCTGAAAAAATTACTATCAGAGCAAAATGTGACAGAATAGAACATTTATTAGATGGCAGTATTGCAATTATAGACTATAAAACCGGTTCCCTACCAACACAAAGCGATGTAGAAATTTCACCACAGCTAATACTTCAAGCTATAACGGCAATGCATTCAATGAACAGGGAAATCAAAGAGCTGATGTATTGGAGATTCAATGGCAAGCAAGCAGAAATTTTTACTATTGAAAACCATGAAGAAATTGTGCAATTTCTCTCCACTAACATAAAGGATTTCCTTTCCAACTTCTTAAATGAAAATGTACCATTTACTGCATCTTATAGTTTAAATTTAAAAAGATCTTCAAACTATAAACATTTAGAACGTACGGAAGAGTGGCTATAAATGCAATCTAAATTATTAAAATATTATTAATATTATAAAAAAATGAAAGCATTATTAGTTGACTAATATAATAAAATATGTAATAATTTTAACTATTCAAAGAGGGGGAAAAATGTTTAATTGGATTAAAAAAAATTTCTTGCGTTGGGCTGCTCACAAAGGACATATAAAGACAGCAAGATTGCTCATAAAATTGGGAGCAGATATTGATAATATATTAAGTACAGATTTGCAAGCTGATGATTACAGCAATCGTATAGAGATTCTAAAGTCGATTTTAAACAAAGGGGTAGGCGCTAAATCTAAAGGAAAGGCTTTACTCTTTGCTGCTGCAAATGGTCATGAAGATATTATACAGTTGCTTTTAAACAAAAGGGTAGATGCTAAATATGTAGAAGAAGCTTTAAAAAGCGCTATCTATTTCGGTCATAAAGAAATTGCAGAGCTGCTTCTAGAAAAAGGAGTAGATATAAAATATATAGAAGAGGCTTTGGCAGATGCTGATGCCTTCAATCGTGAGGGAATTATACAGTTGATTTCAGATACAGAGGTAGGAAAAAGCTATATAGGAAGAATTTTGGTAAGTGCTGCCAGCCTCGGTCATAAAGAAGCCGTAGAGTTGCTTTTAAATAGAGGGGTAGATGCTGGCCATATAGGAAAAGCTTTACGCAATGCTGCCTATGGCGGTTATAAAGATATTGTAGAGCGGCTTTTAAAAGAAGAGGTAAGTGCTAGTAATAAAGGAAAAGCTTTATGCAATGCTGCCATATCTAATAATAAGGAAATTTTAGGATTGTTTAAAGGTAATATTGATTCTGATACTAAAGAAGAAGTTTTATATCGTAGTAGTATGGAAGTTCTAGAATTACTTTTTAAAGAAGGAGTGATAAATGAGGAAGATATTAAAAATTATGGGGCAAAACTTTTATTCCTTGCTGTCTATGATTATAATATAGAAAATAATGGATATAAGGCAGTGTGGCTTTTAAAGCGTAAAGTAGATGTTAATTTTAAAGATAATGACGGTGAAACAGTCTTACATTGTGCTGCTAGAACTGGTAGACAAAAAATTGTAGAATTGCTTTTAGAAAAGGGAGCAGATGTTAATGCTAGAGATAATGATGGAAAGACAGCTTTAGACCTTGCTAAAGATAAGGGTTATACAGAGATTGTAGAGTTGCTTTCAAATCACAAAATTGGTACTAAAAATAGTGATAAATTATCAACATCTCGACTAGGTGAAGCTAGTGTAGAATCTGTAGACCAATCTCAGCATGCTATGAATTAGATGTAAGGTGAGGTTTTTCTCACCTTATACATTCAAATAAAAATGGCCTCCATAGCCGATTTAAAAAGAAATTGCAAAATTTTTAAAAAAAACAATAAAAATTTGCAAAATTCTGCTTCCATAGATTTTTAAATATTGCATATAATGGGAATGCCAATCTGGAGAGATTGAGGCTGTAGAGGCGGCCTTTAAAGTGGCAGATGTATAGGAAAAAAAGATCTGAATATATTGAATAGGATCTTTGGCGACCTACTGAATAGTTTTAGCTATTTTAGGCTCTTTTGCCTAAAGTAAGGGTGATATCCTTATAGT
>BNGT01000043.1 GCA_016860565.1 Candidatus Mesenet longicola | reverse complement strand
AACATTTCAAGTTCAGGATGTAAATTAGTTTGCCTCTTTTTTTTAGATTGACGAGAATATCTTTATTAATCCTCTGTTTTTATTCCGTCTTTTCTCGTTCATTCCATTTTTATATTAATATTTTTCTTTTTGATACTGTTTGGGGAATGTTCTCTTTTTAAAATAAATATTTCACCGTTAATAAACTGACAGGAGCAAAATTTTTACGATGATGGTTACTTACACCATACTTATTTAAAGCTTGGATATGTTCTTTAGTGCCATATCCCTTATTTCTATACCAATTATATTCAGGTGCACCATGATGCAGCTGCATCATGAACCTATCGCGAGTTACTTTAGCAATAATAGAAGCTGCAGCGATTGATACACTTAAATTATCACCATTTATTACACATTTTACATTCCACGGTACATCAGGTGGTTGATTGCCATCTATCAATACATAATCTAGTTCCATATTTAAATTGATTAACGCTCTTTTCATTGATAGTTTTGTTGCTCCTAAAATATTATATTGATTAATTTCATTAATATCTGCTGCTCCTATACTATATTTTATATCCGTATCTAATATTATTTTCTCATATAATTCTTCTCTTTTTTGTGGAGTGAGCTTTTTGGAATCATTGATTTCAGTTGCAATATTTATTCTATTTAAAAAAACTACTGCTGCTGAGATAACAGGACCGGCAAGCGCTCCTCTACCAACCTCATCAACGCCTGCAACAATTCCATCTAATTCATTTTCTAATGAGAAATCAGGCATATCTAAAAATAAACTAAGCCAGCTAAGTATACTTGATGCATGCATAGTTGCACGGAGTATTTTACTTAGCTGGCCTTATAATCCTAAACTTGTCAGTTTAGAGTGTTTTTAATGAACATGCCCAAAAATTTGAACTTCCAATCCGTTCATTAAATAAGTATCATATTCATTATGATGCTCTGCAAATTGAAGATTATGTTGTAATTCATGTGTTTCAAGATGACTTAAAATATCTGAATCTGATCTTAATAATCCATAACTTAAGTCGTCTATTTCATGAATATTGCCAATCACTTTACCATTAACTTTATTTAAAACAACTAGTTCAAGATGATCCTTTCCTTGATGATCTTTAAGATGCATCAGCTGCAACGATATTTTGCCTTCATCTCTAGACAGTTCAATACCATTTTTATTTTTGATAATGAACTTATTGCCTTTGAAATAGTATTGTTCTTGCGGTAAAACACCAATCTTAAAACCATTTTCTTGCAATTTATAATAGAAATCCAGTATATACTGCTGTTCCTCTGATGATGATGCTTTTTCATATAGAGATCTAATATCCTCATATTTAACTTTAATCTCTGCTTTATATCTTCCATGCTTATCAGCAGTATCACTTTTGCTAACGCTAAGGATGGTATCTTTTAAAACAATATCTTCATGTTTTGCATGATGCTCATCTACCTTGTGCGATGCTTTTGGCTGATCACTTTGCATTTGTTCTTCATGTGCTTTGTAAGCATACTGCTGTTTATGATTGTTTTGCTCTGAACTTAAGAACTTATTATCAATATTATCATAATAGGTACATTGACGTTCAGGGTCTCCCAAAAACTTAACAAGAGCATTAAATTTAACTTCATCTTTACCTAATTTATAGAATCCACTTTTAGAATGGTCGTTTTTATATAGCACATAAAATAGCTGATCACCATCTTCTACACCCTCTTGATGTTCAACCTTTCTAATATCAAAATCCTTTGAATCAAGTTTAACACTTTTCATGTACTTGTTATTAGCTTCTGCTTCTTTGCTTTTTTTGATCATTTTAAAGGTTGTAGATGCATGTTTATCATCAGAATTACTATTTTCTTTCACTCTATATACAACAACATCACCTTTCTCTATAGCCTTTTTAAGCTCTATACCCTTCTTACTGAATTGTTTATCACTGTTATTTTGATATTGTTTTTGAGCTTTTTGTACATGATCATTCACTTGTTGACCACTATGTATATCACTATCAGCTACTTGCTTACTTGCATAAGGCTTGTTTTGTTGATCAAGATGAGAGAATAATATGTTCTGCATTTCAGGATCAATATTAAACTTATTCTTGACGCTTATCCATTTAGTAGGTGATTTCATAAGATCACTTTTATTTGAGCACATGTAAAATCCACTCAGGTTAGAATCACTGTTATCTAGTACATAAAGCGCTTTATCACTAGATAATGCTGTCCCTCCACTAGCACTATCATAAAAACGCGTAACGATGGTATTGCCATGCTTAACTTCTTTTATGTGGAATCTATTCATATCAAGTTCAACACCACTATACTGACTATCATCAACACCTAAAGCTTTCTGACTCTTTTCAGTTAGTCGTAAAACAGCGATTGATTTGTTGCCTGAAATTGAGTTTCCTTTTACTATTTCAAACATAATAACTTCACCTTTGTCTATAAGTTCATTCAGCTTTTCATTCTTGTTGTTAAATTCTTTTTCTGCTTGTTCTCGCCTGTCTGCTGCTTCTATGCTTGCTTTAGTCTCTCTTGCAACAATTTCACTAGATGCCTCTTTATATATATCTTGTACAGTTAAAGTATTTGTATTACTTAATAAATTATCTAATGCATCATTAATAGTAGTTTCCAATAATTTACTATTACCACTGACTCTCGGTTCACCATAACCATAGTCTATAGTAATAGAACCATTATATGATATCTTAGCTGAAAAAGTATAGTGGTAATTAAGAGGCCATCCCATTCCTTGATTTACAATTGGATGACCATCATTATCCTTAACATACAATTCATCTCTATAACCACCATTGTTATAAATGATACGGAAATTTTTAGGATCTAAATTAAAATAGTTGTCAAGATTATTAAATTGAACATTTTGCCCTAACGTTTCACTTAAAAAGTTTTTACTTTCTTCTGTAAGCTTTATGCGTGCAGAAAAATAATATTCATTTATAGGCTCACCTCTTTCAATTTTAAAATTTAGAATAATAGGCTTTTGTGTTTCAGGTTGGATTGCATTATTAGCAACAGGGTTCTGTTTAGAAGAATAATCATCTTCATCAGCTGTTCTTTTCCCTCTTGCTCCACTGTTTTGCCCTTTATCGTATTGCACATTATAATCACGGTAATTGTTATTGCTAGATTGCATTTGAGCTTTTTGTGCATAAGCTACTGGCTGATCGCCTTGCATTTGTTCATCATGAGACTGTGATTTTTGATTTGCTGGAGTATGTATTTTTTGATGATCTGTATACCCTCTATCAGTGCCACCTATATCACCTTTACCTTGATCAAAAGTTATTACTTTAGTCCATTTTCCTAACTCCTTGTCAAACTTATCTTCTGTATTAACTTGAGGCGCAACAGATGCTAAAAAGTCAGTGTAACTGTAGTTATAGTCAACAGAGAAGAATATCTTATCTGTGTAATTGTGGAAATTATTAGATAACATACCAATTTCCTGACCATGTTCATCAAGCAGTTTTACTTTTGTAAAATACGATTGATGCTTTAGCTTTATTATATTACCATTTGCATCTCTTGGTATTTGATAATCGTTTGGATCATATCTCATTTCAAATATAGTGCCAGGTCTATATTTATCAAAATTAATTAAGCCTATATTTACATGCTTGTGTGAATGATCTTCTTTTGCATATTTGTGGGCAAACACTAGATCAATATATCTATATTCATCTGGCATATTACTAGGCATACCATAAGGATTTTCATTACCGTCTTTAGTTACAGGAACTAACTTCTTCACACCATCTTTTTCTACTAGTTTTAAGTGAGTGATTTCTTTTGGTAACTGGAACCTTATACCTTTTCCATGGTCCTCGATAAAAAGGCCACCTTTTGTGCTAATATAAAAACCCTTATTTTGGAATGTGTACATAAAATCATCTTGCTCTATTTTTGCTTCATACACATCATCTTCTGCTCTTTCTGTTCCTTTATTATCAAGTAGCACTCCTCTTTTAACTATGGTAGCTTCTTTAGCTCTATCTGATTCCGAATGATCTAAAAACATGGTATTTTTTAATAATAATGAGCTATCTACCTTCTCTTTATCGATATGGTTAATGCTTGGCTCAAGTAACTCATTTCTATGTAAGTGTGGTTTATCGTAGTAACCATCTTTACTTACTGCTCTGCCGTCTATAAGAGAGATTGTAAATTCACCACTCTCTTTTGTTACAGCAATGTAAGCTCCACCTTCATATCTCGTATATAGACCCATTAAATCATCCCCAAAGAAAAATGCGTCTTTATCACTTCCTTCTACTTTTGCAAAGTAACCGTAATCAGTGAGCAATTCCCCTATTTTATTATCACCATCATATATTGATACTCCATTCATCAATTTTGCTGAACTTGCACCACTTGAGTGAACAGAATATATTTTTCCATGTTCAAAATTTATAGACGACTTACTCATACCCCTTGCTTGACTTGAGTCAAAATATGTTAACTCTTCTATCATATCTCCTTGTAGTTTTCCCTCATAATGAGCAATTTTCTGAGATATGTGAAATTTATATTCGTCACTATCTTTATACGCATTACCATATTTATCACAATAAGTTAACTTCTCTTCACCATTGCGATCAACTAACTTCATAAATCTATACTGTTCTGATAAATCTAGACAATATCTAGTAGCTGAATTTTCAACACGCAAATAATCTCCAGTAAAGTAATGCGATGTAGTAGAAAACTTTCCTACACTCTCACCATCCATTTTTTCTATGTTAGCTTTGTAGTAAAATACGTTTTTTACTTCTCCATCCACTATTTTTTCTTTAGTTCCTATAAACTCTCCTTTTGTGACTTGCAAAGCGTTTATTTCCTTCATTGCAGTTTCAGTATTGTGTTGAGATAACCAATCTCTGAAATCTTTCTGATCATAATTTGAGCGTACTAATTGTTCTACATAACTGTTATGACCTGCTTTTGCTGCTTCTAAGCAATCATCTAACACTCCTTTTTCTTTTAGATACATAACCAAAGCATGACCCATTTTATATACCAAGCTGTCATCTGCAGCATTTTCTGAATATTCTAACTTTAAAATGCTATCTATACTTAAATCTCTCGTACCAATTGCTCTTTCTGCTTCATCAATACTAAACCCTTCTCGAGTATTGAAATTTTGATCTGAGCTGTGCTCAATGTAATCAGCAACACCTTCCATCAGTACGGTAGGAAGTGATTTACCTCCCGTAGCAACATAAGTTAATCCATGAGCTAATTCATGTTTAAAATTATGAATTCCACCTGCTTGGTAAACATACATGTCAGCAAAAACACCTTGTTCTCCCCTGTAGTAAGTCTTACCACCCTCATCTCCAAGGCCAAAGCCAAATTTACTACCAAGATGCTTATAATCAGCTTGATCATCAAAGATGTAGACTTTTAGAATCTTTTCTGAACCGCTGCTTTTCAAATTAGATATGTTCTGAAAATTTTTTACTACTTCCCTCGTATCAGATTCCATCTGAGCAATTTTGTTTGGCTTTAAGTTATGAGAATAAACCTCTACCTTAATGTTTAATTCAGGAAAGCTTACTTCATAAGGTGCATTGAATCCTTTATTATTATTGCTAAAGTATTCTTTAATCATACTATTATACTGTTTTGTACTCATATTAATTTCCCCTTTTGGTTGATAACTGTACTAATAATACAATAATAAATCGATTTTGCTAAAAAGTTATTAATTTAACAATATTTTTATTGTTATGTTAAGAATGAAATACAAACTTTTAGTACACTATATTCTTGTTCTAACTACTACTATAGTTTTAAACAAAATGTCATGCATAGTTTGTTTTTTACTAAAAAAGACAGCTGTTAGGTACCAAGCTGTACTTAGCATTAATATCATAACTTCTAATATCGATAAAAAATGCAAAATTGTATGATTTTCTACAATCTCACTTAGTTTATATAACATCATCACTATAAGTGGCAGAAAGCATTGAGATAAGCTTCTATCTAATGCAAGCTCTACCTTAATCTTAGTATTATCAAGACTTGCAACGTAAATATTCATTATCTGCTGTCCAATAGTTGCCTGACTCGCAGATGAGATAAAGTAAGTATAATACAGACAATTCAGTGACATGTGCATTACGTTTAAAATAACAGGGAACTTTTCAAATACTATAAAGAGAATACAACTAGGAAATAAAAGAATAGCTATGTCGATCAAGTATGCAGCAAAACGCCTTGGGATTGTTGCAATCTCTACATTTAAATTATTCATTACATATTTCTAGCACAATAAGTCAGAAAGTTTAACAAATCTTAGAAAGATAATAAATAGATTAATTAGCTCCTTTTAAACTTTCCCTTTACAACTACTGTTTTACATAACATATCATGGATCATTTGATTTTTATCGGAAAAAATTGGTGGTATTATGTACCAAGCTATAAAAAATATTGATGGTATAGTACTTAAAGTTAATTGACCAAAAAAATATCCAGCTACTGGCACAATTATCCACATCATTATAAATTGTGGCAGTGACCATATTAAAAATCTCTTGAATGCAAAACTTTTCTCAATCTTTACTTGATCTAAGCGCATAACATATACATCCATAGCTTTTTGTCCCAATGTTGCGTTCCTACAGTATGCATAGTATAGAAGTGGTAGTAATAATGATAAAATTAGTGTTACAATATCTGCCATTTCCTGTATTATATACAGATTAGAATGTAGATATAATTCAATAATTTCTCCTATTTTGCTGATTGTTTCGTTTTCGTTAATTAAGTGAAAAAAAATTAAAAATAATACTCCTATAAGAGCTAATATAGGAAATAACACTAATACAAAAAGTAAAGCAGCAGGCAATACCATATCACTTAAAAATGCAATAAAACGCCTTATCAAACCAGCAGGCTCCAAATATATGTTACTCATTATTTTCCTCCAATATTAGGCATTACGAGTAACATAAATTGATTAAAATTTTCAAAAGATAATAAGTCTTCATAGTCAAGCATAGGCTTACCATATACAACTGGCAAACAGTTTGCGTTTTGAGCACAATGCACATCAGTTATGCTATCACCAACAAATAATACTTCATTACTTGGTTTAATATTGCTATCTTCCAAAGCAAATAAAAGAGGAAGTGGCGACGGTTTATCCTCAGGAGTGTCACCAGAACCTACAACTTTTTTGAAGTAATGACTTAATCCTAAATAGGCAACTTCTTCACGTAAATTATTACCATCTTTATTGCTAACTATTGCCAAATATAAATTGTACTGCGTTAGATTTCTTAGCATTTCTACCACTCCTGGGTTAAGACTAAGATCTTTTAGAGGTGATTGCTGATCTAGATACTGTTGGTATATTGCACCTGCTTCCTGCCATCCATCACCAAATAAGTTGACTAAAAATTCTTTTCGTGAGACATAATTATGTCTACTTGCCTGCAGATTATCACTTCCCATTTGCTTTAGTGTATGATTTATTGCTGCACTTACACTCTGTTGACTGTCAATTAATGTATTATCCCAGTCAAATACTATTGCTTTTGGTATTTTCTCTAACATTTATGCATAATTTATCTTAGACAAGCCATAATACTGTTTTACTTTTAATAAAATATTAATATCGTTTAATTGCAAGGGTACTTTATAGAATCAGTGAAAGAAACTTTAGGATTGAATTTTACTATAAAGAGAGAAAACATCTTAAGCGCATTATCTTGTATAAGCGGGATAGTTGAGCGGCGTAATGTCATAGATGTTTTATCTTGTGTTAAAATAAAAGCATTCCAAAACACTGTAACGCTTACAGCATCTGACCTTGATATTTCTATCATCGCTTCGCTTGAAGCTCAAATCTCCACTGAAGGAGAAGTGAAAGTTTCAGCACACATGGCTTATGATATCATTAGAAGATTGCCAACTGGCTTAGATGTTGAATTTAAATTGAGTAATGCCAAGCTATCCATAGTGTCTGGCAACTCAAGCTTTTCAGTACCGGTTGTTGTAGCAGGAAAGATTTTTCCTATTGAAGAGGATAATTTTATCTCCAATTTTGAGTTGCCAGCTGTAGATTTTTCTAACTTCTTAACTAAGATAAGATTTGCAATGTCTTCAGATGATGCTCGTTATAATCTAAATGGTGTTTATATTCATAATCATAAGCAAACCCTACATTGTGTTGCAACTGATGGTCATCGCCTATCAAGTGCAAAAATTGAACAAAAAATTGAGGGTGATTTTGGTGCGATAGTCCCACGCAAAGCTGTTATGGAAGTTTTGAAAATTTTAGATGAAAAACATAATCTAACTATCAAGTTATCACAAACGAAAATACAATTTGAATGTTCACAATACATACTAACATCTAAATTGGTGGATGGGACTTTTCCAGACTATGAAAAAATAATCCCAGCTGACGAGGGTATGTCTTTAATGATTGATAGTAGTAAACTTGCTGATGCTATAGATAGAGTGTCTGTTGTTATTTTAGATAAAGTTAAGCCTATAAAGTTTCTTCTGAAAAATAATGAGTTAACTTTGCACTCTATATCATCTGACTCTAACTATGCTACTGAAAGTTTGGAGGTTGAATATAATGGTAAAGAGTTAGAAATAGGGTTTAATTCACGTTATTTACTTGAAGTTTTATCTTGTATAAAAGGTAAATGTGAGCTTGTTTTCTATGATGAAAACAGCGCTATGCTAATGAAGGATAGAGATTCAAAAAGCTTTTTACATTTAATAATGCCCATGAGGGTTTAATTTTTTGCAACAACAATCAGAAGTTTTTAAATTTACTTATCAGTTCTTATAAAGCTATATAATGATAATTAGGAAATAGAGTTTCTCTGATAGCGAAATAAAAGAAAGAAGTAGCTTAGCCATGAATTAATATAGAGAAGCTACAAATGAAATATTATCGTCTATGTTTTCAGTAATTATACTAACAAAACTACTGATAGATCTATGGGTACAGTTTTGTAAGCCTAAGACTTTTAATATTTAAGTAATAGGATCAATATTATTAAAGGCTGCTATTAAAAATAGTATAGTTTTCTTTTCGTAATATTGCAAATGAATCTGCATACTCAAGTAATTTAATGGACCATATTCTTAATGATTTTAAATATTGCCATAACAGGATTTAGCTCAGATGAATATAGAGATAAGTATATAATGGTTCTGTCTTTTGTGATCTTTTCGCTAACCCATTTTTTTCAGCAACCGGCAAATATTTGAATTGTGTAAATTAAACAAATAGCCCAAAAATGGATGTATTATATACATTCGATAGTATATTAACACACATAAAATTTTGTCTTCTAGCGTTTTAATGTGATTCTGTTGCGTTTCTTCTGTTTTTCAACTTTTTCCCATTCAGGCCTAACTATTTCGACTATTTTTTCGCATTCTGCTATTAGCAGACCTGTTAATTGACGAAAAATGTACTTGCCACTTTTTCATAACTTATTGCCATTTTCCCTCTTCTAAAATTGTTCATTTACTTTGGAAAGTACTATAATAAGTAGTTTTAATTTTTTAAGAAAATTGACTTAATAATAAAATATATATATAATATATTAATATATAGAATTAATATGAGAGGGAGATATGCTAAATGTTATTCCTGCTGCTGCAATGGCTCCAACAATGCTCAGCAATGGATTAAATAATAAAGAATTAAGAAATAAAATTTTAATATTCATTGCATGCTTGCTAGTAATAAATGCTTTAGGTATTGGGATTTGCATCCAATTTCCACAGTTAACCGGAGTGTTTGAAATGACTTCTATTACATTCACACTAATGACTGCTGCATGTATTTTTATACTGCCAAAATTTTTTTCCAAAGCGAAATCTTCTGAGAATATTAATCATGAAGAGGAATTGCTTAGTAACCTAACTATTTGTAACCCTGAAAGAAGAGTAATTGCCGAATATAATATCAACCAAATTAATGATTCACTTTCAGAAGATCATATTAGCTATATAACAAGAAATCTGTTTTATAGATCACTTATGATTTTGGCTACAGGTAGTGAAAATTCTTACATATCACCAACAGTAGCGCCTTTTTTAGCGCATGTTATTGGAGCTATTGACAGTGCAGTTTGTACCTCTATAGATGTAACTACAGCAACTACTAAGGCAGTTACTAAAAGTGTAATGGAATCATCTACTACTAGGGCCATTTGCTCTTCTATTAATACAGCTGCTATAGCTACTTATGATATAGCAGTATCATCTTCAGGATATGTATCTAGTACCTTATCATCCGTAAGCTTAAGATTTGTATCATTCTTACAATCAGCAAGTAATTTAGTTGGCAATCCAGCTGACTTTTGCAGAGCGATGCGGCTTAATATTAATCCTTAGTTTTTATCAAACTTACATATCTTCTGTTTTTGAATCAAGTGCGTGAATAAATATATTAACTATTTCGTAAATTTATGATAAATAATAACTAGTTACTAGTGTTATTAAATGTCAAAGATAGCAATAATTGATTTTGGTTCGCAATTTACGCAATTGATTGCCAGAAGAATTAGAGAGATGAGAATCTATTCTGAAATATTTCCTTGTACTGTAGCAGTTGACAAGATATCTGATTTTGACGCATTTATTTTATCAGGCGGGCCAGATTCTGTAAATACGACAGAACCTGCTGTATTGTTGCTTCATGATATCATGAATCTAAATCAAAACAGAGGTATTCCAATACTTGGAATATGTTATGGAAAGCAGTTAATTTGTCATTACTTCGGAGTGCAAATACAATCTGATTGTAAAAAAGAATTTGGTAGGACGAAAATAAAAATATTAGCTGATTCTCCTATTATTCAAGATTTATGGAATGTTGGTTGTGAAATAGATGTATGGATGAGCCATTCAGATAGTGTAATAAATGCACCAAGCGGATTTAACGTAATTGCAGTTGGAGCGGTAAGTAATGCTGCAGCGATAATAGGAAACGAGGCAAGAAAAATATATTGCACTCAATTTCATCCTGAAGTTAGACATACAAATAATGGAACGGGATTATTGTCAAATTTTCTCGATATAGCAAAATGTAAAAGAAATTGGACTATGGACTCTTTCTCTGTAGAGCAGATAAAAAAAATAAAAAACGAAATTGGCAACAAGCAGGTTATAGGAGCTGTAAGTGGTGGTGTTGATTCAAGCGTAGCAGCAGTGTTAATGCATAAGGCAATAGGTGAGCAGATGCACTGCATTTTCATTGACACAGGTTTGCTCAGAAAGAATCAAGCACATGATACAAAAGCCATATTTGAAAAAATAGGAGTTCCACTTATATCTGTAGATAACTCAGACTTGTTTTTTGAAAAATTGAAAGGAATAGTTGATCCAGAGGAAAAACGTAAAATTATTGGCAACACTTTTATTGATATCTTTACAGAAGAAGCAAGAAAAATAGGTAATATAGATTTCTTAATGCAAGGAACTATATATTCTGATGTGATAGAATCAGGTTTTGGTTCAAATTATGGAAAGGACACGAAAATAAAATCTCATCACAATGTTGGTGGGCTACCAGAAGAAATGCAATTAGAACTTGTGGAACCTTTACGTTCCTTGTTTAAAGATGAAGTAAGGCTGCTGGGTAAAGAATTAGAATTGCCAGATGATGTTCTTTTTTGTCACCCATTTCCTGGTCCTGGACTTGCTCTTCGGGTTATTGGCGAAGTTACAGAAGAGAAAGTTAAAACACTGCAAGAGATAGACTATATATATATCAATATGATGAAGGATTATAATTTATATAGCATAATATGGCAGGCTTTTGCCATATTACTGCCAATTAAAGCTGTAGGGGTAATGGGAGATAGAAGAACTTATGAATATGTATGTGCTCTAAGAGCTGTAACATCGTCAGATGCAATGACTGCAGACGCATTTCCTTTTGAGACAAAGCAACAGTATGGAGGGATATTTTGGGATTTTCTGCAAAATGTTAGTAATGCAATTGTTAATCAGGTTAAGAATGTGAATAGGGTAGTGTATGATATAACTTCAAAACCACCTGCTACAATTGAATGGGAGTAAAAGTACTTTTAACAAATTGTTATATAAGAATCATAAACTGTACCAAACACCAAATAATCTGACAAATGAGAATTAGGAGGATTCAAATAGTTAAATGAGGATGCTGATATAATATATTTCTGGAAAGCAATGTATCAAGAAAAGTGTGCATAGGCGTTTATCGTAGCAATGTTTGCCTGATTGTCTCATTGTAAGAACGCAACCAATGATCAATATCAATCTGTAGATCTGGCAAAATTTCTAAAAATGACTTGCATGGTTTTATGAAACATATGTTTAGAATGTTTTCAATTCCTAAATAAAGCTTTAAGCTTATCATATATCTCTATCAGTCAAAATGCGCAATGTTTTGTCCATCAAAGAATTCTATCATTTAGCAAGTCAGCTGCAGTAATAGCTATCCTTAGTAAACGAGAATAGGTATCAATTGTTGATAAATTCGCCCATTATATTAGTCACATAATAAGTATCTTGAGAACCCAAACAACCTAATTTCACCATCTTTCACTTTTTGTTCTTTCACTTTTTCTAAAGCTGCAATCTGTCAACCATCTTTTTGTTTCTTAAGTCTTTTTTTGAAAGTTAGCCATACAGATCTTACTCCACCTTCAGAATTCCCATTTTTCTCAGCTCATTTTTTGTTGCTCGTATGCTGGAAATTCTATTGATATGTTAACTACTACTCTTTCTACATCTTCAGAGACTCTGTTTTTCTTACTTATCTCATCTCCATTTTCTTATAACTCCTTGAGTCTGTAAAATT
>BNGT01000042.1 GCA_016860565.1 Candidatus Mesenet longicola | reverse complement strand
AAATCATGCAAGTCATTTTTAGAAATTTTGCTAGATCTACAGATTGATATTGATCATTGCTTGCGTTCTTACAATGAGACCATCAGGCAAATATTGCTATGGTAAAACACCGATTTCTTGATACATTCCTTCCCAGAAAAACATTATTAATTAGGATTCTGATTTAACTATTTAAATCCTCCTAGTTCTCATTTGTCAGATAAAGTATCTGCATTTGCAATACTTTGTCTGCTTTCATTTTCTTTATTTCTTTTGCTTCTTTATTTTGTATAATTTCTTGGCAGAGATTTTAATTTAGTATCCTCATTTTCTGTTTTCCAATTTGTCTATTTTTTGCTGTAAATTTTTGTATATAGATTAATCATATTATCTTACCTATTTTTTGGCTTATCTTCTCTACTTCACTCTCCTGTATTAATGCACCCATTTTCTTCTTAGTGATTTTTGTATATTTCCTGCTGATCATCATCTAATTTAAAATTTAGCTTTGGTACATAACGTAAGCTAACATCTTTTAATAAGAGCTTATATATAAAATAAGATGACTTCTTTATTTCTGCTAAAACAGAATGCTTATCTTCTTTACTCCAAAAAGACAAAGCTATAAACACGTCTGCTACTTTGAGATCATTACTTAGATTAACTCTTGAAACTGAAATACCCTGATTACATACCTTACCTTCCATGAAAATCTTTGCAATTGCTCTGCATAAAATTGACTGCATCATTAATTTTGATACACGCTTTTCCATTGCTAATTTAATTTAGCCTGTTTTTTTACCAGCTCAAATGCCTCTATAGTATCATTAGGTTGTACAGAAGTACAACCACTTAAAGATATCCCACACTCAAAACCAGATTTAACTTCTTTTACATCATCTTTGAATCTACGTAGAATTTTTACCTCACCTTCATATATTAATTTATCATTACGCTTTAATCTAACTAATGCACCCTTTTTTATCATACCATTTGTTACATGACAGCCTACAATACTTACTGTTTTATCTATACTAAATACTTCCCTAACAGAAGCCAATCCAACATTATATTCTTGTATTACAGGTTTTAATTTACTGTTTAGAAAATCTTTTATGTCATTAATTAACTCATATATTATATCATAAAAGCGGATATCTATCTTTTTCTGTTTTATAAATTCTCTTACTCTTGGATCTGTCTTCACATTGAAGGCTAAGATAATAGCTTGTGAGGCTTCAGCAAGCAGAATATCTGACTCAGTTATTACTCCAATTCCGCTATGTAAAACATTCACTTTAACTTCTTCATTACTTAATTTAACAATTGCGTTACGTATTGCTTCAATTGATCCTGTAACATCACATTTCAAAATAATAGGTATTTTTGTTACATTATTTTCTTGACTAAATATATCTATTGAATCAGTGCTTACTTTATTATTACTTAAATTATTTCTGTACTCAACAACCTCACGTGCTTGCTTCTCAGATTCTACAATTACAAACTGGTCTCCAGAACTTGGTATAATATCTAATCCAGCAACTTCAATTGGAGCTGAAGGCAAAGCTACCTTCTCATTTTTTCCATTATGATCAAACATACTACGAATCTTACCGTATCCATTCCCTATAACTATTATATCTCCTATTTTTAATGTTCCCTGTTGCACTACCAAAGTTGCAAGTATCCCACGACTTTTATCAACTTTTGACTCAATAACTATTCCCGAAGCATGACAATCAGTAACTGCTCTCAAATTAATTAATTCTCCAATCAGCACTATCGCCTCTTCTAATTTTTCTAAATTTATTTTTTGCTTTGCTGATACTGGCACAATTATAATATCACCGCCTAATGTCTCAGGAATAAGATCATATTGTAATAAATTATTGGCAATTTTCGTTACACTACCTTCGACATTACTCACTTTATCAATTTTATTAACTGCAACTATAATAGGTACATTTGCAGCTTTAGCGTGACTTATTGCTTCAACTGTTTGAGTCATTATCCCATCATCTGCTGCTACAACTAGTACTACTATGTCAGTTACATTCGCACCACATGCGCGCATTGTAGTAAATGCTTCATGTCCAGGTGTATCTACAAAAGTTATTTTGTGACCACCTTGAGTTATCGTTTGATACGCACCAATTTTTTGAGTGATTCCCCCTGATTCTTTTTCAGCAACATTTGATTTACGAAATAAATCAAGCAGAGAAGTTTTACCATGATCTACATGTCCCATAAATGTAACAATAGGAGGGCGTGGTAATTTAGGTAACTTTTCATCGATTTGCAGTATCTTTTCTTCCATTTGAGAACCACCTACCATTTTAAAAGTATGATTGAAACTCATTGCTATTTCACATGCTATATCTGGATCTAAAAAATCATCTAATTTAATAATTTTACCAATTTTAGATAGAGTATTTAATACATCCTTACCTCTCTCTGCCATACGTTTAGCAAGCTCTCTCACTGTAATTTCACCTGGAATAAGAATTTCGCGTGATATATTTGAACGTTTTATCGATTTAGAACGTTTATTTTTTTTAGCTCTTATACCAAAAGGTTGTATTGGTTCATCGTTACGGTCTTGTACCAAAGCTTTTTCAAGAGCAAATTTTTCATGTTTAGAGTATGTATTAGAGGATTGGTTTTTGTTTATATTAGGTTTAGCTTTTTTAAATTTTTGATCATCTCGATTAGTTTCTTTTATATTCTTCTTGTTATCATCAATACACTTAACATTTTCCAAATTTTGATTTTCTTCTATTACATCCTTTTCAATATGCTTATCTTCTTGCTTATAATGGCTTTTTACCTCTTGTTTTGTTAATGCAGCATTATAAAAAGCATTTATCCTAGAAACTTGCTCTTGCCTTGTTAAAGAACCATCAATATCCTCACCTTGTAAAACAGAATCCAATGAATTACTTTTTTTCTTTCTTTTAACTTCTACTGCTGTACCACCCTTAACTGAATATAAGTTGTCAGCAGAAGAACTAGACTTAAGCCTATCATTACACTTGTCCTTGCTTAAATTAAAACTAGCAAGGGTTAACTTTTTATTACTGATGTTCTCAGGCTCATTCATATATCCACTCAATTAATTATCAAGCAATCCAACTTTTTTACGTGCTTGCATTATTATTTCATTTACCTCTTCACCTAAGGAAAAACGAGAAACTATGCTACAAAATTCATCATCAGACAGACCAGCAAGATCATCTATAGTCTTAATACCGTTATTATATAGTACTATTATATCATTCGCTTGGAGGTGGGGAAGTTCTTTAATAAATTGATCTACCTCTAATTCTTTTAACTCAGCCTCATTATCATGCTCTTTATTTTTTAAATATTGCACTGCTCTGTCACGTAGTGCAATAGCAATTTCTTCATTAAACCCTTCAATTGATGCAAGATCAGAGATAGATGCTTGAGCAACGTCCTCTACACTAAAAAAACCTTCTGTAATAAGTAGTTGCCCTATAATTTCTTCTATATCTAGGGCATCAACAAACAAGGCTAGACCTTTCTCTAGTTCTTGTGCTCTTTTTTCTGAATTCTCTTTATCACTTAACACATTTATTTTCCAGCCAACAAGTGCAGAAGCTAATCTGATATTCTGACCACGCTTACCAATTGCCATACTTAACTGATCTTCAGGAATAACCAGTTCTATGAAGGATTCATCTTCATCAATAATGACTCTCGATACTTTTGCTGGAGCTATTGCTTCAACAACAAATTCAGCTAAATTTGTAGAGTACTTAACTACATCTATTTTTTCATCATTAAGCTGAGATTTTATATTCTTAACTCTATAGCCTTTAATACCAATGCATGTTCCCACAGGATCAATATTTTTATCAAAAGAAGAAACTGCAACCTTAGTGCGAGAGCCAGCATCTCTAGCTATCGCTTTAATAACTACTATCCCATCATAGATCTCAGGTATTTCTTCTTTAAATAATTGTTCTACAAAACCTTTATGTGTTCTAGAAAGAAAAATTTGTGCACCATAATCTACATTTCTTACATCTTCAACATAGGCATTTATATTATCACCTTGACGAAACACTTCACCCTTAATTAGATTGAATGTCTTAAGATAAGCTTCATTACCATTTATATCCACAATTAAACCATGATACTCAATTTCTTTAACCCTACCACGAAGTATAGTGCCAACCCTATTTTTAAACTCTTCATACTGCTTTCTACGTTCTTCTTCTTGGATTATTTGCTTTATTCTTTTTTGAGCAATTTTTGCTGAAGTATAGCTAACATCTATTGGTGGTAATTGTTCTTGTATAACCTCACCAACTTTAGCATCTTCTTTAATTAGCCTTGCCCCTGATAAACTAATAAAATCACCATCAAAAGGGCCATTATCTACAACGGTGATTTCTCTAAAGATAGATATTGCGCCAGTTTTCCTATCTATAGAAGTTACAATTTTATAATTACCATATTTCTTACGTGCTGCAAGCTCAATTGAAGCTTCAACTGCCTTAATTATAGTCTCTAACTGTAAACCTACTTGTTCTGCAGTTTCCTTTGCTGCTCTTAATAATTCCGTACTGTTAAAACTATAAGGGGTAGACATAATAAATATAATTATTAACTAAATATAAATACTCAGTGTAGCTTTTAAACTTGTTTTTAGTCAAGTTTTTTCTTAACTGTGTGCTTACTTAACAAGAATAATACAGGCTATAAAGTTAAATATGCTATATATATTTTTTGATCCATAACATTATTCTAATTCTATGAGAAGGTCACCAGATCTTATGCTTTCTCCTTCCTTCATCGCAATTGTTTTTATTGTTCCTTTTGTCTCTGCATGTATTATATTTTCCATTTTCATTGCCTCTATTATACAAAGCGGTTGGCCTATTTCTATTTTTTCACCTTGATCTACACACAACTTGACAAGCATTCCTGATATTGGAGCTTCAACATATAACATACTCTTATCTTCTTTAGATTCTAACATAAATTTACTAAGATTTGCTATACTAGGATAATAAACAAAGCATTGCGCTTTCATGCCTGCATAACCAAGGAGGTACATATTTTTATTGATACTCATTTTTACATTCAGAGCATGATTATTAATAATAACTTGCAACAGTTTATAACTTACATTCCATCTACCCTGAATCAAATATTCATTATGATTATATATCACTAAAAGAGTAACACCATCATACTTTGCCCTTATGTTATATTCGTTTTTATCCACAAATACTGAAAATGAATCATCTATCTCTTTACAAAGAACCCAATTACGATACTCATTGCTTAAATAGATATACAATGATATAAATATAAATATCTGTATAGATTCTTCAGTTAAAATATCACTATGAAAACCATTAGAATAAAATTCTGAAATAAACCCAGTATGCAATTTTGCTGCTATAAAAGCTGGCTGATGAAAGATTGATTCAAGAAATTCAATATTGTTTGTAATACCGCCAACGTAAGACTCAGATAATGCTTGCTGCATACAATTTATTGCTGCCATTCTATCTTTTCCATATGTAATGATCTTTGCTATCATTGGGTCATAGAACATACTCACTTCTGCACCAGCAAAAACCCCATCATCTATTCTTACGTTACTACTTTCTTTTGGCATGTTATAATATTTTATACGTCCGCTAGCAGGAAAAAAGTTCTTTGCTGGATCTTCAGCATAAATTCTACTCTCTATTGCCCATCCATTTAATCTTATATCTTCTTGATTAAATCTTAATTTTTCTCCGCAAGATACTCTTATCATTTCCTCAACTATGTCAATACCTGTAACTAGCTCTGTAACGGGATGTTCAACTTGCAGTCTAGTGTTCATTTCCAAAAAATAAAATTGTTTATCTTTATCCATGATAAACTCTACAGTACCTGCAGAAAAATAATTGACTTGTTTCGCTAAAGATATGCATTGCTCATACATCTTTTGTCTTATTTCTTCAGTGACAAATGGACTGGGACTTTCTTCTATTACCTTTTGATTATGTCTTTGTATAGAACATTCCCTTTCTCCTAAACATACAATATTGCCAAATTTATCACCTAGAATTTGTACTTCAATATGCCGTGGCAACTCTACATACTTTTCTATAAAAAGGCTACCATCCTTAAAATTTTTCATTGCTTCGTTAGTTGCAGAGTTAAACGCTTGAGCCACTTCTTTTATTGATCTTACAATCCTCATGCCTTTTCCCCCACCTCCTGCTGCAGCTTTAATCATAATTGGAAAACCAATTTGCTGAGCTATCTCTTCAGCGTGAGCTATATTTAAAACCGCACCAGTATAGCCAGGAACTACACTTACTCCTGATTTCACAGCAACTTCCTTAGCTGTTATTTTATTTGCCATAGCTTTTATTGCCTCGGTTCTTGGTCCGATAAAATCAATGCCAAATTTTTCAAGAGCAAGAGGAAAATGTTGATTCTCAGATAAAAAACCATAGCCAGGATGAACTGCTTGTGCCTTGGTATCAGCTGCAGCTTGACATATTTTATCAATATCTAGATAACTTGTGCATGCGGGCGATTGCCCTATGTGCACTGCTTCATCTGCAAGTTTCACATGCAATGAATGTTCATCAGCGTCAGAGTAAACACAAACACACGATATACCCATCTTATGAGCAGTCTTGATGATTCTGCAGGCGATCTCACCCCTATTAGCTATTAATATTTTACTATATTTTTTAAGCATTTATATAATTTAAAGATATTTAACAAATTTATGCTTTTTAGGTTTACATTTGTATATATTTGCTAGCAAGTAATTTTTTGTTTTAGAACTTAAATTCACTATTTCAAACTGTTTTCTGCTAATTAAAAAAACTCCTACTAGAATGAAAGAATCTTGATTTACTAAAAAAATATGATATATAGTTAATATATTCTTTATTATAAGAATAACATGGCTATAGGATGTAAATTGTTTGATAATACGAATCAATGTATCAAAAGTATGGATAATGATACATATGATGCAATACTGAACGCAATTAAAACTTCAGAAAACAAGAACTCTGAATGCCAAAAATATGCTAAATCTATAATCGAAAGCAACTTATTGAAAGAGACTTTAGATAAGTGTAAAATAGGGTTTGCTTTATCCATTCTATTTAGTTTAGCTTCAGTAGTGGGAGTATGTTTGTCACAAAACTACACTGAAGATGGAAGCCGAATAGGTATGAGCATTCTATCAGTTTTATTACTCGCTACTTTTGTTACAACGTCTATTTGTTCATTTATGGGTACAATTAATTATAGAGATATTTCTCCACGACCAAGTGAAGAGAAGATTAATATAGTTGCAGCAGAATTAGAATATATTGTGAATCAATCTTTGGAAACATCAAAAGAAAAATCTTAATTTTATTATAAAACAAGTAGATTGCTTTTTTAAAGCAATCTACTTATAAAGGTAGAATATTTTATAATTTGTTTTTTTACTTGATAAACTCCTTAAATAGCCGTTTAGGTAATTTATATAACAATATTTACAATTTTACCTGGAATCACATATATTTTACTAATACTGTTGGTATCAATCTTTTGTGCCACTGCATCTGCTGCCAACTTTTTTAGCTCTTCAATACTTAAATTGCTTTCTACATCAATTGTGGTACGTAATTTACCATTAATTTGCACAGCCATTGTTACCATTTCTTGAGTTAATAATGAATTATCAGATAAGGGCCAACTTTGATCGCAAAGCATTCCTTCTCCCCCTATCTCCTGCCATAATTTTTCAGCTAAATGTGGTATAAATGGTTCTATCACTCTAATCAAAATGCATATACCTTCATCTATAACATGTTTACCTGAATCTAGCTCTATATTGGCTATCAAATTTGTCATTTCACGAAATTTAGCAACAGCACAATTTAACTGACAATTCTCTAAATCAGAAGTTAAGCCATTTAGTAGCTTATGTAACTCCTTTCTATATTTTAGAAGTTCGCCTTGGACAGCAGTGTTATTACACTTGATATCAATTGGCTTTAATTGCATAACCATGCGCCATAATTTATTTATGTAACGGAAGTTACCTTCTATCCCCTCATCAGACCACTTCATGTCTTTTTCTGGTGGAGTATCAGATAAAACAAACAGACGTGCAGTGTCAGCACCGTATTTATCTATTATGTAGCTTGGATCAACAATATTTTTTTTTGATTTGCTCATTTTTTCAAGTTTGCCAATCTCTATTTTTTCACCCTTTTGAATCAGTGCTTTTGCTTCTTGTGGAAACAGCCAATTACCTTTTTCATCTTTATAAGTTGTATGACAAACCATTCCTTGCGTGATTAAATTTGAAAATGGTTCTTTAAGGTCTAAATAGCCACACTTGCTCAGTGCACGACAAAAAAATCGTGAATAAAGTAGGTGCAAAATTGCATGCTCAATGCCGCCAATATAGTAGTCAACTGGTAGAAAGTAGTCACATGCATCTTTATCAATTCCTTTATCTTTACTGCAAAACGCAGCAAAATACCAAGATGACTCAAAAAAAGTGTCGAATGTATCTGTTTCCCGCTCTGCCTTATCACCACATTTAGGACAATTTGTATATTTCCAAGTTGAATGACTCTTTAGAGGATTGCCGCTTGTAAAATCAACATCAGTTGGTAGAGTAACTGGCAATTCTTCCTTAGGTACTGGCACAGTACCGCAAACTTTACAATAGATAATAGGTATAGGGCAGCCCCAGTAACGTTGTCTTGATATTCCCCAGTCATGCAAACGGTAATTAATTTCTTTTCTACACCTCTCTTCAGTTGCAAGTTTTGCAAAGATTATTTCTTTTGCTTCTTCTACTGATAAACCATCAAGAAAGTGAGAATTAATCATTATTCCGTCTTCTATATACACCTTATCTTTTATCTCAACTGCTTCTGCATCATTTGGACGTATAACAGCAGTAACTTTTAGGTTATATTTACGAGCAAAATCTAAATCACGCTGATCATGTGCAGGGCAGCCAAAAATTGCCCCTGTACCACATTCCATTAAAACAAAATTGGCAACGTAAACAGGTAATACCTCATCTAAGAATGGGTGTCTTACGTTAATTCCAGTATATACTCCTATTTTCTCTGTTTTTTCTGAAGATTCACCACAATCTTGAATATATTTGAACACCTCGATATTCGTAATATCTTGTAGTATTGGATGCTGTGGGGCAACAGCACAAAATGAAGCACCAAATAGGCTATGAGGAGAGGTTGTAAACACCTCTAGTTTTTTATTTATACCTACAATATCAAAGCTTATGACAAAACCTTCTGAGCGCCCTATCCACTGCTCCTGCATTAACTTTACTTTTTCTGGCCAATTATTTAGGGCTTTAACATTATTCAGGCCTTTAATACATGCTAGCAAATCATCAGCAAAATCAGTAATTTTTAAAAACCACTGAGAAAGTTTTCGTTTTTCAACTATTGCACCGGATCTCCACCCTTTTCCATTTACCACCTGCTCGTTGGCTAAAACTGTCTGATCTATAGGATCCCAATTTACCCACGCTTCCTTGCGGTAAGCTAAACCATTTTTTAAGAAGCTTAAGAAAAATTTTTGTTCATGTTTATAATACTCAGAATCGCAAGTAGAGAGCTCACATTCCCAATTATAAGAAAGCCCTATCGATTTTAGCTGCTTCTTCATGTTGCTTATATTATTTTGCGTCCATATTGCAGGATCTATCTTGTTATCGCGTGCAGCATTCTCAGCTGGGAGGCCAAACGCATCCCAACCAATTGGATGAAAAACGTTAAAGCCACGCGCTCTTTTGTAACGGCTAATTACATCACCTATGGCATAATTACGCAGATGCCCCATGTGTATATTGCCTGAAGGGTAAGGAAACATCTCAAGCACATAACATTTTTTTTTGTTGCTATCCATTCCAGTTGAGAAATCCCACTTCTCTTGAAAAAATTTCTCAACGTTTTTGAAGTCGTATTCCATGAATCAATACCTAAAAGCAAACTCAGGTTATGTAATAAAAGGTATTGTATAATTTTATCTTCTTTTATCAATTTAAAATCCATAACAATCTCGCGAGATTGTTATGGACCATATTAGAAGATAAAGATTTATCTAGCAACCTGTTGCTGTGTTGCTATACTACTTATTCTATCTTTAATATTAGAGATGAAAGATGATGGTTGCTCTTCCGCTTTTTCTTCTTTTATCTCACTTTTGCGTTCTTGTTTACCTACCTTGGCAAGCTCACTTGTAAACGCATTCTGAAGTTCTTTATCTTGCATAATAGATGTAAGTCCGTTCAACTGATTTTTAAATTCTTCATAATCATTACGGTGTGTACTTTTACCCTTTTCTATTAATCGATGGAAGTTCTGTACTTCAGATTCATTTACTTCATTATTTAGTACATTCTCTAATGCCTGAACTTTTTTATCACTAATTTTACCATCTTGAAGCAAGTATTCTTTGATGAAGTACACTTGGCCTTCACTTTCGCTCGATAAACTACCAAATTCGCGACTAGATCTACTTGCGTTCTTCAAGAAATCTTCTATGTTAGAGGTCCGAGATGGCACATGATCAACCACATTTTTTAAACCATGCTTTGCTTTTTTAGCAGCATGTTCGCTTTTATCACTTATAACTTCTGCAGCATCAGACATTCTCCTTTTAGTAGCTTCTGCACCACTCTTTATAGCATTACCTGCAATCTGCATTCCATGTACTGTCGCGCTACCTGCAACTTGTGCACCATGTGCTACTGCTTTACCTGCCTTTATCATGCCTTTTCCAATCGCCATCCCACCAAGACCTAGCGCTGCAACTGTGAGCGCAACTAAGGCTACTACTGGGTGCAATGGTTTAGTAAGAGTTATAGCTGACTTTTTCATTACAGATAGCAACTTATCTCCGGTGCTAAGAGTTTTTAATTCATCTATAAAATTGCCTAGTCCATCCTTGTTTCTACTAATCTTATCTTGGGTTTCTGAACTATTCACAAAATCAGTAGATTTAGATACAGTATTCGACATTTCATCTTTGCTCATGTTATTAGATGCTAATTTTTTTACCCCTGAATCCATATAGTGTGATGACTGCTCTTTAGTAGCTCCTGTAATGTCTGCCATTTCAGGAGTTTGCGCAGCTTCTTTTAATAACTGAAAAAGTTGCGTTTTTTCTGCATCTGGCATATTTTGCACGGCCTGAAGTAATCCCGATATTTGTTCTTTTATTATAGTATTAGAATTTACACCATTCATATCAATCCCCCATTGATAGATTAAATAAATAATTATTTTGATAATAACTTTAACTAGTTAAATTATTACTAAAACATAATAAAGTTTATTAACTTTTATAAATTAAAATGGTTAATATATTAATTTAATAATATAACAAGAGGAAAAATATGCCAATAAAAACCACTATCGATGCTAACGCACCAATACTTATGCAATGGATTGTCTCTAGCCCTGAGCGTTTAAACAAAGAATCAGGAAATTGCCAAATACTGAAACTTTTCCCCATCGTCAGCGGCTTGTGAATATGGCTAAAGTGGAACCAGATAGACTAATATGCCTATATTATTTAGATGATACTTTAAATAAAGACCAGAATCAACAAATGCAAGCTCTAGAAAATTTAGCACCAAATATCAGGGCAATAGACTTCAATAAACTAGATTGGAGTGAATATGATTTTGAATTTGACACTAATCGTTTAACTTCTGATCTAGATTCAGATAAGAAAATGAGAATGACTGAGTATTTAAAGTTACCAAATATAGATAAACGTATGGGGTTTCGCTTAGATATGATGCGGATATTAATGTTGCTTAAAGCTGGAGATGGATTTATAGAATCAAAAAAGATTAAACCAGAAGAAATATCAAACAGTAAATCAGTAATTTATTTTGACTTTGATGCTAAAATAGAAGGTAAGATTGGTGAGTTGAATGCTCCTTTAGGAATATTAGCCTCAAGAACAAAAGATGTAGTGCATTCTAGTAAATATAAAATAGTGCTGTTGCTGTTAATAGTATTAGTCATCCTGTAATCATTAAAACTTATGACCAGTAAGGCCAATCTCACTGAAACAAAACCGGTATTATACAAAAAATTACGAAATATTATAGTACCATACTTAAATAATAAAAATGAATTTGATAAAGAGAGTCAAAAAAAGCTCCTTAATAGTATTAAAAATCTACAAAAAGAAACAGATCAATATTCTAGTGTAGTACATTTTGATAATCCTAAAAAATGTAATAAAAAACTTATTGATAGCCTTATCAACTACAACCAGCTAAAGCAGGTGGTATGAGTAAACGCTTATAAAGCAAGTTTTAAAACTCAGAGATGTTAAATGCTTATTATGAACTTTCAATATATTGCTGTACATCTGTATAATTTACATTACCAACAGTGACAGCGAATAGATCTAATATCTTTTTCTTAATTGTTCAAATTCTTGATTTGATATATTGTTGGATAGTAGGCAGCATAGAATATGTAAACTTACAATATCTACGTAATTTATTTCTCTACTGCTATTTTATCTGTAAATGTCTGTGTTTAGTACTACATTAAATCAAACGTACTACTCTGTGTTTATAAATAAACTCAGAACCTGTCTTGAAAGAGATTAAGTAGATAATTTAGAAAGCATAGAAGTAATCATATTAAAGAAGATATTAGTTTTTGAAGTAAGAGGAGAATGCTAGTAATCTTTGCTCATGCGTCTAAAATTGGAGAGCCAAGCAAAAGTTCTTTCCACAATCCAACGTTTAGGAATAACCTGGAATCCTGTAGTATCTACTGCTTTTTTGGTGATCGTTAATAAACATCCTGTCTCCAATAAACAGCGACTTTGTAGTTTACCTTTGTATCCTTGATCAGCAAAAAACCTCTGCACCCTTGGAGATTTTTCTTTAGCTCGAATAAAAAGATCTAGAGCACCATCACTATCTTGAACGCTTGCACTGTGAACATCTGCCGTAATAACTAGGCCTATTGTGTCTACAAC
>BNGT01000041.1 GCA_016860565.1 Candidatus Mesenet longicola | reverse complement strand
ATGTAAGCTTGTTTGCCTTTTTTTCACTATCTGTGGTTCGAAACTTCCCTCTCTATCTCTTGGTGTCAATAGTTCAAATGAACCTGCACTCGTCTTCAAAGTTTTGCCATTCTTTCCGTTTCTTCGATTCTTTTCTTCTCTTTCATTATATAAATGATGCTCTATTTCACCTTCTAGACTTGCTTCCAGCAGCCTTTTTACAAATGGTGTTAATGCTCCATCTCTCCCCATCAATGGTTTACCTTCTCTTATTGATGACAGTATATTTGCTTCCAGCTCTTTGTAATCTACTAGGCCAGTCGTTCCATTTTCTATTTTGTAACTCATATATCAAACCTCTATTTTTTGTTTCTATTTTATTTTTATTTCTCGGTTTGACACACTTTTTTGAACATTCCCATAATAAAAACTTAAAAGTTGTTTTCTCACATTCTCCGAAACAAATTTACTTATATCTCCATTTAATCTTGCAATTTCTTTAACGAAACTTGAAGAAATAAACTGAGTATCTTCAGCAGCAGGTAAAAATATTGTTTCAATTTTAGGGGATAGTTTATAATTTATCCAGCTCATTTGAAATTCATAATCAAAATCCGATACTGCCCTTAAACCTCTAATTATCACTGAAGCGTTCTGCTTTTGAGCAAAATATATCAATAATCCATTAAAAGTTATCACTTCAGCTTTTATATTAAGTAATTTAATTTCTTCTCGTACCATCTCTGCTCGCGCATTAGCAGAAAAAATCATGTCTTTCTTAACGTCACAAGCTACACCAATGATTAACTTATCAACTAAATTATATGCTCTCTTAATTATATCAATATGACCAAAAGTAATTGGATCAAAAGTACCAGGATACACACCTATCTTTATCGTCATAAGATTTAAAACAATAAACTGCATGAATAACTTAAGAATAGGGAAGAATATATAAAAAGCAACATTAGTGTAGGTTTGAAAGAGCTTTTGTTATTTAAGTTGTGAAGGTCTAAAAAATTTCCTTTTTCTTTAACAAGAAGGGTTTTTTCTTTTTCTACAACTTTCCAAATTGAATTTTCTTTTGTAATTTCTGTTCCGTTTTCTGAAAATACAAAATCTTGTTCTTTGAGGATTTGCAAAAGTTCTTTAGATGGTTTATTGCCATTTATTAAGGCAAATGATAAAATTGTTGAGGTATAAGTTAAATCATTGCTAGTGTAAGAAAGAACTAAAATTGATGTAGCTTTTGTAAATCTTTTATTTTCTCTTTCATAATAACCAATTTGTTTTACTGCTCTTAAATAAGTAATGATGGGCTTTTCATCATAATCAAAATACATTCCATTTACCAGTATTGACTCTCTACTCAACTCATCAAAACGATGATAAATTCTTATAGCTCTGCATAGCAGTTCAATCCTTATTGCAAATCCTGTAATGTGCAAAGTAAAAGAATCAGCACGAAGAATTGCTTTTCTTTTTTCGTTATATTTTTTATCTATAGGATTTGCAAAATCGTTTTCATCATAATCAAATAGAACTTCAAAATGTTCGGATTATTTTGTAAATTCTTTGAGTATTAGATTATTTTTGTAAGTACCATGTCTTTACTACACTATACAAATTATGTTGGTATCAAGTTAAAAATGAGCCTTTCAGCTCTTTATTCGACTTCTTTGGAAACTCAAATAGAAAGTTCAAAATTGTAAATAGCAGCAATCAAATTGAATCTCAGAGCAAAACGTTTACGTCTGTTTCATCTGCGATAATTTTGAATCTTTTCAACAACCCAATCACATTCTCTATTACCACTCTTTTGCTCATAAATTTTCTTTCTTTTGTTCTTTGCTCAAAGGCTTCTTTTTTGTCTTCCTGTGCAGCAATTCCATGTTTTTATGCATTCTTCGTGTACCTCTATATCCACCATCTGCTAACACCTTAATTTCAGATAATACTACTACTTTTGATTCCTTAAATATCCTAAAATCATACCATTTGAAAAAATATAATCTTTTTGTTCTGTCTTCCTATAATTAACTGAGTTTTGAGTGTATTTCTTACCGGAATAAAATCTCCTCTGCTTTTTTTGGGTCTTTCTATAGGCGTTTTTGTACTATCTATCACTAAAACTTCATATTCCATTTTACTTTTTAATTTCACCCTGGTAATGCAAAATTTCGATCAACGTATCTTCAATCCAACGAATGTTTCGATATTTTACTTATTCTATAGCTTTATGGAAATATATTCGATGCAAATATTCTAATGCCACTAACAAACATGCATTGTTTATTTCTCCTCTTGTCTTTTTCTTAGTCTCTTCCTCTATTATAATTTCTGTCATTCTTTTGAATGTTTTTCTTTTTATTTCTGTCAATCTTCTAATTCATCAAGTTTATTCAAATTTCATACCTTCACTAATGTTGCTTTCGACATATTCCTTCCTATTCCTAAGTTATACATGAAGTCTAATGTTGTGTTTCAAGAATTAGGGAAACCTTACTCGGATTAGCTATAGTCTGTAACTATAATCTCATTTATTAATAAATGTAATTTTATATATTGCTTGTTTTTATTTTATCCTGTAAGAAATTAGTAGCTCTAATCTCTATATACTTATGGTAGAATGGCTCAAATCAGATGAACCAATTGAATATTTAAGTGCCGTAGAATTTATGGAAGAGAGGACTAAGCAGATTTCTGAAGGAATAAAACCAGAGCTAGTTTGGCTACTTGAACATCCAACAATATATACAGCAGGCATCAGTGCAAATGCAGCAGAGATCAGTGCAGACGTAACCATTCCTGTTTTTCAAACTGGTCGTGGAGGTAAGTATACCTATCATGGTCCAGGGCAACGAATAATCTATATTATGCTTAATCTTAAAAAAAGAAACAAATGCGACGTAAGGCTGTATATCAAAAATTTAAGTACTTGGATAATAAACAGCTTGCTACATTTTTCAATCTATGGAGAGTTTAAAAGTGACCGCATAGGAGTGTGGATAAATACAAATGGAAAAGAAGAAAAGATTGCAGCTTTTGGTATAAAGATAAGAAAGTGGGTGACTTATCATGGTGTTGCTTTAAATATCTGTCCTGACCTATTTCACTATAGCAACATAATCCCCTGTGGCATTAGTGAATATGGAATCACTTCTATGAAAAAATTAGGAATTGAAACCTCCCTAAATGCAGTTGATGAAGTTTTACAAAAAGAATTCTACAGAGTATTTCCTTGAACACAAATAAACTTACAACTATTGACAACTATCTTATAGTAGCTTAACTATTTAAGAATGAAAAGCATTAAGAAAGCAATAATCTCAAGTGTAATTTGTAACGTAGTTTTATGGTATGGTTATACTTTATTTGGCGTTTTAATTTATATAATAAGTGATGTTTTCTTCTCGTCAGAAGGCTATTACATAGGTTTAATAAAAGCCCTCAGTGTTTTTGCTATTGGTTTTTTAGCAAGACCATTTGGTGCAATTATATTTGGGTATATTGGTGATAAGTACGGCAGAAGAATTGCACTACTTACTTCAACGCTGCTTATGTCTGCTTCATCTGCATTTATTGCATTTATACCAAGCTATAGGAGTATAGGGATATTTGCATCACTGCTTATAGCAATACTTCGTTTATTACAAGGAATGGCAATGGGAGGAGAAGTAGGTAGCTCAGTTTTTTTAATTGAAAATGCAGATAATAAAAAGAACTTAGGTTTTCTTGGTAGTATCAAAGTTTTAAGTGGTATGCTTGGTTCTATTATTTGTTTAATAGTAATAGTAATCTGTAAAAAAACATCTGATTTTGACTCTTGGGGATGGAGATTACCGTTTATATTTTCCCTATTTATGGGATTTGTTGCTATATGTACAAGATTTATCTTCGATGAAAGTTATGCGTATCAAGTGAATAAAAAAAACTTATCAAAATCACCAATCTTAGAATTTATTAAATACTACAAAAGACTACTACTTATATCCATAGGAATTGGCATTGCTCAAAATGCTTCTGTTTATGCTCTTTTAGTATTTTTTAAAACTTATATAAGGGAAATATCACCAGAAAATTTTGATATTACTTATATAATAGAAATTTTTGGCAATCTACTGTATGGGATACTTGCTGTATCTTTTGCTATTTTATCTGACAAGGTAGGAAAAAAAGTTATAATGGTACTATCTTGTGTTACACTAGCTATAACCAGTTTTCCAGCTTTTTTTATGCTACACTATAATAGCTATCTAGCTGTTATATTTGCGTATTTGATGTTTGCTGTGCCTAGTGCAGCATCATTTGGTGTATATAATGCAGTTGTATGCGAATTATTTCCAACAAAAGTTAGATACACTGGTTTGAGTTTAGCACACAACATTTCAGCAGGAGTTTTTGGTGGATTCTCGCCACTAATCTGTACCTGGCTTGTAATGGTAACAGAAATTAAAATTTCCCCAGGATTTTATATAATCTTTTCTGCAATGATCAGTTTAGTGTCTGTATTACAAATTAGAAAAAGTGATAAGAATATTGATTGGTAATCTGATGTTTATGTACCTAAAACATAGTGAATTCACCTATGTTTTCCTATCCATATGTCCACCTGTACTGAAAGATCTTGAATAGTAATATTTGAAAAAGTAGTACTAATTGATTTTTTTATCTTTTCTTCTTCCTCTCTACAAATCGCTATACTATCAGTTATGTCTTTTGCACAATTAAAAAGTATTTCTGTATAGTTATAAATTATATCTGCTATCTCTTTGCTTTTTAAACGTTTACAACATTTCATATTATGTTGCAATTGATTAACAACACCATCTTGTATTAAAATACGAGTCGATTTAGTAATGTCCTCTAGCTTTAATTGATAATAACATATGCATCTTGTAATTAAATCTAGTATATTTATTTTATATAAATCTTGTGATTCAGTGCGTTGCTCAGGTTGTATACTTTGCAAAGCATGTTGAATAATGATGTATGCAATTCTGCTAGGTGTACTAACATAAGATTTTAATAGCCCTATTCGTTTATCTAATATGGCTTCAGTATTGTTAGAGATAATGTAATGATTTAAACAACCTGCACCTCCCATATCCAAATTTTGTATATAATGTATATAGCATTTACGATTAAGGCGCTTATTAGAAGCATAAGAATCACTATATGGATGATATGTATAATACTCTTGCCACTCTTGTTGAGTACCATACTCATAGTGCGATACAGTACCATCATCTTCAATATCTTTTATAAAAGAAGCTTTGTTGTGTTTCAATATTAAATGAATAATCTTTGGATCACCAATGCCAAATGCAATATTTAGAGTAGTTAATATACTACTTGAATATGACTCAATTTCAGCATAGATTATGCGATTTTCATTATCTTTAATAAACGAATAAGTACTATGTAATTCTATCTTTTTATTAAGATTATCTAATATTTCTAAAAAAGGTATATTATCTATAATTACTGCACCATGTTTTAGAAGCAAATTAACAATATCAATACGTTTATAAGCAATAGCTAAATGTAGGTGGTTATATTCATGTATTATTAAGGAATAAGAGGGATGGAGATAAGATTTATTTAATTTATATTCTGTTTTTATTTGAGCCCCATTTTCTAATAAAACATTAATCAATGATATACTACAATTACGTATTATTGCTAATCCTAAACTTGTATTTTCTATTTGATTTGTGTCATTAATTATTACGTTACCGTTAGCTAATGCTTCTCTTACTTTGTCGATATCATTTTTTTTTATACCTTCATTGACATAATTAATTGCACCTATACTTGAAAACATCCCCAACCTACTATAAAAACTTATATGTTATTTATAGTATATAAATTTTTAATTTCTTCTATGATTATTTAACAGAACTTTGCATATATTAGTAGTTTGCAAGAGCTATTTGTTTTAGCATTTTTCTTCACAGGTAGAGGGGAATTTTTATAATTCATTATTGAATTTAATACGTCGATTGCATATTTAATTTCAGTCTGTTAGAATCTCATAAAAATGATAAGGTTGATAAAAGGGTGATTAGTATGAGAAAAATTGCAATGGATATAATCTTTCTTAGATTTATCATAATTAATTTCAAAAATTTTATAATCTTATAATATATCGTTCTGATGTAGTCAATTTATGAAATATAAAAAAATATAATTAAATATGTTGACATAAATTAATATTACTTATTTACTTAAAATTGTTGTTTGATTAGTAAATTTGAGAATAGAAATAAAGGCAGTGGTGCAAAGCAAAATTTTTTTTGTACACCAATGCTATTATTTTAGTTTTGGTTTGAGTACAGCACTTAAGTCATTTTGATTTAAGTTTAACTTGAGAGTTTGATCCTGGCTCAGAACAAACGCTGGCGGCAAGCTTAACACATGCAAGTCGGACGAGAGTTATATTATAGTTTACTATAATATGCTTTAGTGGCAGACGGGTGAGTAATATATAGGAATCTACCTAATAGTATGGGATAATTGTTAGAAATGACAGCTAATACCATATATTCCTTATGAGGGAAAGATTTATCGCTATTAGATGAGCCTATATTGGATTAGCTAGTTGGTAAGGTAATGGCTTACCAAGGCAGTGATCTATAGCTGGTTTGAGAGGATGATCAGCCACACTGGAATTGAGATACGGTCCAGACTCCTACGGGAGGCAGCAGTGGGGAATATTGGGCAATGGGCGAAAGCCTGACCCAGCTATGCCGCGTGAGTGATTAAGGTCTTAGGATTGTAAAGCTCTTTTAGTAGGGAAGATAATGACGGTACCTACAGAAAAAGCCCTGGCTAACTCCGTGCCAGCAGCCGCGGTAATACGGAGAGGGCTAGCGTTGTTCGGAATTACTGGGCGTAAAGGGTACGTAGGTGGTTTAGTAAGTTAGAGGTGAAATCCTGGGGCTTAACCTCAGAATTGCTTTTAAAACTACTATACTAGAGATCGAAAGAGGATAGTGGAATTCCTAATGTAGAGGTAAAATTCATAGACATTAGGAGGAACACCGGTGGCGAAGGCGGCTATCTGGTTCGATTCTGACGCTGATGTACGAAAGCGTGGGGAGCAAACAGGATTAGATACCCTGGTAGTCCACGCTGTAAATGGTGAATGCTAAATGTAGGAATTTTTATTTCTGTGTTGTAGCTAACGCGTTAAGCATTCCGCCTGGGGACTACGATCGCAAGATTAAAACTCAAAGGAATTGACGGGGACCCGCACAAGCGGTGGAGCATGTGGTTTAATTCGATGCTACGCGAAAAACCTTACCACTCCTTGACATGGAGGCTATCTCCTTCTTAACAGAAGGATTCAGTTCGGCTGGGCCTCACACAGGTGTTGCATGGCTGTCGTCAGCTCGTGTCGTGAGATGTTGGGTTAAGTCCCATAACGAGCGCAACCCTTATCCTTTGTTACCAACAGGTCAAGCTGGGTACTTTAAGGAAACTGCCAATGATAAATTGGAGGAAGGAGAGGACGACGTCAAGTCATCATGGCCCTTATGGAGTGGGCTACACACGTGCTACAATGGCGATTACAATGGGCTGCGAAACTGCAAAGTTGAGCTAATCCTTAAAAATCGTCTCAGTTCGGATTGCTCTCTGCAACTCGAGAGCATGAAGTTGGAATCGCTAGTAATCGTGGATCAGCACGCCACGGTGAATACGTTCTCGGGTCTTGTACACACTGCCCGTCAAGCCATGGAAGTTGGTTTTACTCGAAGCTAGTGTGCTAACCTTTAAAGGAAGCAGCTATCTAAAGTAGGGCTGATGACTAGGGTTAAGTCGTAACAAGGTAGCCGTAGGTGAACCTGCGGCTGGATTACCTCCTTAGCTTTATGTGTAGTTTATTTATTATTTTATTAATAATATAAATTATACGATGTGCCACTGTCTTTTTTTCTATTTTATTGTAAAATCAATATGTTATGGTAAAGCCCCTTTCTCCATATCTTCAAATAATATGTAAGATGCAAATTACTAATTTGCTTTCTATATCTCATAGAGTGAGTGGTGTATTTGTATTCCTTGGTATTTTATTTTATTCTTGGTCCTTTACGTTCTATGTTTTTTTTACTCATTTTGTGGTTGCATTTTTTTCTCATCAATATTTTATTTTAATCAGTAAAGCTTTTACTTTTATATTTTTATCTTCTTTTACCTATCATTTTTTTAATGGTATTCGCCATTTACTATGGGATTTTGGTGTAAATATTACCAATAAAGGAGTATCAATTACAGGTATAATAGTAGTAATTTTATTTTTGCTTTCTGCCCTTTCTTCAGCTTTTTTAATTTTTTTATGAAAAACTCTGTTTATCATTGGTGGTTCCAACGTTTGTCAGCTGTTGTTATGCTCTTTTTATTTCCATGGTTTATATATATTTTTACTCATCTATTTACTATTCAAAATAAACAGCAAATTGCTCACTTCATTTTATCTCATCCATTGCAAGTTTTAATTTTTTTTATGTTATTATTCTTAATGTTTTGGCATGCTGTTTTAGGGATGCAAGTTGTTTTTGAAGACTATGTTTATAATATAAAAGTAAGATCTTTACTTGACCTTTCTAGTAAGGTAATTTCTATCATCACGTTTCTAGCAGTAATCGTTGCTTGTATTTACTTTCTTTATAGGAATCAGTATTAATTGATTATTAATCAAGTATTATGTAAAATTAATATAATTTATATCAATTAATTATGTCAAAAATATGGGATACTCTTTCATCCTTATACGGTGGATATAAAAAATTTAGTCTTCATAGGAATAAATTCTTTTCTTACAGATATTTTATACGTAACTATGATGAAGCTGAAGAAATTTACGTTGATGATGGAAGACGTAAAATTCTTTATAATGGAAAAGAATGCTATTTCCCTAAAGAAATTCCAGAAGATTGTAAATTACATAAAGATTCTATAGGTTATTATTTTTGGGATGGGAAAAAAAGACACCATATTGAGTTACCAGGACGTTATGGCCAATCTTATAATGGCAATACTATATATGAAATTCCTCTTGCAGATATGGCAATCTCTTTAGAGCAGAAGAAGATTTTTGGCTCCAACAAAGAAGAGTTAAAAAATAAAACTATAGTAATTGAAGTTGATAAAAATGGTAATGTTGTCTTACCTGAACCTGATAAAGCTTTATACTACTCTTTTTCTGGTGGTATAAAACCCACTTCTTTTCGAGTTGTTGATCGCAAAACTAATGAGACAAAGTGGTTACCAACACTTATAATGTTACCATTTAATTTAGGTGGTGCTGCATGTAGTTTTGTGTGTGGGTTCATTGGTGGGATTTTAAACAAAATAGGAGGTGGATTATTTTTAAATATTGCTAAGCGTATATCGAAAGGCCTTGATAATGAGATTAGCGCAGATAAAAATGGTGTTCTTAAATCAAATCAAAGATTACTTAAAACACGTTCTGCTGTTGCTTTTATTTTTGAATCTTTAGCTTCGCTCTTTATTGCAACTGGTAGTGTAGTTGAAGGTACTGGGCGTACTGCAGATGCATTGCTTAGAACTCCAAACCTCATATTCCATCACAATGATTTAGACCGTAAAGCTACTTGGGCTAACATTAAATCTTCAATTACTAATACTTATCATGATTTATCCAGCATCAGAAAACATGCTACAAGTTCATTTCAAGCTTGCAAAGCACGTACAGATGGTGACATAGAGAAATTGCAGGAGATAAAGGGTATCAATAATGATAAAGATATCGATGATAAACAAAACCAAAAATATAATAGCCCAAATAATATAGATCAAAATAAAATAAAAGAAGCTAGTAAAGGATTAGGTGATGTAAAACAATCAACTATTGCTGTTGGAACAAAAAAAGAATTAAATAGCCGCCACCAAAATACTATAGCAAGTCAACATCAATCACAGACAGCTCGTAGCTGTTAACTTTTATACATATATTTTTACTGTCTTTATATACTACTTAGAACTCAAAAGTAGCCACTTATCTTCGTCTAAAATAGTCACACCAAGCTCTACAGCTTTTTTATACTTCGATCCTGGTTTTTCACCAATAACTAAATAGTCAGTTTTTGTTGATAAACTTGAGCTCACTTTGGCTCCAAGCGATTCAGCTTTTGCTTTGGCTTCACTTCTTGTCATATGCAGTAGTGAACCAGTAAATACTATTGTTTTGCCATTTAGCTCAGATTCATTATTTTGATTATTATAGCTAGAATCTGAGATTTTTAGGTAAGATATAAGCTTATTTAATACTTCAATATTATGTTTTTCAGAAAAGAAAGACTTAATTGAACTAACTGTTTTTTCTCCTATACCATCAATACTAATCAGATCATCTATGGTTAATTCTTTCATAGAACTATACCAATTAGTATATAAATTATAATAATTAGTCAATAATTTAGCAGCTTTTTGCCCAACAAACTTAATGCCAAGTGCAAATATTAATCTATGTAAATCTATTTTTTTCCTACTTCTTATTGCGTTAAATAAATTATTTATTGATTTTTTACCCCAACCACTGCTGGTTTCTAGAGGAAAATTAAGATCTTTAATCTTCTCTTCTAAAAAAAAGACATCAGAAATTTGCGTAATTAAGCCGTTACTGTAAAAAAATTCTATTTGTTTTTTGCCAAGGCCAACAATATCGAAAGCATCCTTAGAAACAAAGTGCCTAAGCTTTTCTATTAATTGGGCTTTGCAATAAAACTCTCCCATACACCTTAATGCAACTTCGCCTTCGGTTTTACAGATGCTACTGCCGCATTCTGGGCAAGAGCTAGGGAAAACAAATTTTTGTACCTCAGCGGAGCGTGAATCTTTATCTACTTCTATAACTTGTGGGATCACGTCACCTGCTCTCTGCACTATAACAATATCGCCTTCTCTTATATCTTTGCGCTCAATTTCGTTTTTGTTATGCAAGCTCGCTCTGCTCACTAAAACTCCACCAATATTTACAGGAACTAGTTCAGCAACTGGTGTTAAAACACCTGTTCTACCTATTTGAATTGAGATTTTATTTAACTTTGTTTTGGCTACCATAGCAGGAAATTTATGTGCTATGGCCCAACGCGGTGCACGACTTGTACTGCCAAGGCGCTCTTGCAATTTTAGATTATTTACCTTATAGACAAGCCCATCAATGTCATAATTAATGCTATGACGGCTGCTGTAAATTTTGTTATAAAAATCAGCAATTTCATCTATAGTTTTAACTACTGCTATATTATTACTCACGCAAAATCCAAGCTCTTTTAATTTTCTCAACATTTCATATTGCGTTTCTTCTTTACAATTGGTTATAGAATAAGCGCAATATTTAAGAGGTCTGCTTGCTGTAATTTTAGGATCAAGCTGCCTTATAGATCCTGCTGCTACATTTCTGGGATTTGCAAACTCATTATCTTTATTTAGATCTATGAAATCATCCCGATCTATATATATTTCTCCTCTCACTTCTAAGGTATCACCTGTATTTAAAACTTTTGGTAAATCTTTTAAAGTAGCAACATTTGCTGTAATATCTTCACCAACATGGCCATCACCACGTGTTGCAGCATAAGCTAAAGCTCCATTTTCATAAGTTATAGCAAATGATAGCCCATCTATTTTTAGCTCACACAGTAGCTCTATTTCATCTATATTTAAAAAGCGTTTTACTTTTGCACAAAATTTCTCTATGTCTTGCAAATTTAAAGCATTGTCCAAAGAAAGCATAGGTTTTTTATGCTGGATTTTTTTAAATCTACTATCAGGTTCTGAACCTACGTTTTCTTGCACGCTACCTATGAGTTTCAACTGAGGAAATTCCCCCTCTATTTCTACGAGTCTTGCACGCAAATCATCATATTCAGCATCAGTAACTGCTGGCTTATCATTTGTATAATAAAGAGTATCATGATGCTTTATTTTTGCCTTTAGATCTAAAAATTCCTCTTTTATCTTTTCAAAATCATCCATTTAAAATGTATAAATTTATAACCTCCTTAATTATAATTGAATTACTACTGAGGTGAAGGAGAATGCCCTGGAGAGTTTTGAGCTTGAGGTGCTGTTGTTGCTTCAATTAGATTTCCACTAGAAGCATTTTCCTTCAAGTTAGAATTTGTTAATGCTTGTTCTGACTTTAATTGATTATTTTCGCAATTGAGATTTAGTGATTTTTTTATCTCTTCTAATTCATTACGCACAGTATTTTTCGTACTAAGCTCGTATAAACTTACAATGCATAAAGATAATATTGCTAATAATGGGATGGGTATGCTACTAGTTAATAGCATTTCTTTATTTGTAATACCATATAATACACAAGATACCACTGGACCAACTATCATGCCGCAAAAAAATACGCACAAAATATAGTCTTTAACACGGGCTGCCCTATTTGCCCTAACCATCTTCTTTTGAAGATCTTCCTCCATAAATGTTAAACAAATATCTTGAACTTTACTAGTGTCTGACGTTTCAATATGCTTTATAAGAGCTGCTTTAAATTTTTCTTTAATAAATTTCACATAAAGAATCTTAACTGAGCGTTTAGGATAGGGAATGAAAACTCTATTTCTATCGGATGTTAATTTCATTCTTGTCAATTTTATTAATTCTGTACCTTTATAACAATCTTTAGTCTTTTCCTTTATACTGTATAATTCTTTTTTTATATCATCCTTTTGGAACGGATAACAGATTTTTGTTCTTTGATTTTCTGATAAACCAGTTTTTTCAAGTGCTTCAATTTGCTCATCTATTTCACTTTTTATTGCTTCACCTAAGAACCTGTCTTGAAAGAGAATGAAGAAAAGGATAAGATGAGGTAAACAAAAAATAGTAGGTAAAATTGTATCCAAGTGATATAAATGACAAAGAATGGGAAATTTTAGAGCAACATGTTGAACAAGGGGCAATAGGGCGACCAAGAAAGCATAATATTAGAACAATTATTAATGCGATAAGATATATAATGAGAGGTGGTTGCCAGTGGAGAATGCTGCCAAAAGATTTTCCGCCATGGAAGACAGTGTACGACTATTTTCTTAGGTGGCGCAATAGTGGCAAGTTGGAAAAAATACATGAT
>BNGT01000040.1 GCA_016860565.1 Candidatus Mesenet longicola | reverse complement strand
CTTCCACCATATTCTCCTGACTTTAATAAAATTGAACCTCATTGGTTTGTTATCAAACACAGCGCTAGGAAGAACATCCCTCTGTTCAAGTCTTTTCGTCATGCCGTTGATTCTTCTTTCTTATGAATCCTTCAAATTATTGTTGGATATGCTATACTTTAATGCCCTACCTTATTTTACCGCATCTAGTAGGTTTTAAAATAGCTCTTCACATTTATGGCAAATAGAGTTTAAGGTTCATTTGAGTTCAAAGATAATTAACAACTTATTTTATATATTTACAAATCAACTTATATCTTTTCAAATAGATATTGAAGGTTTGTCAGGTATCTTTATTTAAAATAACAGTGATAGAAAGAAAGTATATATTGGGTGTTTTTTATAAGATATAATCTAGATTTAGATAAGGAAGAAAAAGTAATAGAACTTTTAGGTTACTATAATTTTAGAATAGAAACAGGAAATGTTATAGATGAAGATGAAATTCTAAATCATTGTGTATATATTTACGAAGATGGTGCTAATGATACAGTATAAAGAGTAATATAAGATTCCTCTAAAAGGTTATTTATAGCATTTCTTCTATCGATCTGGCTCATCTCAAAACTGTCACGCGTTTAAAGATTAATCGAAATCCCAGCCTTTCTAGTTCAATACTTAGTTTTTATTCTATACTATTTTGATTTTTGTAATGCCCAATTCCATTTTACAATTATAGCGCTTCCTGTATAATCATTTTTACGGTATTTCTGCGATATTTGCATCTCATCTCTTTAAGTTAGAATTTTGTCTATTTTATATTAGCAATCCCTAACTTTTAGATTGTTTCTTATCTATAGCAGCCTTAATAAAAGATATAAATAAAGGATGAGGAAGGAATGGCCTAGATTTAAATTCAGGATGAAATTGTACGCCAATAAACCATGGATGATTGCTTAGCTCTATAACCTCCAGTAAACCTTCATCTGCTGATCTACCACTAAGCACTAAACCATTTTTTTCTAAAATGTCTTCATAGTTAGGATTGATACTATACCTATGTCTACGTCTTTCTTCAATTGTATCTTTTTTGTATATATCAATTATCTTAGAATCAGGTCTTAGGTAGCAACCATACGCTCCCAGCCTCATAGTGCCTCCAAGGTCACTGTTTATTTCTTTTCCTTGTTTTGCAAAAAGATGCACGATAGGGTTTTTACAATTAGAAAATTCTGTAGAATGTACATCTTCTATCTTAGCAAGATTGCGAGCAAATTCAATAACTGCAAGCTGCATGCCAAGGCATATTCCAAAAAACGGTATATTATTTATACGAGCAAAATTTATAGCTGCAATTTTACCTTCTATTCCATCATCACCAAAACCACCTGGTACTAAAATCGCATCACAGTTATGTAAACGCTTGATACTATGTTCACTTAATTTTCTGGAGTTTACCCATTTAATACTCACTTTAACTTTATGATGGATCGCTCCATGAACCAATGCTTCCATCAATGATTTATAAGCATCTGGAAAATCAGTATATTTTCCTACAATTGCAATGGTAACCACCTTAACCGTACTCTTAATTAAATCTAGAATTTCATACCATTTTTTAAGTTCTGGCTTAGGGAGTTTTATATTAAAATGTTGCAATATTTGTGTATCTAATCCATATCTATGATATATTACAGGCACTTCGTATATATTACTTACTTCAATAGCAGTAATTACATTTGTTAATTTAACATTGCAAAAGTTTGCTATTTTTTTACGCTGTTCTTCTGGAATTACTTTTTCACTACGACATAATATTATGTCAGGCTGTATTCCAGCAGAATTCAATTCCTTCACTGAGTGTTGAGTAGGCTTAGTCTTTAGTTCTTTTGCTGCAGAGATATAAGGTACTAATGTTAAGTGTATACATATTACTTTCTGTTTGCTTAGCTCGTAGCTAATTTGACGTATTGCTTCTAAAAAAGGTTGGATTTCTATATCGCCTACAGTTCCTCCTGTCTCGCATATAACGAAATCTAATTCATCTGTATTATTTAAAATAAAATCTTTGATTAAACCTGTCACATGTGGAATAACTTGAACAGTTTTGCCAAGATAATCTCCACGCCTTTCTTTTTTTAATAAGGTACAATATATCTTACCAGTAGTAATACTATCATCTTTTGTTGTTTTTATCCCGGTAAAACGCTCATAATGGCCAAGATCTAGATCTGCTTCTGTCCCATCATCTGTAACAAATACTTCACCATGCTGAGTTGGATTCATCGTACCTGGATCAATATTTAAATAGGGATCAAATTTTCTAAGACAAACCTTAAAGCCATATGCTTGCAATAAAGCTCCTATACTTGCAGCAGCTAGACCTTTCCCTAATGAAGATATAACTCCACCAGTTACAAAAATGAAATTAGTCATTCACTTTCAAAAGGAATAACAGACTTCTCTTGATTTTCTATTTCTTCTGTAATTGATTGCTTTTTTGTATCCCTTACACGCAAACCAGCTAATAACAATGTATTTATCATAAATGCTGCTACTACTATAGCTGTAACCTTACTTATTACATTAGAAGAAGAATTAACGGGAAAAATAGAATTTTGCTGTGAACCGCCAAAACCACTTAGTGGACTGGTACCTGGTGACTGTAGTAGCACTAATATTACTAAAATAATAACCAGTACTATCTGCAATATTTCTAAAACCATAATTTAAAAACAGATATTATTTAATAATAGTAAGTAGTGTAATAATGTCAATTTGAACCACTTATTTTTTTATTTAATTATATTTAAAAACTCATTTACATAGCTTGATGAGCTGGGTTGGCTTAAGACGTTATATGGAGTAAAATTTTTTGTATGTTTTTCTACAACAGCATAAAATTTGCTATCATTTTTAATGATCAACTTACTTTCATCATCTAGTCTAGAATAATGTTTTGCTAATAGTTTTACTAAATCTTCATTGCCTTTAATTTTCTTTTTAAATGCGTCTAATACTATACTTATAAAACACTGCCTCTCTTTGTTTTTAATATTTAAACTAATTTTATTACTTTTTAAAAGCGACTCTACAGTACGGAACGGCATTTTACTTCTAAGTGCGTTATGTAGTGCTGTATTACCAAGCATATCTTGTTTGTTAGGATCAATATCACTGAAATTTAACAATACCTCTAAAGTGCTAGTATTACTTCTGGCAGCAGCAATATGCAATGGCGTTTGTCCACTGATATTTTGCAAATTTACATTAGCACTATAACTCAACAATATTTTTGTTATTGCTAATCTTTTATCACTACTGGCAACAATATGCAATGCTGTACTGCAGCGATCATTTTGAGCATTTACATCAGAACCAATGCCTAGTAACATTTCTATCACTTTCAAGTTGCAAGGTCCACCTACAGCTTTGTGTAATAATGTATTACTATTTAAGTCTTTATCATTTATCTTAACTTTACGTAATCGTAATATCTCGATAATTTTCTCCTTAGTACTACATAATTTTACACTGTTTACTAAACTATTATATGTTTGTAGTGCATTATTTCTATATCTTTCTACAATAGCATTGAGCTCTTTACTTCCTTCAATAATTAATCTGCTTTCATTATTTAATTTACTGTAGAGCTCCCATACTGGTTTTAAACGGTGAATAAACTGTTTTTTATCAATATGGTTCAATCTCTCAAATTTACTTAATACTATATTTACAAAGCTTTCTCCTTTACTATTCTTAATGTTTAAATCAGTATTTTTATTTTCTAAAATCGGCTCTAAACTAAGTATTACCTTACTACTCTTAGAACTAATAATTTTATGTAACACTGTATTGCCTCTACTATCTTGTGCATTTGTGTCAGCTCCATAGTTTAATAATAATTTAGTTGCTCTAAGACAAATGCAGCCAATAGCACAATGTAGTGGTGTACTACCTTGGTTATTACGTAATTCTGTGTCAGGATTAAATTCTAATAATGTATTCAGTATATCAATTCTATTAAGTTTGACAGCGACATGTAATGGTGTATTACCATTATTATCTTGTTCATTTATATTAGCTCCGCTGTGTAGTAACTTTTTTATTGTTTCTAAGTCTTTGCTTTTGGCAGCAGAATGTAGTAAACCCTGTGTTTCTTCTGAGCTCCTACTTTTAACATCGAAAGATCGTGAATCATCCATATTATTTTTTTCATTTATATCAGTTTTGCCCTGTAATAATTTTTTTATTATTTTTAGATCTTTACCTTTAGTAACAGGATGTAGTGAACCTTTTGTTTCTTTGGAATTCCCACTTTTAATATTGGGAAGTTGTGAGTCATTACTATTAGGTAAACTTGCATCAGTTTGAAACTTATTTATATTATTATAAACAGTTTGGAGTTTATTGATGCAGTTACTATAAGTAACTTGTAGTTCTTGAACACAGTCATTATAAACAGTTGCAAGAACTTGTTGTGATATACCACTAGAACCAGGTTCTGCTTTATCTATAGTACTGTTTTGTGATTCTTTATCTTGAGGTTGCGTAGTCTGATCATTAACAAAAGGTATAGAACTTTGATTAGCTATTTCATTAATGCCCTTAGCATTATCAAGAGCTTCGGTAGTAGAGCTTATAGCGTTACCATCACCTGATGTTGTACTAAGATCATTCGAAGCTTGAATGATATCATTTTCATTTAGTATTACCTCGAAATCTAAAATTGTAATATCATTTTTATCTAATATAGCTTTAAGGTCATCAAAATCTGGGATTGCAATATTTGGTACTGTTTCAGAATTATCAAGGGTTTGGTTTATAGCGTTATCGTCACCTGGAGTTGTGCTAAGGTCATTCGAAGCTTGGACGACATCATTTTCATTTAGTATCATCTCAAGATCTTTAAAACCTTGATTGATGATACTACCATTATCTAGATCTAATATTGTCTTAGGAAAACCTAAGCTTGTATTGTTATCATCTAACTGCTGCTCTGATCCCAACATCTTATCCCCCTATAGAAATCACTTTTTTAGTACAGTATTGGCATAAAAATGCAACTTAATTTTTACAAGTTTTTAATATCTTATAAAGATAAGATTTAAGATTTTAACAAGATTTTTTATTATAGATTAACACAGGAGCGGATATGAATATTGAAGAGTAAGTACCAGCTAAAACACCAAAAAATATAATAGTGCTAAAATCCTTAACAGTTCCGGTGCAGATAAGCATCAGTGGAATAGAGGCAAGTAGTGTTGTGCCAGAGGTTAGAATTGTACGTGACAATGTGCTGTTTATGCTAGTATTAATGATCTCTTGCAAAGGTTTATTTTTTAACTTCTTCAAATTTTCTCTAATCCTGTCATATATTATCACTGAATCATTAATAGAGTAACCAATTACTGTTAAAAGAGCTGCTATTGAGGAAAGGTTAAATTCTATATTTGTAATGCTTATAAACCACAAAACCAAAACTACGTCATGAACTAGAGCAATAACACTACCTAAACTAAATTGCCAATTAAAACGAAACCAAATATAAAAAAATATTCCAATTAAGGCTGTTACTATAGATATCACCCCTTTTATTATTTGCTTGGAACTAACCTGTGGACCTACATAATCTATTTTTCGATATGTTATATCTTTTAGTTTTTCTTCTAATGCTTCTTTTATTTTTTTTATAAGAATTTCATTACTTATATCATGATCATCCTTAAAGCGTATTACCATATGATTGGACTTTAAACTCTGAGCTGTAAAGCCAGTAACCCCTTTTTCTGTTAATTGTTTATTTATATCAGCAATGGAAAAATTCTCTTCTGATTTTACTTCCATAAGAACCCCACCGGTAAAATCAACCCCTAAATTGATACCGTATATAAAGGTAAAAAGTGGTAATAAAATAGTAAGTATACCACTCAATAGAAGTGTAACTTTTCCGTATTGAATAAAATCTATGTTAACATTATCTGGAATTAAGCGAAGAGCCATTGAGATACACTACAATAAATTATTATATTTAATAATTTTAAAAAGGAATTCAATTTATTTTGAGATTTGATCTATAGAGTTTGCTTGCAAAAAAAATGTTAGTAGCATTAGCTTATTCTTAAAGTTACTGTAACATATGAAAGATAACAACCTACAAAAGGTCAGGGGTACCAAAGATTTATTACCTAATGAATATTTTAAATTAAAATATGTTCAAAAAGTGGCAGAAAGCATTTCTTATTTGTACGGTTTTTTACCAATAGACACACCAATATTTGAATTCACTGAAATTTTCACTAAAGCATTGGGTGAAACCTCAGATGTTATCATGAAAGAGATGTATACTTTTAATGATAAGGGAGGTGAGAGCATAACTTTACGTCCAGAATTTACAGCAGCAATAGCAAGATTATTTATAAATGAAAGGCTGCAACCTCCAATTAAATTATTTTCGACAGGTCCAATTTTCCGCTATGAAAGGCCACAAAAATGTAGGCAGCGGCAGTTCCATCAAATTAATTTTGAATTTTTTGGTAGCAAAGCACCACAAGCAGATACTGAAATAATAACACTTGGATATCACATACTGAATGAGCTTGAGCTGAACGATAAAATAAAGTTAGAGATAAATTCTCTAGGTGATGATGAAACTATCAAAGCCTATAGGTCAGCACTTATAGAATATTTAAATAAATATAAGAATGATTTATCTGAAATTAGTAGGAAAAGATTAGAAATTAATCCCCTGCGTATACTTGATTCTAAAGATAATAAAGACAAGGAATTACTCTTGCATGCACCTAATATTGACAATTTTTACACAGAGTGCTCAAGTAAGTTTTTTGATGAAGTTTTAAATGGGCTAGAAAACCTTAATATACCATACTCAATTAATACTAAATTAGTACGTGGACTTGATTATTATTGTCACACTGTATTTGAATTTACTACCAAAGATTTAGGAGCACAGGGAGCAGTACTGGCAGGTGGTAGATATGATGGACTGATTGCTGCAATGGGTGGTAACAAAACGCCAGCAATTGGTTTTGCTGGTGGGATTGAAAGAATTATTGAACTTATAGATTACAAACATAAGTACGTAAGACCAACAGCACTTATTCCTATTGGAAGTTATGCAGAAAAATATGCTGCTTTGCTTGCTTTTAAGTTACGTCAAAATGGGTATTATATCGTTTGGGAATATGGTGGTAAGACAAAGCAGCGTATGAGTTATGCAAACAAAATCAATGCTTGTGCTTCATTGATTTTTGGTGATGATGAACTATCAGATAAGAAAATAAAATTAAAGAATATGGATACGCAAGAAGAACAAAAAATAGACTTAAGTAATGTTGAACAAGCTCTTGCTCAATTTAAGTGTAAAATTACAGAAGAGAGATAAAAATCTTGTACTTATTATTAAATAATATAAAGTTAGCCTATTATAGTTAGTTTAGTTTTCATTTTGCAGAAAAATTTTTTAATATGGCTATTGGTATCATTATTCTATGCATATCAATATATACTGCGCGTAATTCCCAATATAATTGGGTCAGAACTAATAGATAGATTTCAAATAGACACTTTTGGTATAGGTCAATTTTCTGGTTTATATTATGTAGGATACACTTTAGCACACATACCAGTTGGCATTATTTTAGATAGATTCAGCCCAAAATTCGTATTATCAGTTTGTGTGATTTTAACATTTTTAGGAACAACTCCATTACTCTTTGAATCATGGGCTTATTGCAATTTTGGTAGAATTATAGTCGGCATAGGTTCTTCTGCTTCTGCAATTGGACTTTTTAAAGTAATAAGCATGTATTATAGTCAGGAAAAATTTGCAAAGATGGTAAGTTTTTCTATTATTATCGGTTTACTTGGAGCAACGTATGGTGGCTTGCCCCTGCATTTATTACTTAATAAACTTGGATGGGATTACGTATTTATAACATTTATAGCCTTAGGCTGTTTTCTCGCTTGCGCTATGTTATTCCTTATACCTAAAAGTAACGTAATTACTTCTAACAATGAACAGACCAATGTTGGATTTAGGGAAATAAAAAATTTAATTTGTAATAAATATATCTTACTTGTTAGTTTCTTTGGAGGATTGATGGTTGGTCCTTTAGAGGGATTTGCAGATGGTTGGGCAACAACTTTTTTTATTAAAGTTTACAATATTAGTGCAGGTTTAGCTTCGTTTTTACCTTCACTAATATTTATCGGCATGTGTTTTGGTCTTTCATTACTTGCTTATATATTGGAAAAGAAACCAACAAAACACTATGAGATAGTAATATCTTGTGCTGTCTTAATGGCCATAAGTTTTATGCTACTTTTAAGTGGCTATTGTAATACTTATGTTGTAGGTATACTTCTGCTACTCATTGGTGGAGCATCTGCATATCAAGTTGTAGCTACATGCAAAGCTATAAGTTATGCAAGTAGTAGTATGGTAGCCATTGCTACAGCTATCAGTAATATGGTGGTTATGTTTTTTGGCTATTTTTTCCATACGTTAATGTCAGAGATTATAGGATTCTACAGTAATGGTAGTGAGTCTGCTGCACTTATAAAATCAATCTCTATAATACCTATAAGCTTAATAATAGCAGCAATTGGGTTTTTATGGCTAAGATGTAAAGAAAAGAATAATATTTCTTCTTAAAATATTTGCTTGACTTAGAATATTTTTATTAAATAATTAATATATCTAATGTATAATTAATATATTAATTACAACATGTTGAGATTTTAATTTGTCAATATAACTTATGCTTTCTGTTGCTATTAGCATTACTTCCTGAACACAGGAATTTCCCCCCAATCTTTAGTTGTATAACTAAATTGCTAATAGCAACAGAAAGTATAAGTTATTTCTTTAAGCGTATACCCACAAAAAAATTATAGCAAATATTTTTTATTTAGTAAAGTTGATCAGTCACTGTGCATCACAAAACAGAAACTTGTATAATTATTTTGCTCATTATTGCAATATATGTAAGTATTAAAATCATAGCTGTTGAATGATACCTAAAACAATTATTATAAATTAAAGAGCTTTATTAAAAGCTACAAAGTTACATTTGCTTTATTTATATTGATATCAGTAAGATTATCTGATATATTACTTTTCTCCTATAGATATTATTTATTTTACTTATTATATTTTGGCACGAATGTGGTTAAAAAAATGTAAATCTTAATATATTATCTATTCCTTTATTATTTTAAATAAGTAAAGCAGTACAAAGTAAAGAAATGATGTAAGGATTATAGTTGGGCCAGTTAAAATATCAAACTGTACTGAAAATAGAAGACCTGATACTGCTGCCATAGCAGAGATAATTGTTGCAATGATGATCATTTGAGTTGGGGTTTTAGCAATTAGCCTTGCTGCTGCTGCTGGAATCAATAGAAAGGCAGTAATCAATAATATCCCAATTAGCTGAGCTGCAACTGCAATAAATATTGATAGAATAATTAAAAATTCTAATCTAATCCAACCGACATTTATGCCTTCAGCTATAGCTAAATCTTGATTTATTGTAATAACAAGCCACCTGCGCCGTCTGAGTATTAAAGCAACAATAACAAGTATAGAAATTGTTGAAATAGTTATGATATCCATGCTATTTAACATCAAAACGTCACCAAATAAAGAGTGTATAATATTACTGCTCGTAGATGATAAAAAAGACATAAGTATTAAACTTATGGATAAGACAACATTGGTTATTATGTTTAAAGCTGCGTCACGTGAATACAATTTATCAAAATTAATTGAAAGCAATATTGCAAATGCTACTGCAATAATAATTATAGTTACTGAAGTATTTACGTTAAAAATAAGAGCTAAGGCAATGCCAAGTAGCGATGAATGCGATAAACTATCTCCCAAATAAGATAGCCTTTGCCACACCATAAATGATCCTAAAGCTCCAGTGGCTAAACTAATAATCAACAGTGATATTAGGCTATTTAAAAAAAAACTTTGTGTTAGAAGCTCAAGTATCATTTTATATAGCCATTAAAATAGCAATGACATATCTGCCTTCAGATAGCAACACATTATAAGTTCTACAGGCTGCACCTGTTGACATAAATTCAAAACTCAAGCTCTGCTTGCGTATATGATCTATTACTGATAGGTGGGGACTTATGTGCATAGCACCAGTTCCTACTAATATAACTTCAGTTTCAACATTTAAAAAACGCAACAGGTGATCCATATTATTTATATCAAGCTCAGGAAATAGAACTACACGCTCAGGAAACACTATAACTGAACCTTTATATTCCTCATTGTTTATAATGAAACACCATTCTTTATATCCATCTATAATTTTTTTATTATCTGAAATAATAGGAGTAATGTCCATAATTTTACACAATTATTTAAATTAGAAAAATATTTTAAATCCTGCGTAAAATCTAGATAAAAATAAAAAAATAATTCAGATGAGATGATGAATGCAAGGAAGCTATGAGATAAAATCTAATATATCATTTTTTATATATACAACTATTTTAAATAAGAATTTTTAGATTAGTACAGATCCAGCTGATCAAAACTGCTGTAAAGTGGGGTAAAAACTGCCATTATGATCCACATAATCAAAAGGCCCAATATTATTACAAATGCTGGTTTGATGATTGAGATTAAACTATCAATTGTATCATTAATCTCTGTATCGTAAAAAGTATTAATGTTACTTATTGCCTCAGCAATATTGCCACTTTTTTCTCCGATGTTGAACATATGAACGGCAAACCCTGGAAATTGATTTGTTATTTGCATAGCAGAAGTTAAAGTCATACCGTTTGATATAGAGGCCTTAGCATTTATTAGTGCTTCCTTTATTACTAGATTTTTTACTGCATCTTTGGCATTGTCAATTGAATTTAAAATATCTAAACCACTCCCGTAGCATAACATAAAAAATCGACAAAACCTTGATATTTCAATTTTGCGTATTAATTTTCCTATTATTGGCAGTGAAATCACTACCTTAGAGTAGAAGTTTTTTAATTTTTTCTTTACTATATGAATGAGCAGGGGAAATAAAGTAGTGGCTATTAAGATTATACTCTTGTTTGTAGCACAAAAATTAACTATTGAGATAAGTAGTTTAGTATAAATAGATAGTGCAATCTCTTGTTCAGTTAAAAAAGTTTCAATAGCTGGTACTACGGTGAACGTCATAACGCATATAACAATACAGATAACAACAAGCATAAATAGAGGATAAGCTATAGCTCTTTTTATTTTATTTCGCAGCTTTAAATTCCACTTTAAATGATCTGCAATATAGGAAAATACTTCTGCTAGCTTTCCAGACTTTTCTCCAACTGCTACTAAGGCAATGAATAATTTATCAAATACTTTTGGATATTTAAGCAATGCTGAGGATAGCATACTGCCAGATCTTATATCTTCACATACTTCACTAAAAATTGTCTTAACAGCAGAATTATTTATCGAGCAGCATAACTCTTCAAGGGAATTTATAAGTTGCAGACCTGCTCTTTCCATTTGCTCAATATGAGTGCATACTCTTATTAAATTTTTTGTGCTGATTTTCTTAGGCAAAAACGACCGATTTTTCTGCATATGATAATCAATTAAGTATAATCCTATCTCACTTAATTTAGTTTCTAGTTCTTTTCCATCTGTAGCGTAAAGCTTACCACGCACTTTATGGTAAGCATGGTTTAATGCTTTATAATAATAAATAGGCATGTTTACAAATATTAGATATAGAGTTACTATAATAGTATTATTAAGTACATATGAATTTGAAATGCTGAGAAAGATTTTTAATATTTTAGTTATACTAACTTTAGTAGGAAGTTTATCTTCTTGTTTTATGTCGAAAGAACGCAGATTAAAAAGTCCATGCATTGGCATAAGTAGTGGGCCTTGCATAAGAGAGCCTGTAAATGACTATTGGTTAAAATAGGTTTATTGAATATCTATAAACTTTAAGCAATATGTACAAGTCTCCAGTGCTGCTGTCTATAGTACTAGCAGTAATATCCTATTATTTGCACAATGATTTTATATTTGGTGGAGCTAAACTTATAAGTGATATCTTTATTAGTTTACTTAAACTTATTAGTTTGCCACTGGTTTTTTTTTCTATTACTGCAACTATTTCAGGACTGAAGAATTCTATAGAAATTAAAACTCTGACAAAGAAAACTTTATTTTATACATTACTTACAACCACTATAGCAGCACTTATTGCTTTATCTATTTATTTACTCATCAGTCCAGCAAATAAGCATTTAGTGAGCAGCTCTATAGAGAATGCAAATGCTAACTATAGTTATCTCTCTTACTTGTATTCACTTATCCCTTCTAATTTCATTCAAGTCTTTCTTGATAATAATGTTGCTGGTAGTATATTGCTCGCTTTTCTTATTGGTTTTGCTGTAATTTCCTTACCAGAGCAGAAGCAAGATATATTGCATCAAATATTTTCCGCACTTTTTGATACTTTACTTATTATAGCTAGATACATACTAAAACTTATGCCACTTGCCGTTTGGGCATTTATTACATGTTTTTTATATGAAGTAAAAGGTAGTAGTGAATTTTACAATATAATTTGGTATCTTTTGTGCATATCACTAGCAAATCTTGTCCAAGCATTTGTAATTCTGCCACTACTGATGTGGTACAAAGGTATATCACCAATACAGACCTTGAAAGGAGTTATACCTGCACTGGTCTTGGCATTTTTTTCTAAATCATCCAGCGCGACACTACCAACTACTATTGAATGTGTGCAAAATAAACTTAAAGTACCTAAAAAATTATCTTCTTTTGTATTGCCAATATGCACAACAATTAATATGAATGCATGTGCTGCCTTTATTTTAACTACAGTACTTTTTGTTTCAGAAAGTAATGGTTATAATTTTTCACTAGGTGAGATGTTTGTATGGATACTTTTATCCATTGGTGCAGCGATAGGTAATGCTGGTGTGCCAATGGGCTGCTATTTTATGGCAACAAGCTACCTTATATCAATGAAAATTCCTTTAAACATAATGGGGATTATATTACCAATATATACAATACTTGACATGTTTGAAACGGCTATAAATGTTTGGTCAGATATCTGTATAACACGAGTAATTCATAAAGAGTATAGTCGAAGATTAACTTAGTTTCTCTTCTTATGCCTTTTTTCTCTATATATGTTTTTCAAACTTCTCCTTACCATTTTGTTTTGTACCAAATTCCTTCTCTACAGACTGCATTTGGTTTGTTATAGCCATTCCATTAAGGATCCGAATGAGATAAAATAAAGATTTAGGAGGCAAGCACCGTACAGTTATGATTTAAGGAAAAAGGCAATGTGGATGAAGGAGAAAGTAGAGCATCTGTTGGTCAGAGGTTTAAGATAGGAAATTGTATGAATGGCAGCAAAGACGTA
>BNGT01000039.1 GCA_016860565.1 Candidatus Mesenet longicola | reverse complement strand
GCTGTTTTAAGAAAAGCTGTTGATGATTGCAATTTACAGAAAGTTGAAGAAGCTTTAAAAGAAGCTACACTAGATAATATCAATCATAGAATTTATCATAATCATCAAGGATGGCATTATTACAGTACTTTGCTAGATGATGCGATTGTAGATCAAGATTGCCCAGATTCAATAGCTAATACGCTCATAGAACATGGAGCTGATATCCGTATTAAAGGCGAATATGGAAGAACTTCGTTGATTAACGCAATCATACACAAGAAAGATTCTATTGCACAAAAGATAATCAATGTCATCTTATCCGAAGGGATAAAGCAAAAATTACCTGAAGAATCAGTAGATGAATATATAAGTAAAGAAATAAGTATTAAAGATAACGGCGGCAAAAGCGCACTACACTATTCTCTTTATTATGAAAGATTTGAGGTTACTCAAACTTTACTTCGTTATCATGCAAAAGTAGAAAAAGAAGATATAGAGCTTGCGCGTTCTAAAGACAACCAACAGATAGTTAAGTTGTTGGAAATGAAGTTTAATGCTCAACTCAGCACGATAAGAGCTACTACCTTAAATACAACAAAACCAGATATTAAAAGTATTATGGAACAGATATGCAACACTAATAGAAGCAATGGTGCTTTTGATTTAAGAAATTGCACAGCTGAAAATACTGCCATTGCAGACACTAACAGTACTACTATTTTAGGTTCAACAACTTTGATTTTAGCAATGGTAAATACTGCAGCAGCTGCTATGTTAGGAATTGTAGCGCAAAATACTCCAAATATACTAACTATGTTTAATGGTAAAAGTTTACCTGAATTTAACCAAACAGATATATCACCTACTCAAAAGGATGATAGTGGATCAATAGCAGGAATTGTTACTGGCATTTTAGGTGCAATTGTTGTTGGAATAGTAGGTTGCTTTGTAGTAAAAAAATGCCGTAGTAACCATCAAGAGATAGAATATGATTCAGTGCCCAGTACTTTAGGTCAGCCACAATCAGAACATACTGGTCAATCAAGTACATCTGAAACTAGTGTATGAATATTATAATTTTTTAAATTGAAAATTCAGTTTTGACACTGTTTGTTGAATGCTTCCTTTTAAAATATATAATATGCACAAATATTTAAATTGGGGGATAGGTGATTGCCGCATTAATAAAATTTACTATTTTCTTCGCTTTAGTTAAATGGCTTATTCTATAATTAGATATATTAGAATATACGTTGTTAAATGAGTAACTAATGAAACTACTCTATTAGCTTTTCCAAATCTAAAACCACTGCTAGCATATAATTAAAAAGGCTTAAAAATATAACTAATACAGCTTTACTAATTTCTATTTGTTAATCTGGCAAAAAACTCACACGGGGAGAAACCCCCGTGTAAACTTTAAATTTAGAAATTATACATTATACCTGCTTCAACACCATGTACAGCAAAACTGTTTTCGATGGTTGCAGTAGTTGACTTAACACGTGCAGGTTCATGATTAGTAGTATTAATAGCAGCATCAGTTATTGCCTCTGTTGGCTTAACTTCTTTAAACTTATCACCCCAAACGCCGAAATAACGATAACCAGCAAAAATTCTCGCTGGTGAATTTGGCAGAGCAAAGCTAATCCCTCCTTTGAATTGATAAGCAGGAGCGAATCTACTTTTATCTAAGAAGTTAATCTTAGTTAAACCAAGACCACCTCCAATATATAAGTCAGCTTCAAATTCTTCACTGATTCTAAAATCACCATAAGCATTAACCATTCCCGCAATGTTATTGAAGCCTTTATTTTTCATTTTAAATGCAGCCAAGCGTGATTCTGGTACAGGTTGAGGTTGCGTATCTTTTCTTCCCACATCAGAAATACTTGCCCATTTTGATGGGTTAGTATGATTAGATCCAAAAGTGCTTCCAGAAGAAGCGTTGTCACGTTGCAATTCAACATATTGCGCTTTTTCTTCTGATTCAAAATCTTTATCATCAATATTTATTTGTGAATATAAACCTTGAAATTCAATTCTAACTCCTTCCATAAGAGCCATACCTATAGAGGCACCACCGGCAAAGGGTGAACCTTTATACTTAGGTTTGTATTCTCCTGCTGCTTTGTTCTCAGCATTCCAGCCAAGAATTGCTCCTGTTGTAACACCTGTTGCATCTTCCTTTCCTTTCAAGGTACCTATATTATTCCAAAACTCACCATGATAATGACCAGCAATATAAATATTACCAATCTCCCCATCAACTGGACCAACTGGAGAATCGCCTGCAACTCTAGCAGAAGAGTAACTAGGAGAAAAAGTTAACAGCGTTATCAACGCAGTTCCTGAAATTATTTTTTTACAATAGATATCCATAATATTAACCTTATAAAAATAAAAATTTAACTCTAAATAAAAGTAGAGAATAATTAAAAATCAACTAAAGTCTAGTAAAAGTTACGCATATATATTTGTTAGTTAATAAGAAATTATACCTTTTTTAATACTATCTAACTCACTTACCTTCATTTGCTAGTGTGGATAGAGATTTAACCAGAGAATATATAGCATTACGAACTTTTTTACTTCTAACATTAGCATATTCTCTAACTAATACCAAAATTTCTTTACTTTCAGGACATCCATCATATTCAAAATTGCCTTGTTCATGAAGAGTACCTGATTGTCCAGCTTGTTCCTTCTGAAAAACATCCTTAGGAAAAAAGTCATTTACATCTATTTCTAGCACCTTTGCTAAATAATATAGCTTGCTAGCTGAAATACAATTTATTCCTTTCTCATACTTCTGTACTTGTTGAAAAGTAAGACTTATTTCTTGCCCTAGATCGCTTTGAGTCATTTTTTTTATAAGCCTAGATTCTTTTATTTTCTTGCCAATATACTTATCAACTTCTTTATTTTTTACTTTCCTATCTCCAGAATTAGACATGGAACTAATAACCCCTCTACTTGAAACCTAATTAAATTTAAGCTCCACAAACAACTAAAATAACTTCTTGCTAATTGTAGTATAAAATAATAAAAAAAGAAATAGATTTTTTACTCTACTAAAATGGTAATTTAAACTCAGGTGGTAGACCCATCATACTAGCAAGATTTGAAAATAAATTTTTTTTATCTTCTTCTGCTGCCTTAAGCGCATCGTTAAATGCCGCTACTATTAAATCTCCTATAATATCTTTATCTTCATGTTTTAACAATTCATCATCTAGATTAACTTCCTTAGCTTTAAAACCACCCATCCCTTCTGTAGTAATAACTACAGAAACTTTACCACCAGCAGAAACACCTTTGAATTCCTTAATTGTATGGCCTGCCTGTGCTTCCATAACCTTCTTTTGTATAGATTCAGCTTGTTTTTTTATTTTGTTAATGTCCACAATCACTCCTTATTTTTTATATCTTCTACCTTTGCGCTTTTGAAAACGTCCAAAACTTTCTTAACAGCTGGTATATTTTCAAAAACTTCTATACAATCATCAATTGTTACACACCATTCTAATTGAGTTAGAGAATTTAAACATTGCGTCAATGTAGCAACAAAGTTTTTATGCAACAAGGCCTTAGCCTTTAATTTAAGATGACCTGCACTACAGCTAATTAATTCTACACTACTACACAACTGGTTGTAAAGAAAAATTTCTTTATTCTTATCTAATAATGTTAAAATTTTATTAAAGTTATAATCTTCTTCTCTCTCTCTATTATATAATATCTGTGAATCCTGATAGCTGCCTTTATTTGTAAGTACGCTATTTATGACCTGAGTTGGTGATGGTAAATCTGCTAAATAACATAAATTAATTAAAATCATTTCAGCAAATAAATCACTACAAGAAAACATCTTTATATTTTGAATACCCTTAAAAAGAGCCTGCCAAAGCCTAAGCATGAAACTTAATGTTTTCTTTTTATCTAATTTTGTTATTCTGGCCATTTCGTACTCTGTTGCCGTTTCTTCTTTTAGCCCAGTTACCAGAAAACAACATAACAATTGAATTATTTGTAATAATTCTTCTAGAATAGAAATGATATTAGCACTTTTACTCGCATTTTTGAAAATAATTAAAGTTCTAGCAGGGTCACTCTCTAGCAATGATTCTACAAGATCAAACAATGTTTTTCTATCTGTTAAACACAATATATTTTCAACTGTAGAAATGGAGATATTGTTTTTACCACTGTATAGTGTAACTTGGTTAAGCATAAGCAAAGCATTACGCACAGAACCTTCAGAGTTACGTGTTATCAGTTTTAGAGCATCTATTTCAAAAGAGAGATTTTCTTTCTTCGCTATATTACTTAGGTGTTCCATCATATTATTTGCTTGAACTTTTTCTAAATTAAAACGTTGACAACGAGAAATAACAGTGCCTGGAATTTTTCTTACCTCTGTTGTTGCAAGAATAAACTTAACATTAGACAAAGGCTCTTCTAATGTTTTAAGCAAAGCATTAAATGCGCTATTTGAAAGCATGTGGGCTTCGTCTATGATATACACTTTAAACTTAGCGCTGATTGGAAGATAGCACGTGCTTTCAAGTATAGCTTTAACATCTTCAACACTTGTACGACTCGCTGCATCTATTTCTAAAACGTCAGGATGCCTTGAATCTTTTATAGCTATACAATTGTTGCAAACTTTACAAGGATAAGGTGTTGGCCCTGATGAACAATTTAAACACAAAGCTATAATTCTCGCAGTTGTTGTTTTGCCAATACCACTACTTCCTGCAAGGAGTATAGATTGAGGAATTTTGTTCAAGATAAATGAATTACGTAAAACATGTACTAATACATCTTGTCCTACTAATTCCTCAAATGTATTTGGTCTATATTTAGCTGCTATGTTCATAAGAAAAGTACAATATGGGCATGTAACCCAAAATGATTCTAATATGGCTGCTTCATTTCTGATCTGACCAATTTATAGAAATTTTGCCTACATGCCTAATCATTATAATGTAATGTTTCTTTTACTTTTCAATTATTTATTTTATTATTACAGTATGTGGTTAAAGCCTTTAAAATATGTAGAAGGGGAAATCTTTCGATTTTTTTAGGCTATTGTGATGTTTTACTTTTGTTTGTTACATCTTCATATAAGAAAATTAGTCCCTCTATAGCATGTGGTATAATTAAAACACTTAATGTCCTATCGTCAGCTAAGTGTAATAAGTAGTTATACGGATCTGATAATGTATTTAAAAACTCGAATTTTTGTTTGTTATTATAATTATTACTTTCTGAAGTGTCTTTAATTTTTAGTAAGCTAAAGATTTCTTCATAAGTAGGTTTTGCTGCTAGCAGTAATGAATCGAAGCTAAAAAATTCAACAAAGGCTCTATTGTAAAACTGCAATTTTTGATTTTCATCATATATAACTATAGCAATAGGTAAACTTGCTAATAAAGTTTTTTGTATAGTAATATAGTTATTAAGTTTATTATTTAGCTGCTCTATTTGAGTTATATCTTCCGCATATCCTATAAATTTATTTGATTTTTCTACTCTAACTTCCGTAAAATTATATAATTTTCGCTCGTTATTAATTATAACATGCTCAGCTCCAGTGTAATATTTAGATGAAGCGTTACTTTTTGATATATTGCTATTCAGTATTTTTTTTAAATTTTTAATACATTTAGAATATGATGTATTATATACACTTATTTTGAAACCGTGATCACGCTTCCATATAGGATACGGTATTATGTCTAAAATATCTGTAAAGTCTCTTAATTTCTGAGCATACCTTGCATTTTCCATATTAATGTCATTAATTTTTGTAACAAAATCTGAGATATTCTTAATCCATAACAAAGCTCCGACTATATTAGTTGTACTTCCAACCATGCTTCTACCATGACATACACAATAAATTTCAACACCTTTTGCTTTTAATTTTATTGTGAAAGATTTGTTTATTTCTTTTACTTCATTTAGATTTCTTTTTAATAGGTCTGATTCTTCAAAAAAATTTGCAAATTCATTAAATGAGTAGAATATAGTGTTAAATAAAAGTAGTAAATTAGGAGAAAATCTCTCTATCCGTTTTTCTGCATCCCATAAATAGAATCCGTCATCTGTAGCATCAATTAGATTGCTTAGCAGCATATTTTCATATTCCAAATTTCTTGACTTATGGTTAATTTTTATTAAAAAATAAGAAACTAAAAAAGATAGCCATAAATTCACAAAAATAAAAATGTATGTAAGCATATTAACCTAAGTAGATAAAAACAAGCTCAATCTTTTATTTTAAAAGAAAGAATTGAAGAACCTAGCCTTATGAAGAAATGTATAAGTGCAAATTGCCTAACATTTTAAATCCTACTCTTTTATAAAGATTAACTGAAGATTTCATACAGTGAGCTATAACATATTTACAACAATATTGTTGCGCTATTTTAATTCTTTGCATAATCATTTCAGTGGCAATACCCTGATTTCTATACATAGGTAATACACCATCGCTGTAGAAACCTGCTATTTCATCTTCAATGTAAATTCCACAAGTGCCAACTGTTTTGCCGTTTAATTTTGCAAGAAAGAACTTTAATTTGGAAGCCTGATTATCATGATTTAGTATTCCACGTAGAAATGTACTTACAATTCCTATATCATGATAAAAAATAACAGATGTCATTTTATCCAGCTCTATTAAGTCTTCTTGACTATTGACTACTTTGAGTACCAAGTTAGGTGCTCTACCATGAAATGGCAAATGACCTCTTATATTTAAGAAAGCTTTCTTAGGAGTGCTAGCGCTTTTTATACCAAGATTTTCTAATTTGGTTCTAACCTTCATATGAGAATCTATAGGCCAGGTTGCTTCTATCTTTCTTTCCTGTAGGTAATTTAGAACTTCTTGAACAGATTTGATGCAAAATTCAGCTTCTTCTGTGTAAAACACATAATTGAATAAAGATTGGTTAGTGCCACCTATTGTAACAATAAGGTTATTAAACTTATGCACCTCCCAATTGGACAACTTAGTTGTACCTATTATGTAATCTCTCAGGTTTTTAGTCGCTAGAGATGACTTAAGAATGCCATTATTCTGCTTCATAGTAAGTAATATAATAATATTATAGAAAAATAAGCAAACACAGCTGCCAATACATCATCTAGAATAATACCTAATGCGCCCTTTAACTTTCTATCAATGAAACTTATAGGCCAGATTTTTACTATATCAAAAAACCTAAAAAAGATAAAACATGCGAAGTATAAACTAAAGTAATACTTTACGTTTACATTATTTCTTAATGTAATGAATGTTAAAAAGATTGTTAATAGCTGCCCTATTACCTCATCAATGACCACCTCCTTCGGATCGTTGGCGGTTCCATAATAACGCATGTAATTGGTTATAGACCAAAGACCTAGCAGAAATATGGCAAAAATAATTATCATGCCTACTGGACCATTTAGTAGAATGAGAGGTGAAAATAACAATGCAGCTAAACTGCCTATTGTTCCAGGTGCTTTTGTAAGCATACCAAGCAGAAACCAAGTCGATATTATTTTAGAAAACAATTTCACTTCAATCTTTCTTACTTAAGAGGTTTGATATTGAGTCTTCTACTGTTAACTCTGCACGCAAAAGTTTATGAATAGCTTCACATACTGGCATTGATATATTTAATTTTGCTGCTAATTGTGATACTGCTTCAGCAGTTGCTGCACCTTCAATTGCAGTTTTACTTTCTGATAAGATCTGTTTGATATTGCCATTGCTTTTTCCTATAGCAAAACCAAAAGACATATTTCTCGAGTTTAAAGCATTACAGGTCATAACCAAATCTCCTAAACATGAGATACCAAGTAAAGTGTCTATATTAGTGTTACCTGTTCTTGCTACGTATATGCTTCTTATTTCTTCCATACCTTTAGTTATAACTGCTGCATGGGCACCGTACCCAATTTCTTTACCTAAAATTATTCCACATGCTATAGCTATAACATTCTTGATTGCAGCACAAATTTGAATTCCTATCAAATCTGTACTTGGAAGTAGCATTATATGATTATTTTCTAACTTTGGCATAAGAAATGACTTAACTTTGTCACTTTCACATGCAAGTGTCATAAAACACGGCAATTTACGTCCTATTTCTGATGCAAAACTCGGACCAGATAAAACGGCAATTGGATTATTGCCAAACATTTCATTTACAATTTCACTAGGAAACATAAGTGTTAGTTGCTCTACTCCCTTACATCCTATAATGAAATGACTATTTACAAGATTTTGTTTTTTAAGATTAATGCATAAGTCGCGCAAGGACTGAGTTGGGACCGCTAAGATTATTATTTTTGAAGTGATAGCCTCTTCCAAATCGGAAGTGATAAAAACATTATTAGGAATTTTACATCCAGGTAAATATTGGCTATTTTCACTCAAATCTTTGAGAGACTTAATTATGCCTTGATTGCGAGTCCACAACTTGATATTAGTATTGCTACTTAACGATATTGCTAATGATGTTCCCCATGACCCAGCACCTAAAATTGATATTGATTCTACCATTAATCTTACCTTTAAGTTATTATTTCCTATAAAGCAACTATAGTAAAAGATATAGATAGTAGGAAAAAATACAAGTGACTTAATTGTATGTGATGTGTTAGTACTTAGGTTTTTATTAAGAATATATTAATTTATGTTGAATATATTTAATATTTATTAAATTTCAACTTGAGGATTATGCTTAAGTAATTTATAAATTCTAAATAAATTAGGTAATTAAGTAAGGTGTCTAGTTAATATTATTTAACAAAGGTTTTTGTATAAATAGTAATTGTTCTATTATTTTAAGTTGTAAATTTTATGAGGTTTTGGTATGCGTATGTTATTAGTTGAAGATGATCCTGTCAGTGCAAGGAGTGTTGTAAAGATGTTAAGAGATGGTGGACATTCCTGTGACATTATAAATTGTCCTCAAGAATATAGAAATGATCTGGTTTATTCAAGTAATTGCAGTCATTATGATATGATTTTACTGGATATACATTTGGGAGATGATGATAATGGTTTTGATATTTTACTTAAGTTGAGAAATGCAAAAATAACAGTCCCAGTATTAATAACGTCGTGTATAAGTTCTGTTAGTAATAAAACTAAGGGCCTTAAGCTTGGGGCTGATGATTACATGGTTAAGCCTCTACCAAAAAGTGAACTGTTAGCACGCATTCACGCTGTAATGAGACGTACTATTGGCCATCCGGAATCTTCTAATCAGTTTGGTAGCTTTAAAATTAATTTTGATAAACGTACATTAGTAGTTAGAAAAAATGGTTGTGAATATGATGTAAAATTAACTAATAAAGAGTACTCTATGCTAGAATTAATGGCTATGAGGAAGGGGACAGTTATCTCAAAAGAAATGTTTTTAAATCATCTGTATAGCGGATCTGATGAGCCTTCAGATTCTAAAATAATAGATGTATTTGCATGTAAGTTACGTCAAAAATTAATGGAAGCTGATAGTGGCAAAAACCATATAAAAACTATTTGGGGTAGGGGATATATGCTTGCTGAAATTCCAGAAGAAGGTAATGATCAACAAAATATTAAAAAAGCAATAGAGAATGTAGATCTTGTAGAATTCAGTAAATTACTAGAAGAGAAAAATATTGATATAAATTCCATAGATCATAATGGCAACACGATTTTAATGGATATTATTAATTGTATAGCAGTGGTAACTAATGATAATAAAGAAGAACAATATTATAGTATGATTAATTTACTTCTTGATAATAAGAGATTAAACATTAATATTCAAAATAAAAGAAATGGTAATACTGTTCTACATATAGTTGCTATATTACCTAATGAGAGATTAGTAGAGAAATTACTCAAAAATAAAGATATAGATTTCTCTATTAGAAATAATGAAGGAAAAACAGCAGAAGAATTTGCGAGGAACAAGGGAGCTGAGCATATAGCAGAGATGATAGCTTGTAAAACAAAGGAAATACGTAAAGTTATAGTTTAGGTGAATTTATATACCCTTCATAATGACTAAAAATAAATTATATTATTTGATAAAAGAAAATAAGATTGTTGCTTTTTAAGCTTATGAAGGATTCAGTGAGCTAAAAGTTAATTTACATGGGAGATTTTAAATAGTTTCTTTATTACTTTAACTTTCTATAGCTCTTTTATTTCTTTGCTGATCAAGCAATTCAACACTATCTATGTTAATTTGCAAAGTGTTTTTAATAAGTTCTTCTATGTTATCTTTTACCATAGAAACTGTATATTCACCTTCTTTCTTATTATTTTGAATGATATAAGATAATCCCTTTAAATCCAAAATTTTAGTTAATCTTTTACAATCATCTTCGTAGTTAAAATCGATATCAACCCATACATGATCTTCCTTGTTCTTATGAATTACCGGCTTATGACCATAATCCGCTCCAATGATTTTTCTGACTGAGTGTTCTACTTTCATTTTAATCACTTCACTATTATCCCCATCTAGAATAGGAATTGGTTTATAGCTTTTCAGGAACAATAGCTGTCTGTATTGGCTGTTATGTTCTTTTACCTGAGTAAAATGTCTTTGATATTTAGTTAGTCCATCTTTTCCTTTTTTTTCCATTCTTTTCAAAAACTTCTCTACTGATTCTTGTGTATGTGGAATTCTACATATAAATGGAATTTGTTTTCTTAAGAGCTCTAAAGATCCTAAATAAGTAACTTTTGCATCTTGTGAAAATAAACCTTCTAATTTCTTTATTGCATTATATAAATTTGCCTCCTTCGGCTTATAATGCCCACTGTTGTTGTCTATATAAGCAATTTTACCATCTATTACTTTCATTAATCCAGAGCAAATAACAGGTTTACCGCCTGCAAGCGTTGAATGGCGGTAAGCATATTCTGATTTACCAACGTCAATATGCTCATGCACCACTAGTTTACCATCAAGAGTTATCACATAAGCTACACAATCCTTTCTTGTTTTGCTAATTTTACCACGCGTATCATATAACTTACCTTTTAAGCTATATAGTTTTAGATCTTTATTTTCTTCATCGATATATAAAGCATGTTCAAATTGTTCTTCTTGAGAAAAATACTTAACTTTGGTATTAGTTGCAATGACCTTCCTTTCCTCTGTTCCTACTTCTGTAAAAAGATTATAGCGTGGAAAAAGGAATTTGAGTTTATTTTCTATCCAATTAAGTATTTTACCTATAATGCTAAATGATTTCTTATTTCCCAGATCAATAGATAATTGCTGTTCTTTAGGTACTCCAGGATAATCTGATCTCGTGCCAGCTTTACCAAAACTTTTAGCTGCATATATAAATTTTTCCCACAGGTATTTTTTGCGTTCTTCTGATGCTGACACTATTGATTCCCCTATTAATATTATTATATAATATACTTATTTAGTAATAAAATCAATCATCTTAATATTCAACAAAAAGTGTGATTTGTATTATACTGAAACAATCTATATGTTATAATTTTATGAAAATACCGAAATCTCCTTTTTATCCTAAAAATTTTCCAGAGATGCCTAAAATTAAAGGTATCAAAATGGCTGTAGCAAAAGCAGGAATTAGAAGCTCTGATAAAAATGATATACTAATTATGGAATTTACCCAAGATACTTCTGTTGCTGGTGTTTTTACTACGTCATATGCTGCAAGTAGTAATATTGAACATTGCCGAAAAATCCTGCATTTTGGCAAGGCTAGAGTACTGATTGTAAATTCAGGTAATGCTAATGTTGCCAATGGCAGTGCGGGATATAAGGCAGTAGAAGAGATAGTTAACTTATGTACTGATCTATTTCAATGTAAGGGAGAAGAAGTATATTTTTCTTCAACAGGAGTAATCGGCAAACCTCTTCCACTAGATAAAATGAAAATTGCAATAGAGAGAGCTGCAAAAAATCTAAGTGTAAACCTATGGGAAGATGCAGCTATCTCCATTATGACTACCGATACATATCATAAAATGGTAACCAGAAAAACAGAAATAGATGGTGTTGAGGTAACCATAAATGGAATATGTAAAGGTTCAGGTATGATTGCACCCAATATGGCAACAATGCTCTCCTATGTAGTTACTGATGCTAATATTTCAGCTAGACTTCTGCAGCAAATGTTAGATGAATATGTGCCTATATCGTTTAACAGCATAACAGTTGAAGGTGATACTTCGACCAGTGATACTCTGCTTATCTTTGCAACAGGTTGTGCAGATAATGAGCAAGTAGACTCATTTGATGATCCAAAATTTAGCAATTTTAAGTCAATATTAAAAGAAATGTTAATAGAAATGGCACACCTTATTGTCAAAGATGGGGAAGGTGCAAGCAAATTTATTACAATAACAGTAAAGGGTACATCATCTGTTTTATCGGCAAAACAACTAGCTCTTTCAGTTGCAAATTCTCCGCTTGTAAAAACTGCAATTGCTGGTGGAGACGCTAATTGGGGTAGAATAGTTATGGCTCTTGGTAAAGCAGAAATAAAGTTTGATAAAAATAAGATTGCAATAAAGATCGGTAACGTTCAGATAGTAGAAAATGGTGAATTAAGTATAAAGTATGCTGAACATCTAGTTACAGAACATATGAAAGGAAGTAACATTGAGATTGAAGTCGACCTAAGTGACGGCCAAAGCAAAGCAACTGTATGGACGTGTGACTTAACCCATGGCTTTATTACAATTAACTCTAAATATTTAACTTAATACATGAATTTATGTAGTTAGGTAAGTGACCATCGCCTTAAGGTTTAGTATTTTAAGTAATTTTATGGATTACAAATATATAATATGTTTGGTTTAAAGTAGTACTTTGTACTAAACAGGTAGATGAAATAGCAGTAGAGAAATGTGCTATTTGCTTTATAAGCAAACCACTAACTTTAGCTGGTGGTAATTGATGTTTTTCCAAAGTAAGCAAATAATATACTCGGAAGAAAGAGGTTTTTATTTGGTTAAAAATGAAGATTTTGGTTGAGAATGGTTTCAAATAGCATATTTTCCTACAGCTATAAACAACTAACACAGAAAGATAAGATAAAATATGTATCCAACAAAGATGTAAAGTCTTTCTGAATGCTTAATTGCAAACCAAAAATTGGATTGAGATCAGGGTGGAAAAATTTGCATCCAGCATTTCAATTTTAGACTTATGGAATTATCAATCTTGCTGCAGTATTGAAAACGGTGCTTTAATTTTTCCTGCGTTTAAAGCTCCAATTATACTAATCTTTTTTCTCTTAAATGCAGGTTTATTGGCATTTCTCCTTTTTTAGTCCAACTATAGGTATAAAATTCATTGTCCTCAATACCTGATTCATCTCTGCTCTGCTACTTTTTCTATAAACTTTCTACCTTTCCTGATAGAGAAAGGTTTTTTTATATCCATTTTTTTAAGTATTTTGCATATTTCCCCAAACCTTTTAATTATTCGATCAGTTTTGATCTTTTTGTAAAAATTCGGTAAATTTACTCAAATCTTTTATTTCATCCTTTTTAGAAGAAGGTTCTATGTTATCAGTTATAGCCATTCCATTAAGGATCCGAATGAGATAAAATAAAGATTTAGGAGGCAAGCACCGTACAGTTATGATTTAAGGAAAAAGGCAATGTGGATGAAGGAGAAAGTAGAGCATCTGTTGGTCAGAGGTTTAAGATAGGAAATTGTATGAATGGCAGCAAAGACGTAAGGAAACAGGGGGTTTTCAATCAAAAAAACTTGGAACTGGAGGTTATAATCATAAAATTACTGACTGGGGTGCGTTTGCTGAGTTTGCGAAGAAACATGGTGGAAAAACACTATCGGAAATGGCTGAACTCTGGGGTAATATTAATTTTCGCACAATACATAGG
>BNGT01000038.1 GCA_016860565.1 Candidatus Mesenet longicola | reverse complement strand
GTTTTTAACTCCAATTTTAAGGTCTGGCCAAACTGTAATTCTTGATAACGCTACTTTTCATAAATCTAAAAAAATAGATAATCTTGCTAAAGGAGTTGGTGCTGAAATTCTTTATCTTCCTCCATATTCTCCAGACTTTAACAAAATTGAGCATCAGTGGTTTGCTATAAAGAACAGAGCTAGAAAAAATATCCCTATTTTTAAGTCTTTCCGTCAAGCTGTTGATTCTGCTTTTTTATTCTGACTATTATGAGAAGAGCTATACATAGCCGGTTCTTCGGCTTGATATATTGCTTTCTAGAAAAATATTAAATCAAGATTCTTATTTTAATTCTTCTAATTGTCATATTAAGTGGTGCTTAGTACATTTTATATAACCCAGAAAATATTCCACTCTGAATGACAAATTCGTCATTATATCGCAAAAATTCATATTTTACACAATCGAAGCGGGGAAATGCATTCCTTGAGCAGATAACTTCTTAACATGGAAACAATGAACTTTTCACTATCTATCCTTTCTTATACCATTCGAATAAATGGACACGGCTTGTATCTAGAGTAAAAACCTTTTTTAAAAATTTAGTAAGCTTAAATAAAGAGAAATACCAGATAATCAAGTAAAAATAACACTCTTAGCATTATCTGTAGGCTTTTCAATGATCTTACCGATAGTGCTAACTGTTTCTCCACTTTTAATTAAGCTATCACAAACATCAGCTATATTATCTTGTGCTATCACTAGCACCATCCCTATGCCACAGTTAAATGTTTTTAACATTTCTTCTTTTGCTACTTTACCTTCTTTGCTGAGCCAGGTAAAAATTTCTGGCCACTGCCAAGAATCTATCTCTGCTGCTAAATGATTGGGCAGGATTCTCGGTATATTATCTATTAATCCTCCTCCTGTGATGTGAGCAATACCCTTAATTTGAGACATGATAGGCAGCAGAGAGTTTACATAAATCTTTGTTGGCTCCAGTAAAATCTTCCCCCATGACTTTTCATGCCAAGGAGATAAATCACTATAACTTATACCACAGTTTTTGATTATGTTTCGGACTAAAGAAAACCCATTAGAGTGGATTCCGCTGGAATGCACACCAATTATAGCATCACCTACAGTTATGTTTTGCGGCAAAATTTTGTCCTTATCTACTACCCCAACTGCAAATCCTGCTAGGTCATATACGTCTTTTCTGTACATGCTGGGCATTTCGGCTGTCTCTCCACCAATTAACGCCATTTTTGCTTCTTTACAGCCAATACCAATACCATTTATTACAGATAATACTATCTCTTCATTGAGACTACCTGCTGAAAAATAATCAAGGAAAAACAAAGGTTCTGCTCCTTGGGCTAGTATATCATTCACACACATGGCTACCAGATCAATACCAATAGTGTCATGTTTACCCATCTCTTCAGCTATAAGCAATTTTGTACCAACACCATCGGTGGAAGAAACCAGTGCAGGATTTTTATATTTTTTACATAATGCAGTAAAATCAAACAGTGCAGCAAAAGATCCTATACCACCAATTACTTCATCTCTAAAGGTTGATTTAGCGATTGGTTTAATTTTTTTTACTAACTGATTACCCAGTTCAACATTCACTCCAGATTCTAGGTAAGTCCGCATAAAATTATTAAAATAGTATTAATTGATTGTAATAAAAACATAGCAAGAATCAATGAGGAATTGACAATTATATAACTAGCTCCTACATCTTAGAAATGGATCGAGACATCTTATTATCTGTTGTTGAGCTTATAACTGCACGTTTATTTCATGACTTTGCCAGTCCAATGAATGGTATAATAAACAGTGTAGAGTTTTTTGAAAGTGACAGTGTAGAAGAAGAATCCTTATCCATTCTAAGAGATGGTTCTAATTCACTGCTACATAAGTTTAAAATAATGCGGCAAGCATACAGTTTTTCAGAAAGTAACTCAAATTTTGCAGAAACAAAAAATAATATTATAAATTACCTATCTTATAAAAAAATTGCAGTTGAGTGGGGTATAGAAAATTTGGATGTAGAAGATGAAGGTTTAATTAGCAAAATAAACAAAGTCATTGCTAATATAGCAATACTGATAAACTACAAAATAACAAGCGGTAGTACAACTTTGTTAACAATAAAAGAAGCAGATAGCAAAATAGCAATGGCTGTAGAGATAATTAAACAAGGTGAGAATATAAGCTCAGTACTTAAAACAGCCTTGGAGAATGTAAACAATAATCAATTAGATACAAAAAATATAAACGCTTATTTCCTACATTTGTTACTCAAAAGTTATAACGCTAATATTAAAGATGGTAACAATGATGTCGTAAATATTGTATTTCCTTGCACATATTGATTACAATTTTAGCATGATATGAAAAATTATACCTTTTATATATAAATATTTTAATTGACTTTATTTATATATTAAGTTAAGCATTTACTTTCTTCCCAATAAAAAGGTAATATATGTTAGGTATTAATGAAATTGATCAATTAGCTATTATCACAGAAGAGGATATTGCTTACCCTGAAGATATTTTTTACCCTTCAGAAGAAGATGTTAAAATTTGTATTTTAAATCTTCAAAAATCAGAATCTGGTCTTACACCCGAAGAGGAGTATCAGTTTTGTCATATGGTTTGCACAGAAGATAAAAATGCTGAGATTTGTTCTATACTTATAGAAAGCGACAATCAAATTATATAGCTTAATACAACTCCTAAAGAACATTTTATGTTTTTTAGGAGTTTTGTGAAATTTTAAAAACTAATCTCTAATAGATATAGAAGGGATTCTCGTATTTCATAAGCTAAAATTCGTACTTATATGCAAATAAAACAATTAAGTCACGATGAGTTAATTGCGTGGCTGCGTCTTATCCGCACTGTAAATATAGGTCCTGTAACTTTTTTCGCTTTTTTAAAAGTATACAAAACACCAAAGAATGTATTAGAGCATCTACCAACTCTTATAAGCAACTCTGGTGCAAATAACAAAATATCAAAAATATGTACAATAGAAGAAGCAGAAAAAGAATTAGAAAGCGTAAAAGCAATAGGAGCTAAAGTTATAGCAGCATGCGAACCTGATTATCCAGAAAGTCTAAGAAAAATTGCTGACTTTCCTCCTATTATTACAGTGCTTGGAGACATTTCTTTACTTAAGAAGAATATAATTGCAATTGTTGGTGGACGTAATTCCTCTATAAATGGTAGGAATTTTGCAAATAAGCTAGCGTATGATTTAAGTCAAGCTGGATTTATCACAATTTCTGGTCTGGCAAGTGGCATTGACACTGCAGTAAATAGTATAATATTTCAAAATCATCCAACCATTGCAGTTACAGCTGCTGGTATTGACGTTGTTTATCCTAAGGAGAACTTGCATCTATATAACAAAATAGCAGAGAACAATGGTTTAATAATTACTGAGCTACCTTTTTCGACTAAACCAAAACCACAGTATTTCCCACAAAGAAATCGCATTATATCTGGATTATCCCTTGGTATTGTTTTAATTGAGGCATCTAAACGTTCAGGTTCTTTGATCACTGCAAACTTTGCTTTAGAGCAAAACAAGGAGGTCTTTGCAGTGCCTGGATCTCCTTTGGATCCTCGTTGTGGTGGAAGTAATAACTTAATTAAAAAAGGTGCCAAGCTTGTAGAATCTGTTGATGATATAATAGATGGTATTCATTTTAGTTGCACTATTCAAAATAGCTTGTTTGACGATGCCACTAATTATGGTAATGATGAGTATGCTGATGTTACAGATACAGAAGTGCAAAAAGCAAAAGCCATTGTTTTAAGTTGCATCGATTCTATGCCAACTGATATAGATGAAATCATTGCAGTAAGTGGGGTGCGCACTGAAATAGTATTAGTAGCACTATTGGAGTTAGAGCTAGCACAAAAAATAGAACGTTATCCTGGCAACAAAGTTGCTTTAGTGTTTGATTGTAAGTAATGCTAAATCTTAATTTAGGAAATCAAGATTCTAATCACAAAAATTCATATTTTATACAATAAAAGCAGGGAAATACGTTCCTTGAACGAATAATTTCTTAATATGGAAACAAAATAGGCTAAATCCTTTTTATAACCTCCTATCTATCATTTCTTAAACCACTCTCTTAAACAGATACTCTTTTATGTTGCCTCTAAACTGGATCATATAGAATAAGATTTTTAGATATATAAGTAATTCTAAGTTACACAACATTCTATGATTTTCTATTCTCTAGCACTTGCATCTCACAAGCGAGTTTTGAAAGAAGTCTAATGTAATATATCTAAGTAATTAGTTGAATAAGTTGCAAAAACACCTCTGTTTTATTCAAAATTCATCTTTGAACCTTATATACTTATCAATAATATTTATTTAGGGGATATATGAGTTTTTTTATAGATGAAACACATCTTTTTTCTGGTCTTGGCGCATTTTTGCATGATAAGCTAAAATCTCAATTTAAAGATCAGCCAGATTATCAATTTCGCGATGATATTGAAAATGCAATAGATGAAAAGCTACCAAATAAGCACACTATTAGTGTTGATGGTAGCAAAATTAAGGTGGAACTATTTCACTCGAACGTTAATTCTGAAGAATTAGCAAAAATTGAAAAAGTCATTAATGATACTTTTAAAGTGTGCACAGAATATAACATGGTTCCAAAGGATGTAGATACCAATTTTCGTATGTTCTTATTTGAAGATCGCGAGCAATATGTTGATATATTAAAAAGCTCATATAATTACGATGCAGCAAATACCGCTGGTATCACTTCTTCTCAAAAGAACGGCCTACTTACAGCTTCTGATGTTTTAATTTATCAAGGTCCTAAGGAGCTTTCGCATGTTCCTTTTGATGATATAGATTATTTTACTCTTGCACATGAATTTGTTCACTGTATACAAAACGTAGTAGAACGTAAAGGATATTTATCTACATCAGTTACTGAAGGCATGGCTGATGCATTTGCAGGCAAAGCATTAGGTCAAGAAATTGATGCTTTGTATGATAGAGAAATTATACAAAAAAGCATCAAAGCGCTGAAATCTGACAATGCAAAGTTTTCAGATATGTATTATGGCTCAAGTACATCTGATTTTTCTAAAACTGAGGATTACCATTATATAATAGGAACAGCTATATTCAAATTCTTGTCTGATAAGAATCCTAAAATGATTCAGGATATTGTTAACTATTCTTTAACAGGCAATATGGATAAATTTAGAGAGATATGGGATTATATGCATAAGGTTGATAATTGTGATAAATTTACAGATTGGTTAGATGATCAATGCAATCAATATCATTGCATGGAAGCGATAATATAATGCTTTTTTGAAGAACCAATACTGCAAATTGTTGGTTCTTCAATTTTTATCATATCTTTTTAATTAAGCATTGTTTTCTACTGCTTATAAAGTAATTTTTTTACTATGTTGAAAAACAAGTTTTTCTTGCCTACTCATTTAGGTGCTTTATCATTAACATAATTAGTTACTAAAATAGTAATTTGAGTTTGTTACTATATTTAATATGGGAGCATAGCTCAGTTAGTAGAGCATCTGGTTTACACCAAGGAGGTCGACAGTTCAAGTCTGTCACTACCCACCATAGCAACCTATACGAACTTTTCTCTATTCTAATTTTAGTATGATATTAAATCTGCTACAGTAGCCTACTTTATTCGGTATACATGTATACCTTGGTATCCAATTATGCCTCAAATAACTCCATGTTTTGTTTTCCATAATACAACATTTTTAGCTCTTTTTCTCTAAAATATGGGTATTTTCTCACAGTTTTGAGAGTAAAGTAAATATTTGAATTCTATGTGACACTAAAAAGGAAGTTTTTGTGGGAAAATTGACATTGTGACAATATGTCTATATTAATATATAGAATAATAAATAAAAAGATTTAAAAAATTAGTTAATAATATTCATTGATATAGGGGGCACTAAAGATGAAAGTAGTTAAAAATTCAGAATTATTAAAAAGAATTCTATTATGTTTAATATGCATAGCAATTATCGTCTCTATCACTTTTTTACTTGCCTATTTACACTCAATTTTGCTCAATAAAGGCTATGAGGTGGCTGCACGTTATATCAATGAGGCTATGCCTATTGCGTTATTAACTGCTTTGCTCTTTATGGCATGGTTCGTATATGATCAAGTATTCAGTAAAATGAAGGAAGTAGAGTTGCCTATTTCGATAGAATTAGCTAATTCAGGTGATAAAAAGATAACATTTGCTGATGTTGTAGTAGATGACTCCTTAAAACAACGATTACGGATGGTTTGCTGCAACCAAATGACAGAAGAAATGCGCAAGATGTTTAAGAATAAAAGTATCAACTCACTGGGAGGTTACATATTATATGGCCCACCTGGGAATGGCAAAACTCTTATTGCTCGTGCAGTTGCAGGAGAATCGAATATGAATTTCATAAGTATTTCAGGTTCTGAACTTATTGGAGTATATATTGGTCATGGTGCGCACGCTGTACGTAAGCTTTTTGAAATGGCAAAGAAATATTCCCCTTGTATAGTCTTTATAGATGAAATAGATGCAGTTGCTCCAAAGCGAAGTGGGGGTTTCATTAACAACTCAGCTTATCATTGTCGAGAGAGTTTAACACAGTTATTAACTGCAATAGACGGATTTGAGAGTAGAAAAGATATAATAGTGATTGGTGCAACTAACCTTATCGACGATATAGATCCAGCACTTATTAGACCTGGACGCTTAGGTCAGAAAGTTTTTGTATCTAATCCAAATATGAAAGCGAGACAAAAGATATTGGAGCTTTATATGCGAGATACGGACACTGATCAGAAGCTAAATCTTAAAGACATTGCAGAAAAAACTCAAGGGTATTCGGGAGCTGAGTTGGAACAATTGGTGAATGAGGCGAAAATTTGTGCAGTTGAACAAGGACGGTCTACAGTTAATATGGAAGATTTTAATCGCACATTTCAAAGGCTCAGTCATGAAGGAGATGTAGTGAAATCATTCTCAGACGTATGTGTACAAACGGAAGAAACGTGTTTTGTATATCATTAATGTAAAAATAGAAATCTAAAAAAGTCAAACGAAAAAATAATAAATAAAAATTACGAAATTAAATATTCCATTTGGTGTTTTTCTAAATTTATCAATTTGTTTAGCTGTATGCGCTGTTAAGAGTAAAAAAATATCAGTAATTCTTTTAAAAATTAAATAATTTATCTTGTCAAATAATAATAAATTATATATTAAATTAATCATATTAATAAAGATTTAAGCAATAGGGGGAAGTAGATGCAAGGTTCTGGTGAAAAAATATTACAGGCTATAGAACTAAACTCACAGCAACCAGTAGAACAACAATACAGTAGTAAAATAGTACGGGAGCAACAAAAAAGTAATACATCAAAAAGTAGGAGGAATAAGGAGAACATTGAAAATCATTCTCCTCACCACAATCATAAAACTGTTAGTACTAAATCAAAAAAGAAGGTAGATAGCCCTTTCTATAAAGAAAGATATAATCAACAAGCTCTTCATAGTAATGTAACACACAATAGTGTTGTAAGTCTAAACACTACTCCTTCTGTAGAGATTACAGATTATACTATAATGTACCAAGTCTTGAAAGAATAGAAGCTGTAAGCAAAGCAGCAGAAGGTAGCTTAAATGAAAGAATTCATGTAGTTAAAGCTTCTCTCTATAATGATTTTGATATTAACAAAAAAGATGAACTTGGTTTTACGCAATTGCATTATGCTGTTGAAGATGGTGATTTGCGTATAGTTAAACTACTCATTAGCAAAGGTGCTCATATTCATGCTAAGGATAAAGATGGAAGAACGCCTCTCCAATTAGCAAAAGAGTTGAAAATTAAGGATAGTAGCCATGTTCGCAGAGAAATAGCAATTTTGCTTACTAATGTACATGATGAAAATAAAAAGCAAATTCATCATCTTATTAAAAAGGTAAATGAACTGAGTTTAACGAATGATAATAATCAAAAACTCACGCCAGTAGCTCAAGAAATAAAAGAAGATTTTTCAATTGAGAGTGATGTTTGCTTAAGTGAGTCAAAAATTTTTAATGGGGAATATATGAAAAGTAACGTAATTCAAGACGGTGATCTGAATAATAAAAGTTTAGAATTTGAAGATAGCAAACTTGCATTTGATGAGGAACAACAAGGGATCAATGTATTTAATGAAGCTTTGCCACAGCTGGTAAAGTTTCAAGAATTTTACAGGAAATATAGTAAATCAGCAACAAAAACACCTACTGAAAAAAGATTAATCGATAATTATAAAGAATTTATAACAAAGCATCCGGACATTAATCTAGGAAGAAGCGATGTAGCTAATTTGAAGACTATTTGTGCTCATGGTACTAATGCATGGACAGTATTCTCAGCATTTGCACTCACTAATTTACAGTTATTACCCAAATTTGCAATGAAAGTAAGGGGAATACCTATAGGTGCAGGTGAATTAATATCTGAAAAAGAAAAAGCAAAATTCTATAGATATACTTCTTATCCAAACACTATAAGCCAAAACTATGTATCAACTGTTTGGTTAGGATCTAAAGATTCAGCATTAGCAGAAGTATTTAATTATGCGAGGATGTCAGTAGAATCATATAAATATAATTATAATGAGTTCAAGGAAAAGTTGCTAAAAGAAAAATGTTCTGACCTTATGCACAGTGTATCGAAATCTGATCCAGGCAATGAATTCACAATTTTTAGTTCACGTAGATGTAGTTGTAATAAGTCTGAGGAAAAGCTGTTAAAAAAATGGGGAAATAAAAGTGTAATACAAGAATTGAAAGAAGTTTTAGAATCAGATTCAATGAGTGAGATATATGAAGGTTTATCCAGTATTCCAGTAGTTATTATTGGAGATGGAATTGGAGGGGTAGGAGTAGATTCAAGTATTAGTGGAGAAACTGGATATGAACGAGTGAATATTAGAATAGTGGTGACTTTCAAAGAACATCAAATATTCATTCAAGAGTTAATAAAAAAAATTAATCCTAAAAAATTTAAAGATGTAGCTTTGCTTACCATAGAAGAGTTATTTGCTTTTGAAGATAATAGACCAAAAAAAGGAAAACCTATGTGTTATAAGGGAGTAGGAGGACCAGGAGGTAGATTAATTCCTCTAGGTGTACATGAAAATACTTTTGTACACGATTTTTTAAATACATTTGGTGATAAGTTACCTTTTAGTACTTCTGATAAATTTGATAGAATACCTATCGAAAGAACAACTTTAATAAAAAAAGAAATCAAAGGTGAGCTGAGTAATGACAGCGCTAGTAAAGTGGGTTATTACAAGGCTAATTCTGACATAAATGTAATGTATGATGATGAGGATAGTAGTTATCTAAACACTGAAGTAGTCAGCAATTTGCATCCCATCAATAAACAAGAATGTGATGAAATAGAAGATATACAACAACTTGAGATACGACCTTTAATAACAGAGAATTTTTATTCTATAGAAGATTTAAATTTTAAACCAACATCACATAAAGCAAATCCAATGAAAAAGGCTGCATATGGTGCTATGATAGCTTCTCCATTTATAGCAATGGGAATTTACGCTGCAGTAGCTTTATCGGCTGGTATAGTAGAATTTAATCCTATCATTGCTGCTGGTATTTTTGTTGAGGTTACAGTTGCTGCAATTGCATGTTTTGCGATAATGAAAGCTTATGGAAAAGTTAATGAAGAGAAGGGTAAAAATTCAAGCGTAAGTTCATATGTTACTTTTGAAAATGAGCTTATTCCTGAATATGTTAAAAGCGATGAGGCAGCGATTTCTTGATTAAATACATGTAAATTAATTAGCAGTATAGTTTAAATTATTAAATTTATACAAATTATCAATTTCTTTAAACTGCCAAAAGTGCTCCCCCCTCATTACACTACCTTTTCTTGAATTTAGGGTTTATATTGTACTTTTAGGATTGCTCATAGATAAAACTCTAAATACTACTTTCAAGTAATGGCTTATTTTGTTGATCAGTCTTAACATCGCTAAGTGCTGTATTTACTTTATATGAACAGTAAAGCCCTGCTACAAGAAAAGTTGATGCAGCTATAGCAAGTATGATACATGCTGCTAAGTAAGGTATTGTTAAATTTACACCAACAGTACATACTCCAAACAATATAAAAGAAGTAGAGGTATAATTTACTTGGCCCTTTATTCCTTGAGTATTTACTGTTGAGGCTTCTTTGTTTTTGTTTTTCAATTCTTTATTTTCATTTTGAAGTACCTTAAGCTGTTGCCGGGCATCATCACGCTCATGTTCTAACAGTGAAATCTTTTGATTTACACCATCTAACTTTTTACTTACGTTTTCAAGTTCTTCGGTTTTTTCTGTTAATTCTTGTCGTAGCTTTTCAAGTTGAACTTTTATATTTATGGATTCCTTAATCTCTGCATCCAAGTGTTGTTTTGCACTATTTGTTCTACCTTTGAGTTCGATTACTTCGCTAATCTTCATATCTAAATCTTGTTGCAATTTTGCAAACTGAGCTTTTGTGCCTTCAAGTTCATTAATTTTTTCAGTCAAGTTTTGCTGTGCATTATCCAACCCCTGCTTCAATTCTTCTATTTCTTCACACAACTGGGCACGTATGTCTTCAAATTTTTCTAGGCTTGTATTTAGATCGTTAGTTGTACTTTTTAGTTCTTCCAGCTCTTGAACTTTATTTTCTCGAATCTCAATTTCTAGCTCTTTGTTTTTGCTTTCAAATTCTTGCAGCTTTATCTGCAGTTCATTATTTTCACTTTCACATTTTTTCAATTGCTGATGCGTATCCTTTAGCTCATTCTGTAATTGAGTATTTTCTTGGGTGATTCGATTATCACTGTCAATAAAGTTATCTCTTGCACCTTCTAATTGACGTTTTGCTTTAACAAGTTTGCTGTTTTCTTCTGCTGAATCATCGACATCCTTTTGCAAATATTTTATCTGTTCTTTCCTTTCTTCAAGTTCACTTTTTAATCTTTCAGCTTCCTTATTAGGCTGACTTTTTTTATTAGATAATAGGCTGTTTTCCTTTGCCAAATGTTCTATCTTTTTATCCTTTCTGAAATCATTTTCCTTAGCTTCTTTTTAAAGCTGTCTATTCTCTTCCTGCATGCATGACATAATATTTTTCATACTTTCCATGTCTGCAAGTTGCTCTTGTAGCTGTAAAATTTTATGTTCTAATTCGCTTTTACTTTTAAGCAGAGCATTAATTTCATCTTTGTTCATCTGTTGCTTCATATTATTTTGATTATTTTTTAGTTGAGTATTTTCCCTACTAAGCTGATTTACTTGTTCTTTAAGTAGAGTTATTTCACTGGTACTGTCAATAGAGCTATCTTGGCAACTACTATCAATCCCCTTTTTTGAACTATCAGTCTCATTAGTCATGTTATCAAATAAAAAATCCTGCTTTGCACTTAAATTACTACTATTGTTCTCCAACGCATTATCTTTTTTCTCGTTTAGAGAGGTTTGTTCACAACTATTTATGGTTTCACTTTCCTTATTTTTCTCTGCTTCTTTTTTCCTATCCTTTTTTTGCAAATCTAGTGCTTTAGTAAAGTAGTGATAAATGTAGTAGATTGCATTTTCAACATTATGAAGCAGCAAATCACCTGAATCTTCAATTTTAGAGTAAGTAACTTGGCATTGCATACTTTCATATTTAATATATCTCTCTACCCGTTTTTCAAATGCTTTAATATCTTCTCCTTGAAGATAAACTGTTCTTTTACCTGATTTAATAGAATGCGTTCCCTTAGTATTGTTTTTAAGCTTTATCAATTTTTCTTTAATTGTTTGTACTTCTGCATTATCTTGAAGCAAAAGAAGTGCCATATCTAAACTAAAATCTCTAAATTCTAAAGAAAATTTATTATATTCTTTAATAGAATCAGGTTTCAAATATGATTTACAGTGATTTTTTTTCTTTATTTCTTCTTTTATTTTATCTTTAAATAAATCAAGATTTTTAATCTTTGCAGCTTGAGAAGGAGAATTTAGCACATTCTTGTATCTTGAAGAAGATTGACCTAGCATATATACCCCCTGTTAAAATGATCGTATAAGTTGCTAAATTTGACATATTTATAAATAATCTCAACACTTTTTGAAGCACTACCGTTAATATATAGTTCTTTAATAAAGACTTTGAGTTTATAGGGGAAGATATGACACCTTAAAAAGGTTTACTAATTCTCACATCATAAGCATTTCTTTTGATTATGTGATAACATTGCTTTATCTAGCTTATTTGATGGTTGGAGCCATAAGATCATACTGATTACCCCCATAGTAAATAGCGCTCCTGCCACAGCACCAACAAACGTTTTAGGTAGTTTATCTATATGACCTACACTGCACATTACAATTAATGCTAATGCTGATACAGCACATAATGACATAAATAAAACAGTCAGATTTTTAGAAACCTTATTTTGCGATTTAGGCTTTTTTGTGCTATCTATCGAACTTATGTAGTTAGGCCTGTTTTCACTCTCATACATTTTATGCTTAAATGCATAGTGCTCTATAATTTTTTTTACTGTTTTTGTTGAGTTTATAAATTCAATGCCTGGAAAACAGTTTAGCCCTTCATAGTATCTATTTGAAGCAAGTTCTATAATATCACATACTTCTTCTTCTGATGAAAGTTCTAAAACATTTGGTTTATTAATATCAAAAAGTATATATCTACTTTCGCAAGTCTTTGTGATTGAGATAGCATGATCAATTTCATCTTTGGTTATCTTAGCAATTATGCATAATATATTATCTTCTCTTTCTAGATTTTTTAAAATTCTTAGAATTGCTGACTTATTTATGACAGTTCGGTAAAATTGCATATCATATTCATTATCTGAAATATCACGAGCTAGAAGCTCTTGTGGTAGTAGGTTATCACAGTTGTCACAATAAACGACATTTCCAGTATTTAAGAGAGGAAAGTATTTTACTATTGCTTGAATGAATTCAAATATTTCTTTTGTTTTTCTATCTTCTAATTTTCCTTCTAGAAACTTTTTTAAATTTTCCTCATTTAGTTCTCTATAATTAGAATTTATAAGATCATATAATTCATCAAAATTTTCTTTCTTATTAAAATTCAAAAAGCTGATAAAATTAGCAAACAATACACATATCCCTTTGGATAGATCAGTAAGTTTTGTATTTTCCTTAAATATTTCTACTAAAAATGGAATTTTGAAGATATGACTTGGTGTTATATAATTTAACGTATTGCCATTACTTTGCTCAAATAGTTCATCATATCCTTTGATGGGATTTTCTAGAACATCATCATATTTTATTATATGAAATAGTTTATTGTTATCATTGCTACTACCAATGCCAGTATTTTTGCTTTTCAAAAACTCTAATGCTTTTTTCTGTCCACTTAAAGCAGCTATGTGAATAGGTTTGCAGCCATCATTATTTGTTATGTTAATATCAGCTCCATTTTCAATGAGTAATTTTATCATTTCTACATCACCTATTTGTGCAGCAGTATGTAATGCTGTATAGCCATTTTGCTTTTTAACGTTGATGTCGAATTTCCTCTCAATAAGAAACTTTACTATTTCTTCATGACCATTATAAACTGCAAGATGTAGTATCGTATTACCTTCTTGATCTCTGATATGAATATCAGCTCCGTTTTTAATTAATAGCTTCACTACTTCTAAATGTCCTTCTTGAACAGCCAAGATGAGAGGTGTGTCTCCACTTTGGTTTGTAGCATTAACTTTGGCTCCACTTTTGATAAGAAATTCCACTATTTCTGCATGGCCATTGTAAGCAGCTAGAAAAAGTGGTGTGCTGCCGTATTTATTTTGAGTATTGACATCAATACCTAATTCTACAGCATATTCTACATACTCAAAATCTCCATCTACAGCAGCAGAAAATAGTTCTATTGTTACTTCAGGTAAAGAGATTGTCTCACTTTGGCAAGAGTTGAGTGAAATATAATCATCCTCATCCTTACTATCAACGTAAATCTTATTTTTAGTGAGTAACTCTACTATTTCTATATGGCTCTTTTGAATAGCGATATCTAATGCTGTATAACCTTCTTTATTTTTAGCATCAATATCACATCCAATTTCAATTAGGTATTCTACTGCCTCTTTGTGACCATTATAAACTGTAAAATGTAGTATTGTATTACTTTCTCGACCTCTAATATCAACGTCAGCTCCACTTTCAATTAATAGCTTCATTATTGCTAGGTGGCCTTCTTGAACGGCTAAAATAAGAGGTGTACAGCCACTATTTTGGTTTATAGCATTAACATCAGCTCCACCATCAATTAGTAATTTAGTCACCTCTACAAGTCCTGTATTAGCAACAATATGTAACACTGTATAGCCACACCGATCTTCAATATTGACATCAGCTCCGCTTGTAATTAAAAAATTAACTATTTCTTCATGGCCATTATAAGCAGCCAAAAAAAGAAGCGTACTACCACCTCTATTTTTAGTATTAATATTAACACCTAATTCTATAGCTTCTTTTATATATTCAAAATCTCCTTCTACAATGGCAGCAACTAGCTCCACCGTCTTAGGTGATAGAAAGATTGCTTTACTTTGATTAGAACTCAACTGAGTTTGATTGTTTTTGTCTTTGTTATCAACGTTAGTCTTATTTTTAGTGAGTAACTCTACTATTTTTGTATGGCCCTTTTGAGTAGCAATATCTAGTAATG